>JBCCCX010000036.1:0-17142 GCA_039033275.1 Pseudomonadota bacterium | reverse complement strand
TTCTGTTCGTGGCCTCGGCAGCCTATGTGTTGTTCTTGACGATCCGCGACTCCGACCCTGAGCCGAACCGATACGGCCCCAGCCCGAAATATGATGAGGATGCGCTCGCCTTCGGGTAGGGACCGCGCCATGACCCCGCCCAACATTGCCATCTACAACTGGATACGTCAGGCTTTCGACTTTCGCAGCCGGGCCAGCCGGTCGGACTTCTGGTGGCCGAGGCTGTTCGTCTTCGTCATCAATCTGGTCCTGCTATTCGTGTTCTTCTCGGGCCTCGGTCCGGAGCGCACGCAGGCCATGCTCGAAGTGCTGGCGTCTGGCGACATCACGGTGGAGGCGCTCGGTTTGGAGGACTTGCCCCCCATGTCCTTGTTCGCACTCGTTTTTGCCATTGTTTTCGGCTTGATGACCTTCATTCCAGACCTGTCCGTGGCTTGGCGGCGATTCCACGATATGGGACGTCCGGGCTGGCTGCACCTCGTCTTCCTGCTCGCCGGGAGCTTTATCGTATTCGCGACGATTGTGGAGCACGCCTGGCTCGCTATGCCGGGCAATCCGGGACCGAACAGGTTCGGCCCCGATCCGCGCGATCGCTGGCGCTAGGTCGTAGCGTCAGGCGGGCGTCCGGTCATATCCGGATATGGGCACGCGAGGCTGCACCAGGGCGGACGCCGCCAGCAATATGATGCCCCCGATCGCCGCCCAGCCAATGGCCGGAACCTCGATCTCGCCCAACAAGTGTCGCGCGGCGAGCCAAGCCAGCCCCCAGACGGCCGGCAGGACGTAGACCTTGTTGCAATAGGCGCGGCGGCAAACCCAGATTACCAGGCCGAGCGCGGCCGCGAGGATCAGGAGGCTGCTCGGAAGATTGGCCTTGCCGCCGCCGAAGACGTCGTAGGCGATGGGTGTCCAGTTCAGGAACACGGCCAGGCTACACCAGCCGGCGATCAGGCTGATCGGCCACCAGCTCATCAGACGCTCGGCGGCCGTCACATCGTTTAGGCGGGCGGTGAACTTGATCGTCGCCACGATCAGCGCCGCCACGGTCGGGACGAAGATCAGCGCGCTTGCCCATTGCACGGCCGTATCCGGCGCATAGGCCGTGATCAGGGCCCAACCGCATATTCCCGCAAAACCCAGTGCCGTCCACCAGCCAACATCTCGAAACACGTTGCGCGTGCGATTGCGCGGCAGAGCCTGCAAGATGCCGTAGGCAATGCAGCCCACGAATATGGGAAACCAGATGGAGAAGGCCGGGCCGAGCGGCACGAGCCAGTTCTCGTTCATGTCGGAGAAGTCGCTGGCCGACCGGGCCGTGCCGTCCAGCAACCAGATGGAGGAGAGCAGCCACATGAGCGGCGCAAGCACCAGGTTTGCGCTTTGGCGCAGATAGTCCGAGGCCGTGGCCCGCGATTTCACATGCGTATCCGTCATGCTGTCGTTACGCATATGGACCCCGAAAAGTCTCATATCGGATGAATCGTTTCTGGGCAGAAGCGTCAGTCCTTGCATTAGACCGGCACCGTCGTGCTAGGAGTCGGTTCGCACAGACCGAAAGAGAGAGGCCGCATATGCAAGTCCAGATCGTTTCCAAAGGCATCGATGTATCCAAGGCGTTAGAAGAACGTGTTTCCGACCGGCTCGAAGAAATGATGGACAAGTATATCCACCGCGAAGGGGACGCCCAGGTCTCCGTGTCGCGTGAAGGCACAGGCTTCAAAACGACCGTATCGGTCCACCTGCCCAGCGGGGCGACGTTCGAAGGCGAGGGCAGGGCGCAGGAAGCCTATCCCGCATCCGACGAGGCTTTGGAACATATCGAGAAGCGCCTGCGCCGCTACAAGCGCCGCCTCAAGGACCATAGCCAGAAAGCCAAGGCCAAGGAGGCCGCGCTGTTCGTGCTGACCAATCCTGTGGCCGAGGCCGAAGCCGAGAATGAAGAGGATCTGCCGACCTCCGACGAACCCATGGTCATCGCAGAGAAGACGGGGCGCATCCGTACGCTGACGCCCGGCATGGCGGCGCTTGAAGTGGGTTTGGCTGATTCCGGCGTCGTGGTTTTCCACAATTCCCGGCATGGGGGGCTCAACGTCGTCTACAAGCGCCCGGACGGGCATATCGGCTGGATCGATCCGAAAACGGACTAAGGTTCGTCCCCGACCCTTCTGAGGGCCGGGCTTGTCCCTGGCGGCCCGCGCGTCTATGGGACGCCCCGTTGCCGCATGGCCCTGCAGATCAGGGCTGGGATGCGGCCCGAAACGACACGCAATCGGCGCCGATTTCTTGCGAGCGGCCGAACCCTTGAGATAAGTTATGGCAGACCGCGCCCTTTTCAGCGCCGAGACGATGATATGCGACTTGGCGGCGACAAGCTCCAAGCAGCTGTTCCGGGATATCGCCCTGCGCCTGATCGAGGCGCATGGGCTTGAGGAACAAGGCGTGTCCTGCCGCGACATCGTCGCGGCCGCCACGGAGCGCGAACGCCTCGGCTCCACCGGTGTCGGCAACGGCGTGGCGCTGCCTCATGCCCGCATCCAAGGCATGGACAAGGTCGTCGCGGCTTTCGCCCGCCTCAGCGAGCCGCTGGAATTCGACGCGGTGGACGGCCGACCCGTCGACCTGGTCTGTTTTCTCCTGGCGCCGGAAGATTGCGGCGGGGCGCATCTGCGCGCGCTGGCGCGCGTCTCGCGCCTGCTCCGCCGCCCCGAAACGCGCCAGCGCCTGCGCGCCGCCCCGAATGCGGAAGCCCTGTACGCGATCCTCGCGGACGACGCCTCGAGCGTTGCAGCGTGAATGAAGGCCGATAAGCCGCCGAACCGGCATGGACGCGGGGCAAGCGTCTTGGCATAGACGCCCCATGCCGACCGCGCCTAGCCAACGTTACTTCAACCGAGAGCTGTCCTGGCTTCAGTTCAACACGCGGGTCATGGAAGAGGCACGCAATAAATCCGTCCCCTTGCTGGAGCGGTTGCGCTTCCTATCCATCTCCGCTTCCAATCTGGACGAATTCTACATGGTTCGCGTGGCTGGCCTACGCACGCAGATGCTCGCCGGGATGAACGCCCCCAGTTTCGACGGGCTCACGCCGGAGCGTCAGCTCGACAAGATCGCCAAGCAGGTCGACAGGCTGATCGACGCGCAGGAACAGTGCTGGGTCACGCTGCGCGGCGAACTGGCGAGAAAGAAGATCGTCGTGTCCAGCGTGGCCGACTTGGACGCGGCGGCGCAGGCGGAACTGCGGCAGCGTTTCGAAGAACGGATCCTGCCGCTCCTGTCGCCGCTCGCCGTGGATGCGGCGCATCCGTTCCCCTTCCTGTCCAATCTGTCCATCGGCTTGGCCGCCTCGTTGACCCATCACGCCGACCCGGACGAAAGCGCGTTCGGCCTCGTACCGATCCCGACGCATGTCCCGCGCTTCCTGCAGCTCTTTGCCGGGGCGAAGAAGCGCGACTATGTGAGGATCGAGGACGTTATCGGCCACTTCCTGCCGGACCTTTTCCCCGACTCCGATGTCGGCAGCGTCGGCCTGTTCCGCATCACGCGCGACAGCGACATCGCCATCGACGAGGAGGCCGAGGACCTCGTCCAGCACTTCGAATTCCTCCTCAAGGAACGTCGCCGCGGTCGGGTCATCCGGCTGGAGCTGAACGAGGGGATCGATCCGGACTTGCGGCACTTCCTGATCGAGAGCTTCGAATGCTGGGAAGAGGACATTCAGGAAGCCGAATTTCTCGGCATGGTCGATCTGAAGGGCTTGATCGACAATGGTCGTCATGACCTCCTGTTCCCGCCCTTTACGGCGCGCTTCCCTGAACGCATCCGCGACTATGACGGCAACCATTTCGCGGCCATCGCGGCCAAGGACATCCTTGTCCACCATCCCTATGAGGAATTCGACGTGGTCATCCAGTTTCTGCGCCAGGCCGCGCGGGACCCGGACGTGGTGGTCATCAAGCAGACGCTCTACCGCACGTCGGACGACAGCCCCATCGTGCGCGCCCTGATCGACGCGGCCGAGAGCGGCAAAAGCGTTACCGCCTTGGTTGAAATCCAGGCCCGTTTCGACGAGGCGACTAATCTGAGATTCGCCCGCGACCTCGAACGGGCGGGCGTGCAAGTCGTCTACGGCCTGCTGGGCTTCAAGACCCACGCCAAGGTCTCGCTGGTCATCCGCAGGGAAGGGGAGCGGCTGCAGACCTACACCCATCTCGGCACGGGCAACTATCACGCGCTCAACGCCAAGATCTACACGGACCTCGCCCTGTTCACCGCCGATCCGGTGATCGGATCCGACGTGGGTAAGTTGTTCAACTTCGTCACCAGTTCGTCGCGGCCGCGCGAATTGCAAAAGCTCACCCTCGCCCCGCATGGTCTCCGCGATGCGCTCTACGGTCATATCGACGCGGAGATCGCCAATGCAAAGGCAGGACGGCCGTCCGGCATATGGGCCAAGCTCAACGCCCTCGTCGATAAGGGCATAATCGACAAGCTCTATGAGGCGAGCCAGGCCGGCGTGCCGATCGACCTTATCGTGCGTGGCATTTGCTGTTTGCGCCCCGGCGTGAAAGGCCTGTCTGACACGATCCGGGTCAAGTCCATCGTCGGGCGCTACTTGGAGCATTCGCGCGTCGTCGCCTTCGGGAACGGCCACGAACTGCCGTCGGGACATGCCAAACTGTTCATCAGTTCGGCGGACTGGATGCCGCGCAATCTCGACCGGCGCATCGAGACACTCGTGCCGATCGAGAGCTCGACCGTGCACGACCAGGTGCTGGACCAGATCATGGTCGCCAACCTGATGGACAATACGAATAGCTGGGAACTGCAGCCCTCTGGCAAATATGCTCGTCATAAACGCGAGGACGGGGAGGCGGCCTTTTCCGCGCACCAGTATTTCATGGATAATCCGTCCCTGTCGGGCCGGGGCGAGGCGTTGAAGAAATCGCGCCCCGCCGAACTGCCCGAACCGCCGCGCTTTACGCCGCGGCTGGTGTCCTAAGGAAAGGGTCCGGCCTGACCGATCCCTTCAAGGTTTCCCCGTTCGGCCCGGAACAGGCCGGCGTGCTCGACATCGGGTCTAATTCGATCCGTTTTGTGGTCTACGACATTTACGGGTCGCACTTCACGCCCGTCTATAATGAGAAGGTTCTCGCCGGTCTGGGGCGCGACCTGAAGGACACCGGACGGCTGTCCGAGGAGGGCAAAGCGCTCGCCCTGGACAGCCTGACCCGGTTCAAGGCCATCGCCGATGCGCGCGGGCTGACGCGCTTGCTCGTGGCCGCCACGGCAGCCATGCGAGAGGCGGAGGACGCGCCGGACTTCATCGAGGAGATTACGGCCCGGACCGGTCTTGTCGTCAAGCCGGTTTCCGGCAAGGAGGAGGCCCGCCTGTCGGCTCTGGGATTGCTGGCGGGCGATCCCGACGCGCGCGGGCTCGCGGCCGATCTGGGCGGGGCCTCGCTGGAGCTGATCCGTATCGAGGACCGCAAGCCGGGCAAGCGCATCAGCCTGCCCTTGGGCCCCTTCGATGCGGTCGGCGGCAATTTGCGCGCTGCGGACTATCCGGCCCTGATCCCCGAGATCGATTCCGCCCTCTCCGCCTTGCCGGGCATTCTGTCGGACACGGATACGCTCTACCTGATCGGCGGGGCGTGGCGGAACCTCACTGCGATCCACATGAACCGCTCCCTCTATCCGCTGAAGACCATGCAGAGCTACGCCCTCGACACGCTAGATGCGGCGCTGTTGGCGCGCTGGGCCTATAATGAGGGGCGGGAGGCGCTGTTCGAATGGCCCGGCCTGCGCACCCGCCGGGCGGAAACGCTTCCCTATTCGGGGCTGCTGCTGGAGCGCCTGATCCGCGTGTTGAACCCGCGGCGGATCGAAGTGTCGCTGACCGGCCTGCGCGAAGGCTTGGTGTTCGACCACCTTCCACCGGACGTGCAGTCCCGCGACGCGTTGCTCGACGGATGCCGCGACTTCGCGTCCGGCTCTCTCCAGTCGGAGTTGTTCGGCCCGCCGCTCATGGATTTCGTCGAAGCGATCGGCGACGTGCTGCCTGCGGCCTTCGGTCCGGCCAAGGATGCCCGCCTGCGTCAGGCGGCCTGCCTTCTGGCTGGCCTCGGAAAGAACCTGCACCCGGACTACCGGGCCGAACTCGTTTTCGAAGATGTGCTCTACGCGCCCATATCGGGCCTCTCCCACCCCGAGCGCGTCTGGCTTGCCCTCAGCCTGTTCCGGTCCGTGTCGCGCAACCGCAAGCCACCCAATCGCGAAGCGGTCGAACGGCTACTGAACGAGGCTCAGGTCTCGGCGGCCGAAGCGCTGGGCGATGCCATCCGGCTCGCCATCGTCGCGACAGGCCGCACGCCGGACCTGGTCGGGGCGCTGAGCCTGTCCCACGACGACGAAACCTTGCATCTGAGCAGTGCGGTGCCGGAGCTGGTGACCGATCAAGTTCATTTCCGGGCAGACAAGCTCGCGGAACGCCTCGGCCTGACCTACGGCTCAGGCTGAAACTGAGGCTGAGGCTGAGGCTCGCTCGGAGGTCTGGCAGGGGTAAGGGTGGACGCCCGTCCGATGCGTGACCCGCGCGGCAGGACGGGCCGGGCGGTCTGTGTTTCCGGTTGCAGAGATGGCCCGGGCTCGGCTTCGGCCGGTCTGGCGTCATCCGCTTCGGTCCTCACCACTCGCCAGATCCGGCCCCCCGCGCCATCGGAAACGAAGAGCCCGCGCGCGTCGGCCAATATAGCACTCGGAGGCGAGTCCGGCCCGAAGCCTGTGAGGATCGGGTCTCCCACGGCTCCGATGCCGGCGAAGGTCGCCGCGCTATCGTAGACTCCGCCCTTGAGAGCCATCTGAGCCCGTCCCACCGGGCCGTCGATGCGCAAGGCCAGAATATCCGTCTCTACAGAGCGGGAGAGAGACGGCCTTTCCCCAAAGCGGACCCCATCCCCATTTGCCAAAATTACGAAAGTCGGGCCACCCGCCTCCGCTGCGGCGAAGCCTCGGATGATCCCGTCCGACTGATCGACCAGGGTCGCTGCGCCGCTCCGCGTGTCGATGTCGATTAAGCGCGCCGTCCCGCTCTTGTGTGGCAGTCCGAGCCGGACAGTCGCCGGACCCACAATGGCGAGCGGATGGGGCGCTCCGACCGATTCAGAATTTCCGAACGCCGCAATCCGTTGAGGGACGGACGCCGCCGCCGACACGCGCCAAAGGCCTTGGCGGTCTGCAACAAAGAGGCCATCCTGCGACACCGCCAAACCGGTCGGTGTGTCGAAGCGGTAAGGCAAGGGCTGCATGAGGTCCGCGGCACCGTCCCGCGCCCGGTCCGTCACGCGCATGACGCGTCCGCCCTTCCTGTCAGCGACATAGATCGTGCCTTCCGCGTCCATGGCGAGTGCCGCCACATCGCCCAGTCGCGAGGCGAAGAGGGACACGGCATAGCCGGACGCGGCCTCGACGCGGTCGCCCGCCCCGCCCGTATGCAGCCGCACCTCTTGAGCGAAAGCCGGAAAAGCCACGGCCATCAGGGCAAAGGTGAGCATGCGGCGAATCATGGATGCCTGTCATAGCGATCGCATCAGCCGAGCCCAAGACGCCGCATCATGGGGTTTAAGGACCGGGATGACAGCTCTGCGACAAAGACGTCATGGGTCTGTGCCTTGCCACGCCCTGGCTTTTCCGCGACATTTAGGTGCGAATCGAAACGGAGTTGCACGCTTTCAGTCTGATCGCCGCACATGACAGCACCGCCGTTCGGCCAACCAGCAAGGGAGGCCGCCTGTGAGCGCGTCACCGCATTCCCCCGTCGATCTGGAGCATGCCGTTCCCGTCAGTCAGGGCAATTACCCCTGCCTGATCCTGAACGCCGACTACCAGCCGCTCTCCTACTTTCCGCTGTCGCTCTGGTCGTGGCAGGACGCGATCAAGGCGGTCTTCCTCGACCGGGTCAACGTCGTGGACCATTACGAACAATGCGTGCGCAGCCCGAACTTCGAGATGCAGATGCCGTCCGTCGTGGCGTTGAAGGACTATGTTCCGCAGAATCGTGCCCCGGCCTTCACCCGGTTCAACCTGTTCCTGCGCGACGGGTTCGAATGCGTCTATTGCGGCTCGCCGGACGAGTTGACTTTCGATCACGTCCTGCCGCGCCGTCTAGGTGGCAAGACCAGCTGGTCGAACATCGTGGCCGCATGCTCCGGCTGCAACCTGAAGAAAGGCGGCCGACACCCGAAAGAGGCGAAGATGCACCCGCGCATCAAGCCGCGCCGTCCCACCATGCATCAGCTGCAGACGCAGGGCCGCCGATTCCCGCCCAACCATCTGCACGATAGCTGGCTTGACTATCTCTACTGGGACGTTGAATTGAAGGGATGAAAATCCATCCCTACGCCATACTGCTCGGCGTCGCGATCGGCATTATGAGCCTGTTCGCGCTGCGTCACCCCATCTTCGCGCTCATGGCCGGCCTGATCGCCGTGCTGGGCATCGACATGATCCTGCGCGTCGGCAAGGACTGGCCGAAGAAGCGCTGAGAACAAAACCTAGGCGCCGGCCTCACGCTTGATGCGCGCCACCATGGAGCGCAGGCCGTTGGCCCGTTGGGTGGAAAGATGCTCCGACAGGCCGAGAGCTTCGAACAGCTTTTCCGTATCCAGTTCGCGGATCACCATGTCCGGCTTGGCGGAAAAGACCTGGGTGGCGATCGCGACCAGGCCGCTGACGATGTGGGCATCGGACGCGCCCCGGAAGACGAGCCGCCCTTCATCGTCCCTCGTGCTGGCCAGCCAGACCTGCGAGGCGCAACCGCGCACCTTGTTCGCCTCCGTCCGGTCCGCCTCGGGCAGCGGCTCCATGGCCTTGCCTAGGTCGATCACGTGCATGTAGCGTTCTTCCCAACCGTCGAGGAATTCGAAATCCTCGATCAGCGCGGCGACGTCGTCGGGCCATAAAGCGGTGTCGGTCATCGAAAGGGCAGATAGGGCGCGTGCCCCGAAGCCGCAAGCCGGGCCGGCTGCGGCAAAAGCCGAGCGAGTTCGCGCCGGGCTTTCGCCTCTGAGGCGAAGCGGATGGCCACGGGACTGCAAGAACGGCTTTCATGGTTAATGATGACCGCTAATCATACTTTCATGAGTCGCGCCGCCGACATGTCGCTGGGCCCGCGCCTGATGGGACCCATGCTGATCTGGCTGACCGTCATGGCGGCCGGTGCGGCCGTGGCGATCTACGCCACGGGAGCGGTCGATCCGGTCGGCAAGCTCGCCGTCGGGCTGGCTCTGCCGGCGCTGCTGTCGCTCATGCTCCTGCCAGCCTTGCACCGGACCTGGTCGCAAGTCGTGTTGCTGGCATTATGGACGGGTTTCGCCGTGGTCGTGACCCTGGTCGGCGGCCTGTTCCCGCTGGCCATCACATTCCTTTGCATCCCCGCCATCGCCATGCTGTTCACGCGAGAACGCGTGGTGGAAGCGCTCGTTCTGGCCTCGCTCGCCCTGATCGCGACCCTGCTGTCGCTGACCCTGGCCCAGCTTGGCGACTCGCCCTTGTCGGAGTCCGGTGTCGGCATTCTCGCCATGCTGGGCACGGCCGGGACGCTGGCCCTGCTCGTCGCCTCCATGATCGCGGGGACCCAGGCGCGCGACGGCGATGCGGACACGGCGTTCGGCAGCTGGGCCAACGGCGTGGCGGGTGGCGTTTTCAGCTTCGACGCCGAAGACCGCCTCGTCGCCGCCAATGCCGAAGGTATGGACCAGTTCGGCCTGTCCGCGATCGACGGCGATATGCGCCTCGGCCGGTTAATCGATCACGGCACTGCAGGCGGGCAGCTGGCCGACGCGGCCGTCCTGGCGAGACGCACTGGCAGGCCGACCGTGACGCGCATCACCGTGCCTGACGGCAAGGACACGCACAGTCTCGACATGACGCTGACCGCCACGGCAGAGGGCGGTCTGTTGCTCCACGCTCTGGACCGCACGGCGGACGCCGCGCAGCTGGAGTCGCTGCGTCGCATGCATACGGTGGCGGAGCGCGAGGCGCGCGACAAGACGCTCTTCTTCGCCGGTGTCAGCCACGAGCTGCGCACGCCGCTCAACGCCATCATCGGCTTCTCCGATATGATGCGGTCGCGCTTGTTCGGCCCTTTGCCTGGCAAGTATGCAGAGTATGCGGAGCTGATCCACGATAGCGGCCAGTACATGCTGGACCTGATCGGCGACGTGCTCGACCTGTCCAAGGTCGAGGCGGGAAAATACACGCTCGTGCCGGATACGTTCGACATCTCCGACGTCGTGCGCAGTTCGGTCAAGATGATCCGACCCTCCGCCGACACGGGCGAGGTGACGGTAGAGATCGACGTTCCGGATGACGACCCGCTGCTCATCACCGCCGATCGCAAGGCATCGCGTCAGATCCTGCTCAACCTGTTGTCCAACGCGGTGAAGTTCTCGCCCAAAGGCGGGACGGTGCGCGTGTCGGCGGAAGAGACAGCGGACGGTGTGTCGATGCGCGTGTCCGACGAAGGGCCGGGCATGAGCGCGGCCGAGGTCGCCCGTATCGGGGAGCCGTTCGCGCAAGGCGAAGCCTCGCGCGATGTCGAGGCGCGAAGCTCCGGCCTCGGCCTGTCCCTTGTTAAGACGCTGGTCGATCTCCATGGCGGCGCGCTGGACATTTCCAGCCGTCCGGGCGAGGGGACGCAGGTCGAAGTCCGCCTGCCGTCGATCAAGGGCCTCGGCTGAGGGCCTTAGCGTCTGGCTGGCCCGGCAAACGCCATGCCGATCATTACCATCAGGAACAGGATCGACGCGGCCAGGGCGGCGGGGAGCGTCTGCGCTTGACCGATGCCGGCGGCCTTCATTTCGGGCTGCGCGATGCCGAGATGTCGCCAGAAGTCCGTTCGCAACGCCGCGAGCCGACCGTCCGCAGCCGTCAGCCCTTGTCCCGCACTCCGGCCCAGCTCGCTGGATGCAGCGTGGCGGGCGGCCGTCCGCGCCGTCTCCGACAGGCTTTCGGCCCGGTCGATGGCAAGTGCTGCAACGCGTTCCAGCTCTGCCGCTTCGGCCCGCTCGCGGAAGGTCGTCGAGAATCCGGTCCAGCGCGCATCGACCCAGTCGCCGATAGCCACGGCTTCCGGTTCCGGCCAGTCCATATGGCGGATCGATAGGGCCATTGCCTTGGCGTGTTGTGTGATGGAGCGTTTGCCTTGCGCGACGCGAAAATCGTCCGGGCGGGTCGCAAAAGGCAGCGCGGTCTGCGCCATGGCCACATCGGTCTGGTCCCAGCGCGACACGGCCCCCTTCAGCCCGTTCCAGATTTCCGGACGCGCCAGAGGTGTCAGGGCATCGGAGAACGACACGCCGTGAACGTTGGAGATCACGCCGTGCAAGTGACCTGTCTCCGACGGATAGACCGCCGCGACCCCGCCCGGCCCCATGTCGGCTGGCGCGCCGGTCAGCCGCGCAGCCTGGATCATGGCTTGCTCGCCGTCGAGACTGGCGAAATGGCCGACCCCGTCTTCCGCGGGTCCGGTCTGCCAGCCCCCGCCGCGCCACGCCGTTTGCAGCCCGCGCGGCGCGGATAGGCGCACATGGCGCTCGATCTCCGAGACCGGCTCGATGCGCAGCACGTGCCGGTCGGTGGTCGTCGTGTCGCCGCGCTCGAAAGCGGCCTCGGTCCAGCCTCTCCCGCTTGCTTGCGCAAGGCGCGCGACGACGCCGAGCGCAGTCGTGAAGTCGATACTGCCGAGCGGCAGAACCATCACGGTGTCCGCGCCAGAGTTTCGACCGAACAAAGAGGCATCCGCCGCGAAGCGCGACAGGTCCGTATCGAGCGTCGGCATGGGCGCGCGCAGGCTCAGCTCCGATCCGTCCGCAATGGCGATGAACGGATCGCTCGCTCCGCAGCGAGGACGTGGGTCGGCATCGTGGGTGACGAGTTCCAAACGATTGCCCGCGCCGAGTAGCAGGCCTTGGCGGATCGGATAGGCCACGGTCACGCGTCGGCCGCGCACGCGCGCTTCGCCTAATGTCTCGCCGTTCAGCTTCGCGGACAGGCGAGATCCTTTGGGCGTCTGGTCGTCCCGATTGAGCCGCAGCATCAGTTCGCCCTCGCTCGCGGCCGGGTCGGCCACGTCGAAAATATATTCGCGGTGCGTGCCGGTCTGTACCGACAGCCCGTCCAGCGTGGCGCGGTCGCGCACGAGCTGCCTGTCCGCATCGATCGGCCCTTGGCCGCGCACGGCGTCGGGCGTCGTGGTCGAAAGGCTCGTTGACGGCAAGTAGCTGGTCGCGAGGGCCGACACCGCATCCATGATATCCTTGTCCGTGTCACCCGTGACGAACAGCCGGTCCGTATGGTCCGCCGACAAGGCGATCTGCGGACCTTGGGCATCCAATATGGCGGGGTCGGACGTATAGCCGGCCAGCTGCGCCCGCCGGACCATGAGAATGTCGAAGTCGGCCTCGCCGGCGCTCAGCCGGAAGTCGGGCACATCCTCCATGCGCAAACCGACGGCCTGCGCGGCAAGGGCCTGGAGTTTGGTCTGGTCCGGACCGCCGGAGACGAGCCCGATCAGAGACGGTGCAAAAGCCGGGCTGGCGAACAGCGTCTCCACATCGCGCAAGGCCATAAGGCGCTGCCGGGGCTGCACCGTCATGTCCAGGCGCGACTCGCTTAAGTCTACGCGCAACCCCCCGGACGGCGCATCGCAGGGAACCGCATGGGTCAGGCGCAGCACATTGCCGGCTAGGCGGGCGCGCAGCGGGTCCAGCGTTACCGTCGTGTCGAAGCCCTGTCCGTTGGTCTCGATTTCGAACGGGTCGCCGCCGTTGAATTGAAGGAGCAGGGGCAGGGACGGGTCCGCGCCTGGCATGGGATCGACGGACAGTGTTACGGACAGGGTCTCGATGTCAGGGGCGCGGAACAGGTCGAAGTGGAGCTCCGTGCGGGGGTTGCGCCAGTCGAGCCGACGCGCCACGCGCCCTTCTGTGGCCTCTTGCAGAGACACGCTAAAGGCCTGCGGTTCTGGCGGCGTCAGGGTCGCGCCGAGGGCCGCATTCGCGTCCACGTCGATAGCACTTGGTAGGCCGACGGTCTGGCTATCGGCGGTGGGTTGCGCTCCGTCGATCACGGGCGCGTCGATCGCGGGCGCGGCCATGCCCGGCAGTGCGACCAGTGGCAGAAGGGCGACGGAACTGATAAGCATGGCCTGGATGGCGGTGCGGTTCATCGTGAGTGGTTCCGTTCGAAGGATTGCGAGTCCAACGAAGCAAACCTCGTGCCACGCGCCCCTGACAGGGGAGCGGAATGCAACCGCTACCCGGAACAGGAGAGACGCTCATGCAGAGAGACGCACGCCTGCGCACCGGAATCTGGATCGATGCGTTGATCCGTCGCGCGCAGGTCGGCGGCGCCTTTGCGCTTGTATCGCGTTCGGGCGACCGGGATGCGGGCAGTGTGCTGGTTGCGGTGCGCAGCCGCGATGCACTATTCGTTTACATGGCCGAACGCGATATGGATGGCCGCAGGGTCTGGCGGTCTCGGAGGGTCGACGAGGCGGGTCTTCAGCAGGAAATCGCGCAACGCACCGACTTCGATCCCGACCTGAACGTGATCGAGATCGACGACGCTCAGGGACGTCACTTCATCGAGGAAACCGTCATGGGTTCGGAAGAAGCTCAGGAGGACGCGGCGGCTGCTTCAGCCGAAGCCAGAGCCTTGTTCCAAGACCGATGAAAGCGGCCGTCAGGCCCAGCAACAAGCCGTACCACACACCGTTCGGCCCGAATGGCGTGTGCAAAGCGAGCGCGTAGCACGCGGGAAAGCCGATGCCCCAGAAGCTCACGCCCGTGATGATCATGGGAGCGGTGACGTCCTTGAGGCCCCGCAAAAGCTGATTGGCGGCAACCTGCACGGCGTCGAACACCATGAAAGCCGCCGCGATTGGAAGGAAGCCCAGTATAAACGCGATCGTGGCCAGGTTCTCCGGCTCGGGCCGCATATAGACATGCGCGATCGCGGTCGGGAAAAGCGCGACGCCCAGTGCGATCAGGCTCATCGCTCCGATGGAGATCAGCAATGTGGACTGCACGGCGCGTCGCCGTGCGTCCGCATTGGCCGCGCCTTCGGCCAATGCGATTCGGGTCGCCCCCGCCATGGCGAAACCGAACGGTAGCATGAAAGCCATGGCCGCGACGTTCAGCGCGACCTGATAGGCGGCCAGCTCGCGCACGCCGATGGCACCCATGACGAGCGCGGCCGCATTGAACAGCATGCCTTCGAACAGGGTGGTGACGCTGATTGGCCAAGCAAGGCGGAGGACTTCGCCGAAACGCTCGCGGTCGAAGACCATGATGTTGCGGAAGATTTCGAACGGCTTGGAGTCTTGGTCCGTCGAGACGTAGAGAGCCATCATCACGAAGCAGAGGAAGTACGAGACCGAACTGGCGATGCCGGCCCCTACCAGCCCTAGCGCAGGGGCGCCGAGCAGTCCGAAGATGAGGACCGCGTTCAGCCCCGCATTGATGCCCACCGTCACGGTTACGATCAGCAACGGCCCCAGCGTCTTGTTGAGCGCGGCGAGGAAATTGCGCAGCACCATGATGCTAAGAGCGAAGGGCAGGCCGGGCGCCAAGGCGATGACGTAGGTTTGGGCCATGGCGGAGACGGCCGGGTCCTGCCCGAAGAAGATCAGCACCTTTTCCGTGAAGGCGAGAAAGGCGAACATGGGCACTGTTAGAAATACCACCAGCCACAGCGCCATCCGCACACTGCGGCGTGCGTCGCGTCGCGCATCCGACGCATCGTCTCCCAGCGTCGTGCCCATGGCTTGGCTGACCATGGGCGTCACGGCACTGACCGGTCCCGCGCCGATCATCCAAAGCAGGAAATAAATCACCGTCCCCACGGCCGCCGCTGCAAGGGCCTGCGTCCCGACGCGCCCGATCATGATCGTATCGACCGTGTAGATGGAGAACTGAATGATCTGGGTAAGCGCCATCGGCCCGCCCAGGGCGAGCAGGGCGGCGATCTCTCCGCGCAAGGTGCGCGGCAGGGCAGTTATGCGGGCGTTGACGGCCATGGCGCGCGCCCCTGCGCCTTCGCACCGCCTCTGTAAAGACCGTAACCGGTGGACATGCGCGCCATGCGGCGGTTGCAATCTTCCGCCAAAGCCGACAGGGGATTTCCGACCGGCCCGGTCGCAAAGGCCGCTCGCCCTTCCGCTGGAGGCTCGATTGGGGAACAGGGACCCGCAGCCAAGCCGCCTCGCGCGCCACCGATTTCGCGCCCTGATCGCCAGTGCTGTGATGACGGCCGGGCTTTCGTCCTGCGCCGACACGGCCTCGGACCCCGTTCGGGTCGTGGGATCCTCGACCATTTTTCCGTTCGCCGCCAAGGTTGCGGAAACCTATTCCGAACGTACCGGCCTACCGGTCGTGGTCGAGCAGACGGGCAGCGGCGGGGGGCACAAGCTTTTCTGCTCCGGCAACCCGTCGATCGACGCCACGACTTCGTCCCGTCGCCAGAAACCGGCCGAAGCGGCCCAGTGCGACCAGAACGGCGTCGGTCCGGTCGTCGAAGTACGGCTGGGATATGACGGGATCGTGCTGGCGCGTGCCGTCGGAACTGATGCGATGGCGCTCGACGCCTCGATCCTCTACCACGCACTCGCCCGCGAACTGCCGCGTTCGCCGACGGACTGCACGCCCGTTCCCAATCCTTACCGGCAATGGTCCGACATCGACCCGTCGCTGCCCGCCATTGTCATAGAGGTGTACGGTCCGCCGCCGACATCCGGAACGCGGGATGCGTTCGTGGAAACGGCCATGGAGGACGGCGCCCGGAGATTTCCATGCTTAGCGCTTATGGAGCGGGATACGCCCAACACGTTCAGGGCGCGCGTCCACGATCTGCGCGAAGACGGGCACTGGATCGACGCGGGCGAGAACGACAATGCACTCATCCGCACGCTTGCCAGCACGCCCGATGCGCTGGGTGTGTTCGGCTTTTCCTTCCTCGACCAGAATAGCGACAAGGTGCAGGGCATTCCGATCGCAAGCGTCGCGCCGACGCCGGACACGATCCGCAACGGTGCCTACCCGGTCGTCCGCGACCTCTACCTCTATATCAGGCAGGGCAGCGGCGACGCGATGGGCTTTGCCCTGGAGTTCACGTCCAACGAGGCTTCGGGCCGCGACGGCTACCTCGAAAGCATCGGCCTCATCCCGCTATCGGCCGAAGAACGGCTGGAGATGCGCAGACGCCTCATAGAGGCGGCCCAGGCCACATGAGCGACCCCGTTCCTATCTACATGATAGCGGTTGTCGGCGCGCTGATGCTGGCCGCCTACCGGGTCACGCATGGCCGTGCGGCGCGCCTCGCGGTGATAGGTCAGCACCGCGAAGCGCGCGGCCAGACGGAAATGAGGGCGGGCATGGTGCCCGGACTCCAGGCGCAGCCCCGCCACCATGCCCGCTTGGCCGCCGCTCTGGCCGGACTGGCGGGGGTGGCCCTTTACGTCTTGGGACTCTTGCTGCGCGGGGCCGATCCGGACTGGCTGGACGACATTCTCTGGCTCTGTGCGCTCATCATCGGACCGTGCATCGTGACCGGTCTGTCCATCGCCAACGTCAAGCCGGACTACGCCGCGCGCGTCCATGTCGAACGGATGGCGGAAACGGGGCTGATGGCGTTGGCCCTCGTTGCGCTTCTGACGACGCTCGGCATCGTCGGATCGCTCGTCTTCGAAGCCACGCTGTTCTTCCGCAACGTCTCGCTGCTGGAGTTCCTGTTCGGGACGCAGTGGTCGCCGCAGACAGCGATCCGGGCCGGGCAGGCGGGGCAGAGCGGGGCCTTCGGGGCCGTTCCGGTCTTCGTGGGAACGTTCCTGGTCATGGTCATCGCCATGGCCGTGGCGGGGCCGGTCGGCCTCATGGTGGCGATCTACCTATCGGAGTACGCGTCGCGCCGGACGCGTGCGGTCGCCAAACCCGCCATCGAGGTCCTGGCCGGCATACCGACCGTCGTCTACGGCTTTTTCGCACTCGTCAGCGTTGGGCCGGCGATCCGCAGCGTCGCAGAAGCGGCCGGCCTCGGCGCGGCGTCCCAGTCGGCTCTGGCTGCGGGACTGGTGATGGGGATCATGAT
>JBCCCX010000035.1:0-17203 GCA_039033275.1 Pseudomonadota bacterium | reverse complement strand
GGCGCAGGCGCGTTCGCGACCTATCACGCCAGCAAGGTCGCGGCTCATCCGCGCTGCGAACTGACGGGTATTTACGACCGCTCCGGCGACCGGGCGGAGGCGCTCGCCGCACGCCATGACAGCCGGGCGTTCGACAGGTTGGAGCCCATGGCAGAGGCGTCCGACGCCTTAATCGTCGCCATTCCGAGCACGGAGCATTCGCAGACCGCCACTGCCGGCCTGGCGCGTGGCTGTCACCTGCTCGTGGAGAAGCCCCTCGCCCCGACGGTGTCTCAGGCAGAGCGGATCGTGGCGAAAGCCGCGCAGGTTGGCCGCGTGCTCCAAGTCGGCCACCAGGAACGTATCGTCCTCTCCGCGATCGGCCTCGACCGGATCGCGGCTCGGCCCACCCAGATCGACATCGTCCGCCACGGCCCGCCCAGTCGCCGCAACCTGGATGCCAGCGTCGTGATGGACCTGATGATCCACGATCTCGACCTGCTGGGCTGGTTGTTCGGACACCCGGATTGGATCAGCACGGAGAGCGCCAGGACGGTCTATTCTGGAAAGATCGACACGGCGCGGGCGGAGATGGGTTTCGGCGAGACCACGGCCTATGTCTCGGCGTCCCGCGACGCGGAGCCCGAACGGCGCTGGATCCTGCGCTACGAGAACGGGACGCTGGAGATCGATTTCGGGCGCAAGACGCTACGTCACGACACGCCGTTCGATCTCGACGCGGAGTTCGGCTCCCGCCCGATTGTCCAGGACAGCCTGGGCGCGGCGTTCGACCGTTTCGTCCGTGCCTGCCTTGACGGAGAGCCTGTGCTCGCCACAGGTGAGGAGGGGCTGGCCGCCGTCAGAGTGGCCGCGCAGATCGAGGGGGTTGCATGAACAGACTTGCCAAAGGGCTGACCGCCGCCGCCGTCGCGCTACTCGTCATAGGGGGAGCGGCCTATATCGCGAAGAAAGACGATCTCGACCGTTTGAGGGCTTCCGCGACCCTGTTCGACGCGGACAAGATCGTAGGCAACTTCTCCAATATGGACCGCGCCTTCCTGACACGCGAGCTGGACGTCGTCATGGGCGACACGCTGGTCGGGGACAGTCGGCCCCTTCCGGAGACCGTCGAAATCGCGGGACAGCCGCAACCGGTCTCCGACATGTTGGCGGAGCTGGACACGACAGCACTGGTCATCCTGCGCGACGGCGAAATCATCCATGAAAGCTACTATCTGGGAACGGGTCCCGACGACCGGCGCATCAGCTGGTCGGTGGCGAAGTCGTTCATGTCGGGGCTTTACGGCCGTGCCTTGCGCGACGGGTCCATCGAGAGCCTTGACGATCCGGTCACCGATTACGTGCCGGAACTCGCCAGGACCGCTTATGACGGCGCGACCTTGCGCAACATACTGAACATGAGCAGCGGCATCCGCTACAATGAGGACTATCTCGACGCCGACAGCGACATCAACAAGATGGGTCGGACGATTGCCTTGGGCGGATCGTTGGACCGGTACACGGCATCGCTCACGGAGCGGCAATTCGAGCCTGGGACGGACTGGCAATATGTCTCGATGGACACGCATGTCGCCGCCTGGGCGCTGCGCAACGCTACGGGCCGCAGTCTGCACGAATTGTGGGAGGAGACATACGGGCCGCTCGGCTTCCGGCAGACACCCTTCTACCTGACGGATGGGAAAGGGGTGGCCTTCGCGCTCGGCGGCCTCAACCTGACCACGCGCGACTACGCCAAGTTCGGGCAGCTCTTCCTGCAGGACGGACAATGGAATGGCGAACAGCTCATCCCGGCTTTCTGGGTGGCGGAATCGACGCGCCATTCGGCGCCTGCCCTTTCGGACCGCGACATGGGTTATGGCTTTCAGTGGTGGGTCCCGATGCCGGAGCGGCGGGACTTCTTCGCCGTCGGCATTTACGGCCAATACGTCTATGTCGATCCGGACACCGGCATCGTCATCGCCAAGAACGCCGCCGACCGCGAATTCACGCAAGCGACATCGGTCGGCCCGCACAGCATGAACCTGAACATCGCGCTATTCCGGGGCTTGGCGGAACGGCTGGGTCGCGACGAATAGGCAAACCTGTTGCAATGGACCCGCACGGGCGCTTCGCCTAGAGCGTGCGCATGACGGACCGCCTTCGTATTGCATCGGTACAGCTCAACCCGGTCGTCGGCGACATTTGGGGTAACGAGGCCAAAATCGCGGAAGGTTACGCCCGCGCGAAGGCGGACGGTGCGGATATTGCGGTCTTCCCGGAGCTCATGATCATCGGCTACCCGCCGGAGGACCTCGTCCTGCGGCCGACCGTGCAGGACGATTGCCGCAAGGCCTGCGAACGGTTGGCGGCGCTGACGGCGGATGGGCCCGCCCTGCTGACAACGTCGCCCTGGGTCGAGAGCGGCACGCTCTACAATGCCGCGCTCTGGATGGAGGGCGGCGAGATCAGACATGTGCGCTACAAGCACCACCTGCCCAATTACGGCGTCTTCGACGAAGCGCGGGTGTTCGCGCGTGGACCATTGCCCGCCCCCATCGACTTCCGGGGCGTCTCGCTCGGCATACCCATATGCGAAGATCTTTGGCAGCCCGGCGTGGCCGACCATCTCGGCGATGCCGGCGCGCAGATGATGCTGTCGCCCAACGGCTCGCCCTGGCGCCGCACGGCCCATGCCGAACGCACAAGCGCCATCGGCGAGAAAGTGTTCAACGAAGGCCTGCCGCTCGTCTACGTCAACCAGGTCGGCGGACAGGACGAGCTGGTCTTCGACGGATCCAGCTGGTCTATGGCGCGGGACGGCGAGATCGTGCAATCGCTCAAGAGCTTCGTCGAGGATTACGACGTTGCGGACTGGGAATGCCGCGATGGCAAGTGGAACTGCGTCACGGCGAAATCCGAACCCCATCTATCCGGACTGGAGGCCGACTGGAGCGCCGCCTGCCTCGGGCTTGGCGACTACGTCAACAAGAACGGCTTCAAACAGGTCGTGCTCGGCCTGTCCGGCGGGGTGGACAGCGCCATCTGCGCGGCGATCTGCGTCGACGCGCTGGGTCCGGACCGGGTCTGGTGCGTGATGATGCCCAGCGAATACACATCCTCGGACAGCCTGGAGGACGCGAAAGCCTGCGCGGAGCGCCTCGGTGTGCGCTACGACATCATCCCGATCCGCCCCGCACGCGACGCGTTCGCCCAGATGCTGGACCCGCTCTTCGAGGGGCTGGATCCCGACACGACCGAGGAGAACATCCAGTCGCGCATACGCGGCCTGACCCTCATGGCTCTCAGCAACAAATTCGGGCCGATGCTGGTCACGACGGGCAACAAAAGCGAGATGGCGGTGGGCTACGCCACCATCTACGGGGACATGTCGGGCGGCTACAATCCGATCAAGGACCTCTACAAGACCGAGGTCTTCCGCCTCTGCGAATGGCGCAACGCCCACACGCCGGACGATCTGCTCGGCGGCAAGGCGCCGATCCCGCAGCCCATCATCGACAAACCGC
Organism: Pseudomonadota bacterium; assembly: GCA_039033275.1. Taxonomy (GTDB): domain Bacteria; phylum Pseudomonadota; class Alphaproteobacteria; order Caulobacterales; family Maricaulaceae; genus Litorimonas. The sequence continues at coordinate 13,700 of JBCCCX010000035.1, read as the reverse complement.
CCAGCGCGGAGCTTTGCGCGGACCAGAAGGACAGCGATTCCCTGCCGGACTATCCCGTACTGGACGACATCCTCCTGGGCTTGATCGAGCAAGAGCTGCCCGTGGAGGCCATCGTGGCGCGCGGCCATGCACGCGAGGATGTCATGCGCGTGCAGAAGCTCCTCTACATCGCGGAATACAAACGCCGCCAGGCCCCACCCGGCGTGAAGATCGGCAGTAAGAATTTCGGCCGGGACCGCCGCTACCCGATCACGAATGCCTATCGCGACCGGTGGGGGGATTGAGCGTCTCTCGCTTCAACTCTGTCGTCCCCGGCATTTATTGCCGGGGTCTGCTTTCGAACTCCTTCACAAGGGCAGAGCGAACAGATCCCTATCGGTTTGTGAACCTTCCCGAAGCCAGACCCCGGCAATAAATGCCGGGGACGGACTTATTTAGGGTGCGACGGACGGCACGACATTGAAAAAGTCTGCCTCTGCTCACTGTTCACTGCGCGCTGCCCTCTCTATAGCCCCGCCCCATGTCCACACGTGTCCGCTTCGCCCCCAGCCCCACCGGCAAACTCCATGTCGGCAACGTCCGCACCGCGCTGATGAACGTGCTCCACGCGCGCAGCACGGACGGGACGTTCATCCTGCGCATCGACGATACCGACCAGGAGCGGGGAAGCGCCGCGCTGGAGCAGGGGATCCGCGACGATCTGACTTGGCTCGGCTTGGAATGGCAGGAGACGTTCAAGCAATCGGATCGCTTCAAACTCTACGACCAAGCCGCTGAAAAGCTTAAGAAAGCGGGTCTCCTCTATCCGGCCTACGACACGGCCGAAGAGCTGGACCGCCAGCGGAAACTGCAAGCCGTCAAGGGCAAGCCGCCCATCTATGATCGTCGCGCGCTGGACCTGACCGACGAACAGAAGGCGGCCTACGAAGCCGAAGGCCGCAAGCCGCATTGGCGGTTCAAACTGTCCGGCGGGACCGTGACCTGGACTGACCTCGTGCGCGGGGAACAGAGCATCGATACGGGCAGCATCAGCGACCCCGTGCTGATCCGGGGCGACGGCTCCTACCTCTACACGCTGCCCAGCGTGGTGGACGATATCGACGCGAAGATCACCCACGTCATTCGCGGCGAGGATCACGTGACCAACTCCGGGGCACAGATCGAAATCTTCCGCGCGCTAGGAGGCGGGGAGCCGGTCTTCGCACATACGCCGCTGCTCGTGGACAAGGATGGTGGCAAGCTGTCGAAGCGGCTCGACAGCCTTTCCATGGCCCAGCTCCGCGAACAGGGTTTCGAGCCCATGGCCATATTGTCGCTACTGGCCAAGATCGGCACGAGCGACCCCATCGAGGAGCGGGCGACCCTGTCGCAGCTTGTGTCCGAATTCTCGTTCGACAAGATCGGCCGCGCGCCCGCGCGGTTCGATGACGAGGAATTGCTGAACCTCAATGCCAAACTCTTGCACGAAAAGCCGTATCTTGAAGTCGCCGACCAGCTCGACGCGCTCGACATCGAGGGCGGTGCGGATTTCTGGCTGGCCATCCGGGACAATGTGGAACGGGTGAAGGACGCCGCCGCGTGGAGCGATGTGCTGTTCTCGCCCATGGCCGGGACAATCGATGCGGACGATGCGGTGTTCTGCGCGACCGCTGCGGAGCATCTGTCCGACGACGCCGACTGGGCCGGACTGATCACGGCGCTGAAATCCGCAACCGACCGCAAGGGCAAGCGACTCTTCATGCCGTTGCGCAAGGCGCTGACCGGGCGCGATCATGGCCCGGAAATGGGCCCGTTGTTAGCTCTGATGGGTGCGGAGCGGGCGCGGGCGCGGCTGCGCGGCGAAACCGCATAGATGACGGACGCGCTCGCCCAGCAGGGGCGCGAGTCCATCGAGGTCGGCAGCAAGAGCTTCGCGCTTGCCTCCAAGGTTCTGCCACCGTGCATCCGCGACGACGCCTCCATGCTCTACGCCTGGTGCCGTTATTGCGACGACGTGATCGACGGTCAGGAGATGGGCCACGGGCAGATCGCGGATTATCGCGACGGGCAGGGGGAACGGCTGGAGACCTTGCGGGCGCAGACGCTGGCCGCACTGAACAGCCGACTTATTGCCACGGGCCTTGCCGCCCATGTCGATAAGCAAGCTACGCCCTCAAATCACGATCCGAACGAGCGCGTGGAGAAGATTTTCAGAGGCATGGCGCTCGTTTTCGACCGCAACGCCATCCCGCACCGTCACGCTTTCGAACTTCTCAAGGGTTTCGAGATGGATGCGGGGGAGAGGGTCTATCGCACGGTCGACGACATACTCGACTATTCCTATCATGTGGCCGGCGTGGTCGGCGTGATGATGTCGATGATCATGGGGGTGCGCGACGAGGAAACCCTCGACCGTGCAAGCGATCTGGGTCTGGCCTTCCAATTGACCAATATCGCCCGCGACGTGATCGACGATGCGAAGGCGGGACGCGTGTTCGTCCCCCAGGACCTGTTGCTTGCACACGGCGCGCCTGTGGAGCCTGACCTTTTGATGCAACCTCAGAACTGGCCCGCAGCGCACAAGGCGGCCGTCGATCTGCTCGATCTGGCGGAAGGCTATTACGCCTCCGCCCGGACGGGCATTCGCGACCTGCCGTTCCGCTGTGCGTGGGCGATCACGGCGGCGCTAAGGGTGTACCGCGAGATCGGACAAGTGCTGCGCCGGGGCGGCCCGGAGGCTTGGGAGGGCCGTGTGGGCGCGGGGACGGGTCGGAAGATCGGCTTGGCGATCGGTGCAGGTCGTCCAGCCGTCATGCGGTCGCTGGCGAAAGACTTTCCGCGGGACGGTTTCTACGCGCGCCCTCGATCTGAAAATTGACCGTCCCCGGCATTTATTGCCGGGGCCTGTTTCCGGCTTGGTCCACAAGCGACAAAGGTGATTTCGCCATCGTCTTGTGAAGGGCGATAATAACCGAATCCGGCGATAAATGCCGGCTCAATTCCGGTCGAAGCGCACGCTCTGCTCAGCCGCGCGGAACAGGGCCGCCGCCTTGTGCTTCGTTTCCGCCCACTCATACTCCGGTGTCGAGTCGATCACGATGCCCGCACCCGCGCGCACGTGGAGCGTGCCGTTCTTGACGATGCCGGTGCGTAAGGCGATGGCGGTATCCATGTCGCCATTCGCGCTGATATAGCCGACCGCGCCGGCATAGATGCCGCGCTTCTCCTGCTCGAGCTCGTCGATGATCTCCATGGCCCGCACTTTGGGCGCGCCGGAGACGGTCCCGGCGGGAAAGCCCGCCATGAGCGCGTCAATGCAGTCGAGCCCATCGCCGATGTCGCCTTCGACATTGGACACGATGTGCATGACGTGGCTGTAGCGTTCCACGATGAAACGCTCCGTCACGCGCACCGTGCCTGCCTTCGCGACCCGGCCGACATCGTTGCGGCCCAGATCGAGCAGCATCAGATGTTCCGCCCGCTCCTTGGGATCGGCCAGGAGGCTGCGTTCGTTTTCAAGGTCTTCGGACGCCGTCTTGCCGCGGGGCCGCGTACCGGCAATGGGCCGGATCGTCACGACGCCGTCCCGCAGCCGCACCAATATCTCCGGGCTGCTCCCGATGATCTGGTGATCGTCGAAGTCGAGAAAATAGAGGAAAGGCGAGGGGTTCATGCGCCGCAAGGCGCGGTAGAGCGCGAACGGGCTGGCGGGCATGAGCGCTTCCAGCCTCTGACCGATCACGACCTGGAAAACGTCTCCAGCGAGGATGTAGCCCCGCGCGCGTTTCACGCGTTCGGAAAAGGCGGGCAAGTCCGTCCCGATGGCCGGGTCGATCTGCGGGATCTGGATGGTCGAGCTGGGTGCGGACGGGGCCGGGGCTTCGAGGTCGGTCACCGTGGCCTCGATGCGACGGACTGCGTCTTCATACGCGCCGCCCGGCGGCACCAGCGCCGCCACGATGATCTCCTGCTTGACCTGGTCGAAGATGCAGACGGTGCGCGGCCTGACCATGATGGCGTCCGGCGTCCCGATCGGATCGGGGTTGGGCTGGGCTAGCACTTCGACATGGCGGATCATGTCGTAGCCCAGGTAGCCGAACAGGCCAGCCGTCATGGGCGGCAGATCATCCGGGAGATCGAACGCGCATTCCGCAATGAGTGCCCGCAGCGCCTCGAGCGGTGTCCCGGCCATGCGCGAATAGGCGTTTCCGTCCCGCGACAAGGCGGCCATGTCGCCTTGGCTGCGCCAGATTAGGTCCGGATCGAAGCCGAAGAACGAAAAGCGCCCGCGTTGTTCCCCGCCTTGGACGGATTCGAACAGGAAGGCGTAGGGTTTGCCAAGCGCCGTCTTGATGAATGCCGAGACGGGCGTGTCGATATCGTTGATGACCCGCGTGAACACCAGCTGCGGGCGGTCGGACGGGCGGAACGCGTCACGCGTCGGATGAATGTCCAGGGTCATGGCGCGGAACGCATCGGGGCGAGGGCTTGATCAGCCCTCGGCCTCGATGTTCAGCGCCGCGCGGAGCTGCCCTTCATAGACGCGCTGCGTCTTGTCGTCGATGATGGCGTCCTGATAGGCGCGGCTGATATCCAGGGCGACTTGTTCCGACACCTGCTCGCGGATGACGTCGAGAATGTTGCCGCTGATCCGCTCGTTCTGCGTCGAGATGGCGTCCAGGACGGCGATCTCATAGGTTCCCGGATTGCGTCCAGCGCCTCGGGCCACTGTGCCCGGTTCGCCGTCCAGGAGCGTGATCGTCACGGCCGGTGACAGCTCCGCATTGGGGGAGGCGCGCATGATCGACACGGGTTGAACGATAAGGCCGCCCAGTTCCTGGCCGAGGGCTTCGAGTGTCTCGCCTTCGCGGACACGTCGGGCCAGCTCCACGCCTTTGGCGTTCAAAGCGTCCGACAGGGCGCGGGTCTTCCAAAGGCGGGTGGCATCCTCCCGGACCATGTCGAGCGGTCGCGGTGCGCTGTCGATCGTGTCGGTGATGCGGAAGATGGCGAGGCCGCCATTGGAGGTCGGCACGATGTCGGACTCAAACCCAATATCGCCCGTGAAGACGGCCTGGAGCAAACGGTCGTCGGTCGCGATGCCCGGAACGACCGAAATGCCCGACAGGCGCACACCGTCCGGCGTAACGCCCGAGCGGTCGATGAAGGGATAGGCGGAGAGCGGCAGGTCGAGGCCTTCGGCGATCTCCTCAATGGTCGCGCCTTCGAGCAATCGGTCGTCGATCACCCGCTCGATGTCGTTGATACGGCGAAGGGCCTGACCGTTCAGCACGTCTTCGGCCAGCTCGTCGCGCATATCCTCGAGCGTGGGCGTTTCGGCTGGGGAGATGGACCGGACGGTGACGACGTCGAACGTTCCGAAGCCCGTCTCCGCAACGCGTGCCATGCCGGGTTCCAACTCGAACGCCGCGACGGACGTGTCGGGATTGATCAATCCGTTCTCGCCAATGCCGTTGAAATCGTCCGGAGCGGGCAGGCCGAGGTCCGCTGCGACCACGGCCGCGTCTTCGCCAGCCGAGATACGGGCCGCGATGGCGTCGGCCACTTCGCGCGTGGGCGCAACGATGACGCTCACGTCGCGCGTCTCGACGGCTCCGATCTCTCCCGCGCCGACCAGCGTCTCGAAACGCTCTTGGAGTTGTTCTTCGGTGACTTCGATGTCCTGGCGGAAGTCGAAGGGTTCGACCCGCAGCATCAGGAAGCGCCTATACTCCGGCGCCGTGAAGCTGGCCTGGTTTTCGGCAATGAAGCTGCGCAGCTCATCATCCGTGGGCTCGGGGACGGGATCGATGTGTTCGGCGCCGAAACGCAGGAGGCGGGCGCTCCGGCTTTCATTGACGAACTGGTTATAGCTCTGAGCGTAGTCGCTGGGGGCGACGATCCCGCCCATGATGGCGGGCAGCGTCTGCTGCTGGCGCAGCACGTTGGCGATGCCTTCTTCGAAGTCCCGCTCCGTCATGCGATTGGAGGCCAAGACGCGCTGGAGCTGCGCGCGGTCGAATTCCTGGGTGATGGTGTTGCGGAAGGCGTCGATATTCTGCGCGTAGCGCGCCACGTCGCGATTGTTTACACCGATGCCGAGATCGTCGGCGTCGGCTTCGATGGCGAGTTGCTGGGTAAACTCGCCGACCAGCCGTTGGGGGATGCCGCGGTCGAAAGCCTGTTGCGGCGTCAGCCCTTCGCCCGTCTGTTCCTGGACACGCCGCATCTCTTCGTTGAACCGGTCGAGGAAATCCTCGCGGCCGACTTCGGCCTCGCCCACGGCCACGACGGCATTGCTGCTATTGGGCGAGAATACGTCCTCGATGCCCCAAACGGCGAAGGCCAGAACCAGCATGCCGACGAGCACGCCGACCAGGATCGTGCGGATGCGGTCGAAGGCGCCTTTGGGGCGGTCGTAAATATCGTCAGCCATAGCGCGGCGCGTGTAGCAGACCGGAATGTCCCCGCAAGCGGTTGCGTTCAGTCGGAGCACGATCCAAACAATCCGCCATGAAACAGTTGATCGCGGCGAACTGGAAGATGAACGGTCTTCCTGGATGGGAAGGCAAGGTCGGAGCCTTGTCCGATCTGATCGGGAGGCCGGATTGCGACGTCGTGATCTGTCCGCCCCATCCCTTGGTCGCCAGCCTGTGCGACGCGGCAAGACGAACGCCTGTCGCCATCGGGGCGCAGGATTGTTCCCCGCACGAGGCCGGTGCCCACACGGGCGAGACCGACGCCGCGCTTCTAGCCGAGCTCGGGGCGACCCATGTCATATTGGGACATTCGGAACGCCGGGCAGGCGGCGAGACGGACGAAGTCGTACATGCCAAGGCGCAGCGCGCGATCTCCGCCAGGCTGCGCCCGATCATTTGCGTCGGGGAAAGCCTGGCCGAACGCGAGGCAGGAAGGGCCGTAACGGTGGTCGAAGCGCAGCTCGCTGCCAGCCTGCCAGCGCAAGGAGCCTACGACATCGCCTACGAACCCATCTGGGCCATCGGGACAGGCCGGACAGCGACCGCCCGCGACATTGCCGACATGCATGCCGCGATCCGGCGGGCCGTCGGCGAAGGTCCGCGCATACTCTATGGCGGCTCCGTCAAGCCGGAGAATGCGGAGGTGATTCTTCATGTGCCCGAAGTGGGCGGCGCTCTGGTCGGTGGCGCGAGCCTGGAGATGGAGAGCTTCGCGGCTATCGTGAAGGCGGCTCGAGGCGGTTAACGCAACGCTAACCATAACGGGCGAGGCTCGGTGCAGACACGAATCTGCGAGCCGGACCCATGCGCCTCAGCCTTCTTTTCCTCGCCTCCGCTCTGGCGGCTCCCTCAGCCTTTGCGGCCGATCTCGGAACCTACCGCCCCGGAACGCCCTACCATTCCGCTATCGTGCCGACTGCCAATGTCTGCGAAAGCCAGTGTGCCGGCGATGCGCGCTGCCGCGGCTGGAACTATGTGAAGGCCGCACCCACGGCGCCCGGCGTCTGCGAATTCCAGTCCAGCATCGGATCTCCGGTGTCGAGCGCGATTTCAATCAGTGGCGTGAGCGGGACGGCCGCTCCGCAATCCAGCCGGATCGTACAGGGAGCGACCAACACGATCCGCGTCGGCACGACGGGTCAGCCCATCGCCAGAGATAGCATTACGGCCACGCCAACGCGACGTATCGTCAGGGAAGCCACGCCTCAAATTACGTCACAGGCAGCGCCATATGGCTCTCTGCCGCAGCAGGCGAGGGCGTTCCAGCCTGCGCTGGGGGGTCAGTCTGTTGTCCCATCAACGCGCCCCCCGGTCCAAGCTTCGCCCACAGCCTATCGCGGCCCGGCCCGGATTGCACCGCAGGCGCGCCAGCCAATCGAAATGACCCAGCCTTACCCGAGCGGTTATCCGGCCCAGCCCATGCCCGCCCACTCCTTGCCTGCCCAACCCCAGCGCTTCACCCAAGGCCGGCCGCCGATCGGCCAGACGATCGCGCCGCCGCAACCTTCGCCGTCGCAGACACAGAACTGGACGCCCCGCATGCAAGCACCCGCTCCGCAGCCCATGCCGCGCGCGCCCGCCAGCCATCCGGTCACATGGGATACCGCGCAGCAAGCCGCACCATCGCAGCCCTCGCAACCCGCGAACAATCTCTATGGCCGCTTGCATGATGACGTGGTGCGAAACGCGCCGCCAGCGGCCGCATCGCGACCCGTCACGCCCGTGACCCAGCTCCCGCTCGCCGGAGCGATGCCGCGTCAGTAGGCGAGGCGACGAAGCTGACGTGCTGCTTTCAGCAAGGCGACGCCCGACAGCCTGAACCAGGCGAACGTCACGAACAGCATGAAGCACAGCGTTGCCGTCCCGAGCAGCCGTCCTGCAATCTCGGGGTTATCGTAGCCTGCGAGCATCACGGTCTGCTCTGCGCCGGATAAAGCGGCGATCAGGCCGACGAACAGCCAGACACCGACCCAGTAGAAGTTGAGAAGCCGCGACTTGCGCTCGAACAATGCCGGCACGAAGCAGAGCGACGTGAAGGCCACTGTGATGGCAAACATGATGAGCGACGGCAGGAGCATGGGCGAACCTCAACAAGACCCGCCACGCTCTGCAAGCGCTCTGCCAGTTTCGGGTCAGCGGCGCTCCTTGGTCGTCAGGAACCGGATGTCCGGGTTCTTTTCCTGCGCGTAACCGATGTCCCAGGCCGATTTGGCGAGGAAGACGGGATCGCCGTCTATGTCCTCGGCCATATTGACCGTGTTCTTGTCCACGAACGCCTTGAGCGTGATCGGATCGTCGCAGGCGAGCCAGCGCGCCGTCTGGTATGGTGGGACCTCGAATTGCACGCCGAGACCGTATTCTGTTTTGATCCGTTCGCGCATCACGTCGATCTGCAGACTGCCGACCGCACCGACGATCATGTCCGCACCCAGCGCGGGCTTGAACAGTTGCGTCACGCCTTCTTCTGCAAGAGATTCAAGCGCTTTGCGCAAATGCTTCGCCTTGAGCGGGTCCTCCAGCCTGGCGCGTCGCAGGATCTCCGGCGCAAAATTCGGAATGCCGGCGAAACGGATTTTGCCGGACTCCGACAAGCTCTCGCCCACGCGAAGCACGCCATGGTTGGGTATGCCGATCACGTCGCCCGCATAGGCGGTCTCGGCCAGCTCCCGGTCCTGGGCGAAGAACATGACCGGGTTGTGGACCGTCAGCCCTTTGCCGTCTGCCGTCTTCAGCTTCATGCCGCGTTTGAACTCGCCGGACACCATCCGGTAGAAGGCAACCCGGTCGCGGTGGTTCAGGTCCATATTGGCCTGCACCTTGAAGACGAAGCCCGCCACTTCCTTGTCGGTCGGCTCGATCACGACCTCCTGCCCGGCTTTGACCGCCTCTTCGGGCTGCGGCGCGGGCGCGAACTCCGCCAGAGCATCGATCAGCTCCAGAACGCCGAACTTGCGCAGGGCGCTGCCGAAATAGACCGGAGTCATATGGCCTTCGCGAAAGGACTGCTCGTTGAAATCGGGATATTCCTTGGCGAGTTCCGCCTCCATCGCGAACTCCTCCAACAGCGCGTCGTCATCGAAGGTCGCGCCGATGGAGTTGCCGTCCATCTGCGTCCAAGCGTGTTCCTCTCCGCTGTCCGGTTTGGCGAAAGCCAGGAAGCGACCCGTGCGAAGGTCGGCCACGCCCTTGAAACGGCGTCCCGACGCGGCCGGCCATTGCATCGGCACCACGTCGAGGGCCAGTTTGTCCTCGATCTCCGCGATCAGCTCGAACGGGTCCTGGCCTTCGCGGTCCAGCTTGTTGATGAAGGTGACGATAGGGATGTCGCGCAGGCGGCAGACCTCGAAGAGCTTGAGGGTCTGCGGCTCGATACCCTTCGCCACGTCGAGCACCATGACGGCGCAATCGGCCGCCGTGAGGGTGCGGTATGTATCTTCCGAGAAGTCCTCGTGGCCCGGTGTGTCGAGCAGGTTGAAGGTCAGGCCCTTATGCTCGAACGTCATAACCGACGAGCTGACGGAGATGCCGCGTTCCTGCTCGATCTTCATCCAGTCGGACTGGGTGCGGCGGGCCTCGCCGCGGGCGGCGACCTTGCCGGCCTGGTGGATCGCGCCGGAGGCAAGCAGCATGTTCTCCGTCAGGGTCGTCTTGCCCGCATCCGGGTGCGAGATGATCGCGAAGACGCGCCGGGTGAGGGGCTCTGTTTGCAGGGCTTTCGACATGGTGGGCGGGTAGCGCCGCATAGGGGCGGCGTAAAGCGTCGGTTGCGGTCGTCCGGTGAGGCCGCCTTTGACACGGCACAGGCCAGTTGCGACGACACCCTATGAGCACTTTCAGCGAGTCGGAGTACAAAAACGCCGTCAAGGCGGGCAAGCATCTCTACAAGGCCGCGAAGTCGATGCGCATTCTGCGTTCTATCGCGTGGGAGCCGTCGTTGAAAACGGCTTTCCTGAAACGGGGCAAGATGCCCGCGCCGAAATATCTCGCCATGCCGACCGAAGTCGCGCGGGAGCATGTGAAAGCTGCCAAGGCCTTGATCGATGGCGACCATGTCGTCTCTGAATGGCTTTGCCGCCTATGCGATTCACTGATGAGCACGGTCTGCATGATCGAGACGCGCGGCACGCCGGAATTCTTCGAACATTCCGTCGCCCTGTACGGCCAGCCGACGCGACTCATGATGGACCGGCAGACCAAGGTGCTGGACCTGGCCAAGCATATGGATGCGTCCCTCGAAGGGTTGGACTTCGACCGGCTCGTGGTCGAGGGCACGGAAAAGCACCTGACGGACATTCAGTTCGCGCGGGCGCTGCGAGACAAGCTCCGCCGTCACTTCACGACGGATGCGCCGGAAGTCGTCATCAGCCCTACCGTCAGCGCGAAAGCGGCCGCATCGTCGCGGCGCATCCGCATCCGCCAGGGTGCGTCGTTCACGGCCCGCGACGTGGACCAGCTGCTGCACCATGAGGCGCTGATCCATTCCGCGACGGCGCTGAACGGACGGGCGCAGACGCAATTTCCCATACTGGGGTGGAGCCATCCGGGCACGACGGAGGTCCAGGAAGGTCTGGCCGTGTTCGCGGAAATCATCACCGGGTCGATGGACCCGCGCCGTTTCAGGCGTTTGTCGGGCCGCGTTCTCGCGATCCAGATGGCGGTGGAGGGCGCGGACTTCAAAGAGGTGTTCGATTTCTTCGTCGAACGCACGGACGATCCGTCCACATCCTATGAGAATGCCCGCCGCGTGTTCCGGGGCGGAGTCGTGTCGGGCGGCGCGCCGTTTACGAAGGACATGGTCTATCTGAACGGCTTGCTGCGCGTGCACAATTTCATGCGGACCGTCGTGAAAATGGGACGCTCCGATCTGATTCGGGTACTGTTCGTCGGCAAGATGGACATAGAGGACGTCCCAGCACTGGCGCAGCTTGCCGTGGACGGGCGGCTAAAGAGTCCGGAATACATGCCGCCCTGGGTCAAGGATCTGCGTTTCCTCGTCAGCTACATGGCCTATTCGGGCTTCCTCAACCGTGTGAAGATGCCGGGCTTCCAAAGCTACTACCAGGAAGAGCTAAAAGAGGTCCCGGATGTCTGGTCGCTAGTGCGGCACGACCGAATAGACCAGTCGGGCGAAGACATCATCGTCGAGTAAGCGCCGCTCCGACAAGGCGAAGCCGCTTCCATCGTGTGTGAGGAAGCGTCCGGGAACGGTCTTGTCAGAACGCGAGAAGATCAGGACGGTGCCGTCCGTGTCTCCGCTCACTTCACCGCCGAGAAGCGCGAACAATTCCGTGACGTCCGCAGCGATGGCCATGTAACGGCGTGGCTGGCTGGTGGTGGGATCCGCGGCGCCGACAGGCCAGTCATAGACGGGAATATGGTGGATGGGCTTGGCAAGATGCTGATGGGCCGGATTTTTCCAGGCCGGCATCTCGCCCGAGACAAGCCAGGTCGCATCCGTGTCGAGCGCGTCCGCAATGCGGCTTAGCGCGTCCGGACGGGGCGTGTGTCCGCCGCGCTCCCAGTTGGCGATGGTCGGCTGCGATACGTCCACGCGGACGGCGAGAGCGGATTGCGACAAGCCGAGCTTCTTGCGCGCATCCTTTAGGCGTTTGGCCAAAGACATAGATTTAACTTATATTCAACTTGAGGCAATGGGTGTGAAAGGGGATGATTTACTGCAAAACATGTCTGGTCCCGCCAGTAATAATCCCTGAATGGCACATGAACCACAAAATTTGTGATAAGTCTTACGAATATTACATAAGAAAATCGAATTTTGCCGTTGTGCCGGAAGGCTACATTTCATAACTGTGACTACGGGAAATGCCACTGACCGGACGCTTCGCGCGACCGCCGTCACTCAACAAATAGTCTAAGGGATAGAGCACCATGAAAGGTGATTATTGCACGCGCGAAGGCGCAGAACGTCTGAAACAGCAAATCGAGGCCTACTGGGCCGAACGCGGTCATGACGTCAAAATCAATCTGGTCCAGGGTGGCTTTCTGGCCTCCATGCGGTCCGCCCGCACCGATGTCCGTTCCAACATGGTCAATGGCATCCCGACGCGGTCCAAGACCGATTTCGGCTAGATGAGCCTACCGGCGCGGTCCCCGCGCCTCTGCATAGCGATCTATGAGGGTCGGCGCGATCTTGCGGAAGTCCCGTAGTCTCGCGTCGGCCCTCAATCGTATCTGGGGTTCCATGCTGTAACCGTAGGTCATCAGGACGGAGAACACCTTTGCCCGACGCGCAGCTTCCATATCGGGCCGGCTGTCGCCGATCATGACGATTGTCGTGGCGTCGCGGCTAGCGGCCGCTTGGAAGATATGGCCCGGCCTGGGTTTCGGATGCACGGCCTCGTCGCCGCCGACGACGCGGTCAAACCATTGCGACAGTTCCAGCTCGTCCAATAGTGGCCGGGCCAGCCAGCCCGGCTTCGTCGTGCAGACAGACAACCTCGCTCCGTAAGTTTTAAGCAGCGACAATGTTTCCGTGACACCGGAAAAGGGTCGCGACTTCACGCTCAGCCCGGCGGCGTAACGGTCGAGGAACTCCGCTTGCATGGCGTCCAGTTTCGCTTCGGGCACCTCGATCCCACCACGTGCCAGCGCGTCCGTGATGAGCTTGCGTGAGCCTAGCCCAACGACCCTGCGGGCCGCGTCATAGTCCGTCGGTCCGAGCCCTTCGCCCGCAATGACCTCATTGGTGACCCTCACCAGGTCCGGTGCCGTGTCGACCAGCGTGCCGTCCAGATCAAAGCAGACCTTTACGCCTGACAGCCCGTTTCCGACTTTTTCTGTATCCGCCCGTGTCATCGCCCGACCTATCCGTTAAGTGGCGCGCCATGACAACGTCCCAGACCTCGCAACGTCCGCGTTCGGCGATCATTCTCGCGGCCGGCAAGAGCACACGCATGAAGTCCGCCAAGTCGAAAGTCCTGCACGAGCTTGCGGGCAGGCCGCTGCTCGAATGGGTGTCCGATGCCGCCCGCAGCGCGGGTTGCGACCGCATCGTCTGCGTGGTGGGGGAGATGAACGCCGATGTCCGCGCCGCAGCGGAAAAGCTCGGTCTGGAGATTGCCGTCCAAGACCCGCAGCTCGGCACGGGCCACGCGGTCGACTGCGCCAGGGACGCATTCGCCGGTTACGAGGGCGATGTCGCGGTTCTGTTCGCCGACACACCCCTTATCGCGACGCAGACGCTCTCTTCCGTTTTCACAGAGCTCGAGACGTCCGATGTCG
>JBCCCX010000034.1:0-17412 GCA_039033275.1 Pseudomonadota bacterium | reverse complement strand
GTGCATAGGTAGGAGAAGTACCACGTCAACTCGCTGGCGGCGACGATGCGTCGTCGTCGGGTCCATCGTTGTAAGGGATGTAGTGTGGCGGGAGTATTTAGTACGGATGCGCAGCGAGGTCTCGGCGTCGAGATGTGCCACCGAAATATCTTAGGGCAAGTCCGATCATGGCCGCAGCCAAAACGAAAAAAGAAAAGCGTGCCGAAAAGCTCGGCACCAAACGCGTCTGTCCCGAATGCGACACGAAATTCTACGATCTCAACAATGACCCGATCGTCTGCCCGAACTGCAAGAGCATGTTCGATCGTGCCGAGCTGGATCAGCAGGGCATTGTCCCTACATCGGAAATGAAATCGTCCAAGTCCGACCTGGAGGATGATGAGGACGACGTTCAGGACGCGGTCGAGGTCGATGAGGACGATATCGACGAAGAGGAGGCCGAGGCCAAGGAGTTGGAACTCGACGGCGACGACGCGGCCATTATCGGCGGCGGAGACGGCGACGACGAGGAGAACCCCGACATCGAGAATATCGATGACGACGAGGACGAGGACGCCGCATTGGTCGATGACGACGATGCGGACTCGCTCCCGCCGGGTGAAGGCGACGACGATGACGACGATGACGACGACGATGACGATGACGACGACATCGATCTGAACACATAGCCGCTTGACGGCCACCGCGGCGCGCCCCTATGACGCGCCGCTTGTCGGGTTCGGGGTTTTTCCCGAACCGGCATTTTTCGAGGACTGACCCGATGGATCGGGGCCATAGCTCAGCTGGTAGAGCGCTTGCATGGCATGCAAGAGGTCAGGGGTTCGACTCCCCTTGGCTCCACCAGTCCTCTCCCAGATACTTTCACGCTCTCGCCCTCCCGGATCATCCCGTACTTTTTGAGGGCTATCGGCATATAGGCTGATTTCGGTTTCTGAAGACGGGCTGTTTTGTGCCTGCTCTCTAAGGGCTTGACGCTCGGTATCTCCGCACGATTTCAGACCTCCTTTGGAAAAAGCCGATTAACTCTCACCGGCCGAATCTTGGGTGCGCTTATAACATGCGGCGATCCCGCATACGTCATATGACGCATGCGACCTCCAAGGTCGGGCCATAGGTCTTTCGAGCACTCTCATCCGATCTCTCGAGGTTTCCGCTCATGACCCAGATCCGTCTGCGCCCATCAACCTCCCTCCTCATCATATTGGCCGGCCTGCTGATTCTGGCCCTGCCGAGCGCAGTCCGGGCTCAGACCTCCAGCTTTCTGTCGGCCCAGCAGGATTATCAGCAAATCTGCGAGGGACTGAACCGCTCTCATATCGATTGCGCCTGCGTTGGGCGCAGGATCGCAACATATCAGCATATAGCCCCTACCGAGGCTTACAAAGACTATATCAGGATGCAGTACCGCGAGACGTTGGGACAGGTCGTGGATTTGGCTCCCGTTGCAGAGGCCGCCATGGGATCGGATGAAGCAGTCATGGACCTCGTTGCTGCTTACGATCCTCACGGGGGTGAAGGCATCTATTACGAACAGGGATGCGTAATTGAAGGCGCGCCTCTGACGCCCCTGCCAGAACGCCCGACCGGCGATCCGTACGATGCTGACTATAGAGGGTGTGCCGAAACCTCCGGTGAGCGGTTTTGCCAATGCACGATCGCTCTGCGTTCGCGACTGATGACTCGTCAGGAATACAAGGCCTCCTTTCTGGCGGTGACCGACTATTCCGGAAGGGACGGATCAAGGGACGGACTGAACCGCATGCGCGCACAGAAAATGGGTCTATCAGTCGATGCGTATGTCGCGGCCGTCCGCAGAGCTAACGAAAAGATGGATGCCACGCGTGGCACGGATGGGATGCTCGCCTCGACGGCACGATGTGCGGCCCTGACCTATGGGGAGAGCGTGGAGACGAGGGCGCTGTCCGATGTCTCCACGCGCACGGCCGCCGAACGCGCAGGTCCTGCAGAAGGGCTGGAAACGATCGACGTGACGCGTCCGGCCCCACGCCCGCAAACAGGCGAGGAGATGATTGCGGAATTCCGCTCGGACCAGCAGGCCGCCGGAGACGAAGCCCGCCGGAATGCGGTCGGGATCGATGCGGAACTCGAGGCGATCAGGAACGATCCGGATGTCGCACAGATAATGAGCGCGGACGGCATTCCGCCTGCTGCGGACGTTCTCGCACAAGGCTGTGCCGGCGAGGACGGACGGTCTCCGGCCTATTGCCAGTGCCTGTCGCGGGAGTTTGCCGGAGCTGTCCCGGCGGGCACGTCCGATAGCGTGAAACGCATGACCGCCACGATGTTGGTGGGTTCGGGCCTGCCGCCCGCGCTCGCCGCGCAGATCAGCAACCAAACACCGGACACGGACAGGCGGCAGGCCGCTCTGATGCTCTCCGACGTCATGGATATCCCCGAACGATGCGAAAGTGCGAGCGCTCAGTCGGCCATGGACGAAGCCCTGTCCCGCACGTCCGGACTCAGCACACGGGAGCGCTACAGCGCCGTCTGCAAGCTCGAGCACGACGAAATGAGCGAGACTATCTGCGATTGCGCGACGGATCATTTCGACAAAAACCTGAACGATAGCGAATGGAGCATGCTGATCGACATTCAGGTCGCGCAGATGAAAGGCGAAGACCGGGCCTTCGAGACTTATGCAGAAAATCTTGGGATGAGCGAAGAGGAAGCCGCGCGCGCCATGATGAGCAATCCGCGCATCATGCAAACCATGATGGGTCTCGCCCCGGCCTGCATGAGCTTCGGCTTCGGTCAGTAAGCCGTGAAGAATGATCTTGGCGAACCGTCCATGATCCTGAACATCGCGCGACACGCCAGGCGCATCGGCGCACTTGGTTTGGCAGCGACGGTGTTCGCACTCTCAAGCCTGTCCGTGGCAGCGGCACACGACAACGACTGGGCTTTCATACCGCTCGACCCTGCCGACACCGGACTGGATGTGCTGACCGACGGTGACACACGTGTCTTTGCCGACCGCCAGATACCATTCTGGACTGTCATGGCGACGGCCCATTCTGAGAGTGTTGCGGCCCAAGGGTTCGAACGCTGCATTGACGCGTCTTCCACCAGATTGACAGCGGCGTTCGCGACTCTCCCGCCTCGGTATGAAGCCCCTCGAGATCAGCGGTTGCTAGTGGATGCGTTGAAACAGGGATCATCATGGTTGGAAGGCTACGGACTGCGTTCCGAAGAGTTGAACCGGATCCAAAGCGTGCCGTCGACAGTCTACATGCCTGAATATGGCGCCTACGAAACGTCCTGGATAAGCGAGAATCTCGTCTTTTGCGATACGCCGAGCCCGGGCCGACAAGCCGCTCCGACACTTTTCAACGTCGCTTTGGACGCTTACGAGTCGTCCTTGTCGCCAGGTTGGGACGATACGAAATACATCAAGGTCCGACCAGAGCGCTGGAACGGCGTCCACAAGGACCGCTTCGCCGCTCATTTCCAGGCCGGGTTCGCCTTGCTGCGCCAGCACGACCATTGGCTGAACCCGACCTCGCCAAACACCAAGAGACAACCGCACGACTGGGCTGGCACGATGGGTTTGCTTCCTGCCATCGCCTTCATGGAGACGGAGGAACACGTCCCGTTGTCGCGCGGCTCCTATTCCGATGCCGGGCAGCGATACGCCTACATGCCGATGGATTTCACGGTTCCGTTCACGGAATACAGCTCGATCCGCCACAGGGCCTCGGAAGCGGACGAGACGAAGTTTTCGACGACCGCATTCTGGTGGTTCCTGTTGGAGGATCAGATTGGTTCGCGTCTCGACAGGGGCGCGGTGACGCGATTGATGAAGTCGCGACACGTAACGAAGCAGATCGTTCCGGCCATAGACACATTCATACGCCATCATACGGGCCGCAGAACGTCGAGCATCAAATACCTCATGCCGCAATTCGCTGCGGCCTACGCCAATTGGCCGAAGACCCGCTTTGCCGGCAGTGTCGGAGAAGAGAAATGGATGGAAGAGTCTTTCGGCGGATGCCGCAAGGTCGTCCTGGACGAAACCGCGCCCTTTGAAATCCAGGACTTCGTCGCTCCACAGGATACGAGTTTCTGCATCGACCTTGTCAGCCGCGCCGTTCGCCAGGATTATACCGGCACATTGCACGTCAGCATCGGAGGCAAGCTGGAAGTCGTCGACAATGTCTTTGTTGCTGGCAGTTCGGATTCGACCGGCCGCAAGTGTGGCGAAGGCCGCCTGTCGAACATCCTCGAAAATCAATGTCTGCAATCGGTTGCACAGCATCGGGACGATCGGACGCTGTTCCGCTCCTTCTCTCTCGAAAAACGGGAAGTGAAGCGCGACTCGCCTTTTGAGACACGGTTGATCGTGTCCCATGTTCCGGGCGGGGATGTCGGACGAAACGCCATTGGCGGGTTCGGCATTCCCGATTCCGAACCGACGCTAAAAATCCGCTTCAGCCTGGAGGTCGCCAGCCTCGATAGTCCGTTCGACGTTGCCACGGGCTGGTCCACGACTTTTGCCGCCAAACAGGGAGAGGCCGGAATTGGCCCGTTTGGGGACAGCGAAGGCGCAAGCGCCCAAGACGCCATCTTCAACCGCGGCCTGGGCACGGATTGGAGCATCATTCAACGAGCCGGCGACGATTCTTCCCTGACACTCGGCATGACCAATCCCGATGGAGACACCTTCACGCTCCGCCCTCAGAATCCGGATGTGCTGAAGAATAGAATGACGGGTACGTTCGACGCGGATGCTTCGATGACATTGAACGACACGTCCATCGAGGCCCGCAGCGATGCACCGCCTGCCGCGACAATCACCATCACCGAACATTCCAAGGACATGTTGCGGTTCAGCGCGACGGCAAACATCTGTCTGATCCGTGTCGAGGAGACTGAGCGGCGCAGGAAAGAGTTCGGGCGAGAAACGTTGCGCATCGGCATGATCGATGATCTGGAAACCCGCGACAGGGAAGGCCGGGCGCTTGCGGAACGCTTTGCAATGGAAGACCCTTGCTCCGGCGCCTTCCAAACGGGAACAGTTGAAGTGAGCGGGAGTGTGCCCGACCCCGACAGTTGGCGCGCGGATGGCCTCCTTAAGACCTTCGAGACCGAAAACTATGTCGAAATGCGCAATATTCGGAGCGACCGCATCCGGTCTGTCTTCGGACTCGGCGGGAGCCCTTTGGACGGAACAGGAAACGGCGCTTCCGGACCGGGTTCGGATACGGGCGGCAATCCGTCTTCTCCGGGCGCGAGTTCCCCGGGAAGCCTCCCGGCTGTTTGCCCCATTCCCGTCTACACAGAGGCCGAGGGCTGCAACTGTCAATGCGAGGCCAAGACGTGCCTATCGGAAAAACGCGATGCCGGAACGGCTCAGCCTGACGAACTCTCATGCCGACTGTTCTGCGGGAAGACGTGGCAAGCCTGTCCATAGCTCTGCCTTTGCCGCTGCGATCACCCGAGCTTTGGCGGGAGCCGCGCTATGACTGGGGACGAATTGCCTCGACAGCGGTCACAAACATCTCGGGCTGCCTGTAGAGCTGGAGCTGGCCTTCATCCTCGACACTGATGACCGACATGTTTTCGTTTCGTCTTGCCAGGTCTTCGACATTCTCCAGGGAGAATAGCGTGTTGGCACTCCCGTGCAGGAAGACGATGGGAAGATCGGTCAATCGGGCAAAGAGGTGCGACCAGTCTTGCGCCCATCGGCAGACGTCGGCCACAAGCCGGCCTATGTCTTCGAATGAGTAGGCGATGATCCGCTTGGTTATATCGTAATATTTTCGGTCCGTTCGCACGAGTCGTGTGTCCGCATCGCTATCTGCGAAGAAATAGTCCACGACACGCGCTTCGCCAGCCAGAGACCGACGAAAGTTCGACGCGATGATCTTATGCGGGACGAGCAGGATGTCTGGGAGGTAGCGCGCCGGAAGGAAGGTCCGTCTTGCCGATTGGGGAAGTTTCATCAGCTCCTTGCGCCCCCTGAACGGAACCCCGGTATCGACGAGCAGAACCCCCTCGACGCGGCTTCGATACCGCGCCGCGAACTCCAGAGCATAGAGCCCTCCCGATGCCTGGCCGGCGACCGTGACCGACGTAATAGCTTCCTGATTCAAAATAGCCATGTAGCTCTTCGCCATCTGCTCCGGCCCATGCTCTGGCGGTCTTGGGTCGGTTGCACCCGAACCGGGTTTGAACGGAACGATCATGCGCAGCCCGTGCCGGGTGCAGATATCGCGAAACTCGCGCGTCTGGCTCGGAGGGACCGATGGCTGGATCATCAGAACCGGACGGCCATCCGAAAGGCCATAGGTCAGATAGGAAACCGTCTGTCCGTCGGCGCTCACCGTCTTCAATGTCGTCCCGTCCGGCACCATCGACGCGTCACCAGTTTCCCCGCCAGCCAAACGACGGTCCTGGCCGATCATCTGCGTGAGTGTCGCCAGGAAGAGCGTCAGCTCGGTCTGCGTCGAGAGCCCGAGTTTTGCGAAGACGTTGGTGAGCTGCGTCCGGACGGTCCTGACCGACCGTTTTCGCTGGCTGGCGACCTTGTTGACGGACCCGGTTTCCACCAGTCCGCGAACCACTTCGACCTCCGCAGAGGTGAGATCATAGGCTGTTTCGAGCAATGGAGCGATATCGTTGTTCCAGACGGCCTTCGCCGCGCGGATCGAGACATAGGCATCGGCTTGTCCGGAAACATGGCAGAGGTTTTCACGCTTCGCCACGATGAAGACCGGCCGCGCCTCGCCGTCGATAAGCAGGCTCAAGAGGATCTGAGCGGGATCGCCATTGTCCACGAACAGCTTTTCGAGCTCGCGACGACCTTTCGGCGTCGAAATCGTTTCGCCGATATTGGACTGACCCGAAATATTGAGCGCATCGAACATCGGGTTACTGGCGACGATATCGAGTGACCGATTCAGGACGGCTGAGGGAACCAGTTGCCGGTCGACATGAACGATAGGGCTCTCCAGCCCATTCTCGACATCGTTCTCCATATAGTGGCTGACACGGGAGAAGTGCGTGCGGAACACGTTCTTCCAGTCCGCGCCTTTAAGTTCCAGATCGACAGGATCCGCGTCCAGGAAATCATCCATGGCTTTGAACATGGTTTCGAAGCGCGTATTGTCGGCGATCGCTTCGTACAGACCACTCAGAACGTCAGCAGCCGCCATCCTAGCGCGCTCTTCCCGCGTAGGCGCTTGATCCACACTGGACTTTCGGGTTGCATCCATATGAGAACCGGATTCGCAATTGTTCCCACATGTTGCAAGGCCACATCGCTAGATGCCGGAGGCTTCGGCCCGCTGCATCATGTCGCGGAACAGACCCAAGGCCAGCGGATCGACCGGCGCATCCCGATCCCGTGTGAACATGGACGCATGAGACAGGCGGATCAGAAGGCCGTTGTCATAGATCGCCGTCAGACCGGCAGGAACGCGGATCGTTCTTTCCTGGAAGAATATTCCGACCCCGGCCATCAGGTAGACCGTCTGACCATCCACGGTGCGGGTCAGATAATTATCTGGATTTTCAGCCATCCACTGCCGGAGCCGAGCCAACTCATCGGCGGAATATCGGGATATTTCGAAAAAGATTCGGTCATTGCCCTGGGGAACATTGTCCATTGCCTCCCCATTATCCACGACCCCTTCCATATCCGCATATTCCAGATAAATATGATCTGCGTTCATGATGTAAGGCCGTGACGAGGGGGCCAAACCGTAACCGTCAGGAAGGTCCGGCACGATCGCTCCCAGTTCTCCGGCGCAACGTCGGGGGAAGATTTCGGTCCTCCATTTCCCGGCTTCGAGCAGATCCTCATAGTCGTATCGGGACGCGACCGATATACCGCTTCCCTTCTTATCTGGCGGACAATATTCCGCTTGGCCGGGCGCTGATCTTGAAGAAGGCTCGCCGTTCTCTTCACCGCATCCCGAAAGCGATGTGAGCGCCGTCGCGACCGCAGCGACGACAATCAGGCGGTAGTGCAACATGTCGGGTTTCCTCCGGAGCCGTCACAGCAACTCACATGGGCCGCACCACCCGACATGCGTCATTTGACGTATGTGTGCGTCCGGACAGCCCTCTATCCTGATCAACAGATGCTGAGAACGAAACGAAATTACGCGCGCGGAGTGAATTCGGCGGTCCGGAACACGGTCCCCTGCGAAGTGCGCTCCCTTTTGGTGACTATGTGGACGCTATCCATCGGCGTTGTTGCCTTGGGGGCATGCCAGGTCTCTGAAGCGCGACAAGCCGACATCGGGGACCATCCGGACGCCGCTCTGATCGTTGAGGACGAAGATCTTGCAGCGAGAGCCGAACCGAGTGCCATCTGTTCGGGCGATCTCTCTGCGTCATTGGCGGGCTTCGAGCCAGGCGACCCATATGCCGTCATAGAAGCCCCTGACATGGACCTCGTCCGGGCCAGCCTACCCGTCGAGATCGAGCTGACGGCACGTCTTGTTCGAGAAGAGATACGACCGCCTCTCACCAAGACATATTGCAAGGTCGGGATAAGAACGCTGGTCATCGATTATGACTATCCCGTCGAAGACGATGCCGTGTCATCGGTCACGCAGCGCACGGTCTATGGCTGGTTGGCTGATGACCGCGGCACCGGCTGGCAGGTCGAGGCAATCGGCACACGCATGAATTGCCAAAGGGGGCTGAATCCTGACACGGGAAGCTGCTTGTGAATTTCTCCAGAACCTTCCTCGTCATGGCCCTCTCCGCAAGCCTTCTCTCGGCTTGCGGAGAGGACGAAGCGCCTAACGTCGCCAGCACATCGTCCCCGCCCATAGAAACGGAAAGCCGATCGGAGCCCTCCGTCGAGGTGACCTATATGGCCCCCGGTCCGGTGCGCGTTTCCGACGCTAAGGCCGCACAGGACCTGGCCGCCCAGCGTCGGGCCGAAACACCTGTCGATCCGAGAGGGCCCGGTTCCCGTTACCCGGCGCGAGTCGAACCCATAACGTGGGACTACGGCAACTGCACGAATGCACGCACGCTCATCCCACCACCGCTCGAAGGGTGGGGACTGGCGAACGACGTGTCGCCGGGAGAGTGGCCCATCGAGGATTCAAATGCCAGTATCGTCATGACCCAGGCAGGCGCTCCGCATGATCCCGCCAGTCTGGGCCTATCCTACGGAGAGGCGTCCAGTTCGATTTACATTTCAAGCGGCAGGGCCACGTCCAAGACTTTGCAGGACATGCTCGACAATGAAGCGCTCCGAGACAATTTCTTCGAAGCCGGGCCTTACAACTATCCCGTTCGGAAGGGCCTTCTCGGAGAGGCGCATTACGAAACCCTCCTCGGCCCATACCGGGTGCTGATGGGGACGAACACGGACCATGACGGCGAGTACTTCCGCCAGATGATCAAGTGCGCCATCGACAATGGCCTCATCGCCGAAGGCGTCGACCCGGCCACGCTTCGCGCAGACCCGTAGCCGCTCCGAGGCGCCCTCCTCTCATACGCCAAATGACGTATGTGCCGTCTTGTGCTGTTTCTTACAGCGAAATGGAACAAGTCGATGGGCAACAGCCCCTCGCGCGGCTTGCCAAATTTAGGGAGTCCCTCATGAAACAGACGATCGCCATTCTCGCCAGCATCATGATGGTCGGCGCCTGCTCGACCGAAACCTCGGCCGACACCTCCGACACAGCTTCTCATGAAGGGGCTCCCTCCGAGGCGGTCATTCAAATGGCCCAAGCAGAAACCAAACCTGCACCGAGGCTCGGATTCGGCAATCGGGACAAGAAATTCATCGAGTCGATGGAGGCCGGGTTCGAAAACCAGATGAAGCTCTATTCGCGCGTCTCTCCCGAGGCTGCGGCCTTGGTCAAACCGGTAAAGCTAAACGATGAAGACAGGGAGACGATACGTTGCGTCATTCGGGAGATGAAATCTCAAGGGATGGAGAAATATCTCGATCTGGGGATCGAAACGAACGCAAAGCTTAACAAAATGATCAATGACAACCCCGATCTCTCCATGAAGACGATCGAATCCTATCCGGAGGCGATGGACCTGTTGATGGGCGGTGGAATGATGGACACGATGAGCGAAGCCGAGAGCGAAAAATCCATGGCCATCAACAAGGAGTGCGGCACGATGGCGATGATGATGGAGAAGATGCATGAGAGCGGCATCATGGCCGCGATGCAAGCGGACCTTTAGGCGCGCTTACACAAAGAACTACGGCAGGGCTTTCCGTCAGTTCCGGAGAGCCCTTTTTTGTGGCTGCCTCCTTCCATCGACCACCAGCTCTATTCAGTCAGCACGACCGTCGTCGCTTCATCGGTTTTGATCTCGAACTCGGCCGCGAATCCGTCGGAGCGCAGTTGATACAATCCGGGATCGAGGGTCAGCGTCGTCTGACCCACCACACCGGAGGACAGCTCGGTCCCATCTTGCCAGACCTCGAAACGCCTCGCCTGCGTGGCCAATAGACCTTCAGTAAGCTCGCCCCCGTCTTCCGCATCGATATAGACCCCTTTCCCCACCTCGGCCCATGTCCGGTAAGGGGCGCGGTCGATACCGGGGTCCAAGGCGAAACTGACGATATCGACGCGGTCGGCCAAACCTTGTTTCATCAAGTCGCCGATGACCGCTTCTGCATCACCGTCACACGTCTCCTCGCCATCCGTGATGAGCAGGACGCGCACATCCCCGTCCACCGATGAGAGGTCGCCATTCAGTCTCGACAAGGCTTCCGCGATCGGTGTCTTGGCGTTGTTCTGCGGGTTGACCCCGCCGAGCGCCTCCAGGAACGTCTTTGCAGACCCGTTCCCGACTTCGAGCACCAGGTCTGTCTCGCATGTATCCGGTGCGCCCCCGAAGGTGCGCAGACCGACTTGACGGCCTTCCAAGGCGGCATTGTCCATGAATGCCCCAATCGCCCGTTTGGCGATCTCGATGCGGCGTCCTTGCTGTGTACGCTTCAACATGCTGCCCGAAGCATCGAAGAGAACATGGATGGCGGTAAGGTCATTGCCTGCGGATCCCGCTTGGCCCGAAGCGTCTTCGGCAAGCTGCGTGATAAGCGTTCCAGGATTGATGATCCGATTCTCCCAGGCGGCGGAGACATCGTAACTCTTCTCGCCCAGCAGGCGAGTGGAAATGCGCTCGTAGGCCGTGGTGATATCGCTGCCGAGACGGATGTAGTTCATCTCTCCGCCCGTCATTTCCGACCATTGCGTGGCAAGCGGGATCGAGGCGAAAGGGTCGCCCCAGATGCGGGCGGAGCTGACTTTGATGGAATATATCCGGGCTTGCGACTCGCGCAGTATCTTCTCGAGACCGGCTTTCGGTCCCGCGTCGGCATCCGAAATGATCACGATGGACCGCAGGCCGTCGACGTCCGTCAGCCGCTCCGCAGCACTGAAGAGTCCGGTCTCCGCACTGCTGTTGCCCGTGGTCTGATAGTCCAGCAGAAGACGGCGCAGCACCATCGGGTCGTCGACCCAGTCTTCCAGCAACCAATCCGCACCCAAGGCCTTGAACATGATCCGGTCCTGTCCGGCGACCATGATGTCCGCATAGTCTATGACGGATCGGCGGATCTGGGCGATGAAGGACGACATGGAAGGGCTTTGGTCGACCAGGAAAATGGTCGAGCGCGCGGGCTCTGAAAAGCTGACGTCCAGGCCCGCTTCGCCGACTGGAAAGACATAGTCCCGCCGCATCGAAGCCGGATCATCGATCACCTCGAGAGGGTCTACATCCGGTCCATTGGGAATGCCGGCGCTCACAGCGGGATAGAAGCCGCGTTCGCCGGTCGTCGTCAGAACAACCGTGTTCGCGCCGTCTTTTTGCGGCACGAACCAGCGATTGTCGCTCACATCGAATTCGACAAACCCGCGATAGCTTTGTTCTGGCGTATCGATGGGTGTGCCTGCACCCGAATAGAGTATCGGCTCAGGACCGTTTCCGGACATGTCCAAGAGAGGGCGCACGCCGAATTCCGGCCCGAGCGCCAGCACCGAAACATAGCTCTCGCTCTCCGCCCGTTCGATCACATCATAGCGGACGGGAACGCTGACATGCTTCACGGTCTCATCCTCCGCAGCGTATTCGACCTGGATCGCGTTCATGCGCTCGCGCTCGGGAAGCGCGGCCTTGAAGACCGAACCCGGACCGAAATCCTCGGGCAGTTCGATGATTGCCCGTTCGGTGAACGGACCGGCGGGCCCGGATACGGATCCCATGACCCGCGCATATCTTGGCGAGGGACGCACGGTATCGGACTCGCGCGGACTGCCATAATGGAAGCGCAGGCTTTCGATGTCCGCTGTCGCCTGGTTCTTGAAAGTCATAACGAGCCCGGTTTCCGACCAGGGTTTGTCCGCCACGCCGATATAGCTCGGTCTCGTGTCTCCCGCTCCGAGACCGTTGACGAAGTCCCGGGCGTAGAACCATCCTGCCGTACCACGGGTCATGGCGCCGAGTGACGGCTGGGCCAGATCGATAATCTCCAGCCCCGACTGGCCGGGCACGGCGATGACTTCGAACTCCGACAGCATGTAGTTGGACTTACCCGACCATTCCGGAACGAGACGCACATAGCGGGCTTCGACGGGGCCATCGACCAAGGGAAAGAAACTGCGCTTCCCCCATTCTGACAAAGTGCCGGATAAAACGGTCGCCCAACTCTTGCCTTCCAGAGAGGCTTCGACCGAGAACCCGGCGAAATCGTTCGACCCCCTTACACGGTTCGTCAGAACAAACCCGGCCATAGGAATGGGGCCATCCCCGGCCAGATCGAGGGTCGGCATGTAGACCGCTTCGCTCTCTCTGGACAGGTTGGCGGAATAGCTTCCCGCACCGCTGGTTTCTTCGGACGGGCTGATCCCGTCGTTCAAGGTCTCCAGTCCCAACGCATTGGCCTTGTTCTGCCTCGGCAGCTTTCCGTCTTCATCGAAAATATAGTCCGCCTGCTCGACCCACTGAGCTCCCAAGGCGGACAGGGCCACATTCAGGCCGCCCTGCATGGAGGAAGGAATCGTCTCGACGTAACGAGGGTTTCGGAGCGGCGCACGGGCTTCGGAAGCGAAGACCATCTCCACGGCACCGACCGTCTGACCACCGCTCGTCGCGACGAGCCAAGCCTTGCGCGGCCCGCTCTTCACATCCGGGTCGATATCGAGCCTTAAGCCTTCCGATTGCTCCAGCGTGAATTCCGGGTGAGGCGACCATATGGCGTAGCTGACGCCGGAAGGCGTGGTGCCGGACCAGTTCACCGACAAGGGTATGTTCTGGGCAAAGCGGGAAAAGGCCCGGAAGGACGACGGTGCCTCGACAGTGAAGGCCGACATGGGCTCGAAGGGCAACTCGTAATCCAGCACGAATTCATATTCCGCCGGCGAGGCCACGGTCGGCTTCAGGGTTAGTTGATGTTCCCCGGCTGAAAGTTCCAGAGTCCGCTTGTTTCCACCTGGCTCGAATCTCATGGACTTGTAGTCGGGACGGTCCCGACCAAAGGTCGACACGCTTCCATTATACCGCGCCCCAGGCGGGACTTGCAGATTGAGGGACAGAGTCGCGGGCTTTTCGAGAAAGAAAGAAAATCCGTCCGCATTGTCGTTCATGACCCCCCGGTAGAGCTGGCCCATACTGATCCGTCTCGGGACCGGGGAGTTCGGCTCCCGTTCGGACGATGCGAGCGGCATGCCGAGAGGTTTCAAGAACACCTTATAGTCACCCCCCTGACCCGAAACATCGACCCCGACCATGCCCCCTGGAATATAGGCGTCGGGAAGTTTGAATCGTTTGCGGCGTTCATGGCTGCTGGCTCTTTTATCGAAGAGCGTGCCAAGCGGTGTCTTGAGACTCACGGAAGTCACGGTCGATGGATCCTCGCCTACCACCATGATGCGCCACATCTGAGCATCGGCTCCGAGATCGAACGTAACCTTGTCCCGGTCGGCGGGGCCGTAGAGGTTGCCCTTCACGCGCTGATCGGCGGCAAAGATCTGCGCCGTGCCTTGCCCGTCGGGCTCGAAGAGCTGGTTGGGTTCCGGATCGCCCTCCCGCCATGTCAGTGTGTAAGGACCCGTCGAACCCGACGACACGGTCAGGGCAAGATCCTGGAATGTCGTGAATGGCCCCAAGGTTGCCCGACTTTGCACCACACTGTAGCTGCCCGACTCCGCGCGGACGGCGATTGTCGCCGAAGGTCCCGTGAAGTCGATGAAATAGGCTGCGGGTTCCCCTTCGAGAGCCGGAACGGTCCAAACATCGCTGTCACGCTGGTTGAGCCACCCCCTTAGTTGGTCCTGTTCTGGTCCGATCGAAACGGACTCGGGCGCAATCAATTCCGCGCCTTCGGCAACGAGATCACTGTCCAGATTGGCTTCCAATGTCAGCCGCCAATCTTGGCTGGCATCTCCCTCTGCGTTTTGAGCGACAATCCCGAGTGTAAGCCCTTTCCCAGCCAGACCCGTCATTCGCAAAGGCGACGTGCCCGTGACGTCTCCAGCGAGTTTGCCGTCCGGGCCGTAAAGTCTGAGATTGGCCGTCCCGGTTGGAAAAGTCAGGACGGCATTGCGGAACCCGTCCTCCGTCAGCGCCGCGGGACAGAGGAAGACTTCGTTGCGCTGGCGTTTGCCGGTGACATCGTCCGGGACGACCTCCGGCTCGGCTTTGGTCCCAGTTGCGGATATATGCGCGTCCGGAGCTGTGGAAACATCGATGCGTGTTTCAATGCCGACATCGGCGTCGGCAGACACCAATACTTGGTAGTCGCCAGGTTCGAGCGAAAGATCGCGGATCGACACATCACGGCCTGGTGCAGCGAACCATCGGTTTGACAGTACGATATCCGGTTCTCCCGAGGCATCGTCCCGAACGATCGCCATGGTGAGGCTTGTCGATGACCCGACGCTGGCAGAAAAGGTGTGGCGGGTTGCGGAAGACGCGACCGTGAAAGGTTCTGAAGTTACATCCGGCACCTGAACAGCCGCAGATGTTTCAACGTTGTCGCGAAGCTCGTCGTCCGCGTTCGAGGCGAGAAAAGAGTCGAGCGCATCGTCCCTACGGGTCGTCGTGATGACGTCGCCGGATGTTAGGTCGGGACGGGACGGGTCGCGCGGTGGAAGTTCGACGACGGCAACTTCACCCGCCTTCGCCGTTACATCGCCCGAAACACTCGTCTGAACAGGAGGGCTCGCAGGCTCTTGGGCCACCTCCTCGTCAGTGCGGGACCCGCAGGCTGTGACTAGGAATGATAGACCGCAAACTGCGGCAAAGGCCGCCCCCTTCGTCCAACGGTGCCCCCTCACCGTTCGAAGGCCGCGCCACAGATCGTGGCCGCGCCGTCATTGATGAGATCGCCCGCCACGGGCACGACCCCGGTGGCCACGTCGAACGTGATTCCGGAAATCAAGGCGTAGGTTGCTGAAAAGCTATTCGTCACATAGTTGGCGAGCCCACCACCGACGAGCCCAACACCGATGTTGGACAAGGTCATACCGGTCAGGCAACAAAACTCGAAAGCGCCGCTTCCCGCACCGGCACAATGTTGCGTACCGCCAATGATGCCATTGGCGAACACGTAGCCGGCGAACATCTCCGCGAGGATTTCGAGCAAGGTGACTTCCTCTGAGACTTCCGATCCCCCTAGGACGGACATGCCGAGAACGACGCCCGTCTGAGGGTCGACCCGCCACCAGTTCCGCTCGCTTCCCGTCGGCAGCAGCAGCGCACCCGAGTGTTCGAGATCGCCTTGCAGACGTTCCTGCTGAGCCACACCGGACTGTGACCAGAACGGCGTTTCGGCGAGTCCCTCGGACGTTGTGACGACAGTGCCACCCACATCCTGTGCCCAATCCGGAATGCCCGAGACGTTGATCAACTCGCCTTCGAGCAATGTGTCCCGGATGCCGTGGACCAATGCGTCCTCCATCGAAACTTGAAGATGCCCATCCGCATCCTTGCGAAATGCCAGGGTCTCATTGTGCTGGATGTCGACGACAATCGCCAAGCTGCCTGCAGCGCTCATGAGGTTGCGCTTCATCATGACGAGCGGCGCGGACCGCACCGCAATTCCTTCAGGAACCTCGTGTTCGAAATAGGCATCGGAGGACAGGGCCGCGAGCCAGGTATGTTTAGCCGAGCTGTCAAAAGCTGGATGGCGGCTATAGTCGATGCCGCTGATGTCGCCTGCAATGAAGGCCAGCTTGTAGGGAAGTTGGCGCACATAGATGGCCGACGCATCCAGGACCGCTTTCATGTTGCGGACCCCGTTTTCCGCGCCGACATCGACCTCCAGCACGCCGTCAAACGCAATCGCGGCGGCCGGATCGTCCGGACGGCCTTCGCGGAAATCCGTCAGGCGACGGACTTCTTCGACCCGTTCCCCGCCGGGTGCGATCGATGTGATCGTCAACAGAACGCCTGTCAGGCGCGGGGCGATCGGGCCTTCCTCATCCGAAGCCAGCCCGTCCATCGCCGAGCCGAAAGCATTGCCGACCGTACGGAAGATCTCAGGCCCGGCCGCAGCGTCTTCGGGCGACAGGATATTGCCCATGAGATCGAACGACTTCCCGCCGTCTGCGGTCACGCCGTTGATAGACGGTGTGAAAAAGGTCGAGCGCCCTTCTTCGAAGGGCAGGTTCGGCGCCACGCCAAGTTTGAGTTGCGTGGCCGACAGGTTGGCGGCAGGCCGCGTGAACTCCGACGAGACGGCTTTGCGTGTACGATTTTCCCCTTGCGTGACTTCGATGTGGAACTGGACCCCGATCCGGTGGAGGCGGTCCTGCGGCACGGTCGAGGCGATGAACTTCGCGGCCTCGACCTGAGGCGCTTCGGCCATCCCAAAGGCCGGGTGCGCGTCCGTCCATTCGTCTTCGGGCGTGTCGCGGAACCGGACCCAGACATACTCTTCCGCCAAGGCCTGCAGATGCGTCGCCGTTCTCTGCGCGTCCTGTGCCTGGAAATCCAGTCCGCTGGCCTTAAGGGTCACAGCCATTTCTGAAGCGATCTGTCGCGCCGTGGTTTCGTAGTCCGCAAGGCTCGGCGTGTTCGGTACACCGTCACCCAGATCGAGATTGGACAGAGGCAGGTCGAACCGCTCCGCAACCTTTGCCTCCCAATTCATCGCTTCGAGAGGCTGGCTGACGGCGTGGCGCTGCGCGAACGCGCCATCGAGCAGACGCCGCGCATCGGCTTCGGACAAGCTCCCGACACCCAGCATGGCCTCGCCGCCGGATGCGTTTACCAATGCGGCGAGAAGCACGGCCTGGTCCCAACTGGACCCGCCCTCCGTGGACAGCGTGCCTTCAGGCCCGCGCATGACGCCGATATAGGGCTCGTAGGCGATGCGCTGAGCCACGAAGGCCGAGGCGGCCTCAAGGTCGTAATCCAGGCTTTCGGCAAGCGCGTCCACATCGAAGTATCGCGACG
>JBCCCX010000033.1:0-17648 GCA_039033275.1 Pseudomonadota bacterium | reverse complement strand
CTCCCGACCCCAAGGTCGAAAAAGTGATGGTCCTGATGACGGATGGCGAGAACACCAAATCCAAGAACGGCCGTTGGCACAATAAGGGCAACAAGAAAGACGCGGACGACAAGACCAAGGCGCTCTGCGGCCTGATCAAGGCCGAAGATATCCACATCTACACGATCGCCTATGAGGTGACGGACTCTGCGACGAAGACGCTTCTGTCGAACTGCGCCACGGACTCCGGCAGCTATTTCGACGCCAAGAACGCCGCTCAGCTGAGCAGCGCGTTCGAGGAGATCGCCAACTCGCTCAACGCGCTGCGGATCAGCGCGTAAGCGTAGAATTTGGATGGCTGGGTCGTTAGTCGCGATCGACCCCGACGGCATCGGCAACGTCTGGGCGGTTCACGCGCAGTAGCTGCATGTGAAAGGCCAGCGTTCCTGTCGGACGCCCGCCCGCACCGCTATTGCCGTAGGCCAGGTCTGCGGGGATGTAGAGCGTGCGGGCCTCGCAGACCTTCATCTCGGCCAGCGCTTCGTTCCAGCCTGCGATGAAGCCGTTGGACGGACCGATCAGCGGCGCGCCGCGCTGATAGCTGCTGTCGAAGACTTCGCCAATTGGATAGTAGCCATGGTAATGGGCGAAGATTTCCTCGCCCGGCATCGGGGTCAGCCCATTCTCCATACCCGCTTGAATGACCTTGTATTGAAGGCCGGAGTCGGACTGGACGACGCCGTCGCGCGATGCGTTCTCCATGTGCCACGCGCCGAAATCCTCCGTCTCGGGAAGGGCCTCGTCGCCATAGTCCGCCAGATCGAGCACAAGATTGTCGGGACAGGTGGAGAAGCCTTCCGCCACGCCGGGCGCGTCCGCTTCGCCCGCCGCGCCGACATCGTCGGACGAGGCGGTGCAGGCGGCGAGAAGGGCGGCGGCGGAGATAGCGGTTAGAAAGCGTGTCATGGAAGCTCCAATTCTAGAAAGAGACGGCTATGGGAGAATGATGGCGTGATTGCGGCAACGGTCGGCTAACGGGCAAGTTCCCGCATGGCGTTCTCCAACCCCGACAGGGTCATGGGGAACATGCGATCCGCGCCGATGATCTCCTGGATCATCTTGAGGGACTGGCTGAACTCCCAGTATTTTTCGGCGGTCGGGTTTATCCAGACAAGATGCGGGTAGATGTCGGCGATCCGTTTCAGCCAGACCGCGCCGGGTTCTTCGTTCCAATGCTCGACCGACCCGCCGCGCATGGCGACCTCGTAGGGACTCATGGCGGCGTCGCCGACGATCACGACGCGGTGGTCGCTCGGGAATTTGTGCAATATGTCCCAGGTCGGCGTCACTTCCGTCATGCGGCGCCGGTTATCCTTCCACACCTGTTCGTAGATCATGTTGTGGAAGTAGAAATACTCCAGCCGCTTGAACTCGCTCTTGGCCGCGCTGAACAGGTCTTCGGCCTGTTGCACATGCGCGTCCATCGACCCGCCAATGTCGAAAAAGGCCAGCACCTTGACGGCGTTGCGCCGTTCGGGCCGCATCTTGATGTCGAGCCAGCCCTGGCGGGCCGTGCCCCGAATCGTGCCCGGCAGGTCAAGTTCCTCGGCCGCGCCTTCGCGCGCGAACTTGCGCAGGCGGCGCAGCGCCACCTTGATGTTGCGCGTGCCGATTTCCCGGTCGCCGTCCAGGTTCTTGAACTGCCGCTTGTCCCAGACCTTGACCGCCTTGCCGTGGCGGCCCTCTTTCTGGCCGATGCGCACCCCTTCGGGATTGTAGCCGTAGGCGCCGAAGGGCGACTTTCCGGCCGTGCCGATATTGCGGTTCCCGCCCTCATGGCGCTCATCCTGGTTCTCCAGCCGTTCTTTCAGCGCCTCCATGATCTTGTCGAAGTCGCCCAAGGCCTCGATCTCCGCCATTTCTTCGGGCGAGAGGTGCAGCTCCGCCATCTTGCGTAGCCAGTCCTCCGGAATCGTGTGCTCGTCCTGGCCGAAAATGTCGCCCAGATAATCCACGCCCCGGAAGACATGACCGAAGACCTGGTCGAACATGTCGAGGTCGCGTTCGTCCTTGACGAGGGCGGCGCGCGACAGGTGGTAGAACCCATCCATCGACTGCTCCGCCACGCCTTTTTCCACGCCTTCGAGCAAGGTTAGATATTCACGGATGGAAACGGGCACAGAAGCCCGCCGAAGCTCGCTGAAGAAATGGTGGAACATCGGCTAGCGCCGGCACTCGCCCGCATAGGCGATGGGCTGCGGCCCTGCATGGCACGCACTGCTGTAGGTGCGTCCGTCCGTTCCGCACACCGGAGCGTAGATCTCCGGACAATACCGCACGTCTCCCGGCGGGGTTGGAGCCGGGGACGGGGCTGGAGCGGGTGCGGGTGCGTTCCGGCATTCACCGCGATAAGCGGCCGACACGCCATTGCCGTTGGCCGTGCACTCATTGCTGTATGTGCGGCCGTCGCAACCGCAGACTGGCGCGTATTCCTGCGTGCAGACTTCTGGGATGCGTCGGCACACGCCGGGCTGGTCGGCGGCGCCGCATTGCGCCTCAACCGTGCGGTAGCAGAACTCGCCCGCGCCACATTGCACGCCGCGCGATGCGATCATGCCGCCGCACAAGCGGTCGCCGGGCTGGGTGACGGGACCGGGCGGAAAAGGCGACTGATTGGGTGGCTGGCCTACGGGAGGCTGCCCTATGGGAGGTTGCCCGTATGGCGGTTGTCCATAGACCGGGCCTTGTTGCGGCGGTGTTCCGTAGCCCGGACCGGATGGCGGCCCATAGGGACCCGTCTGCATGCAGGAGACCAGAATGGTCGCCAGTCCGACCAGTAACAGCTTGAGTGCAGCGTGCATCAGCCCGTCCTCACTTCGGTTTCGATGATGGCGGCGGCCTCGGGGTCGAGACCCAGCGCCATGGCGAGCCGGTCGAGATAGTCCCGGTCGGCCGGAATGGTCCCGTCCGCCACGCGCGCGCTGACGGCATAGATTTCCGCGCCGCATTGGTCCGAGGTGGCCATGGACGCAATCGCGACCGGGTCGGCGGGCGTGGACAAGAGGTCCGACAGGGCGTCAATATCCGCATTGGGATAGGCTTCGATAATGGCTCTTTCGTCAGCACTGATGACCCCGTCCGCCTTCGCCGCAGCGACCATGGCGCGAAGTAGGCGGTCGGCCCGGTCCGTCGCATCCTGCCCGCGCAACATACCGACGGCATCACGAAAGCTGTCGGGCATCCGTCCGCGCTTGTGGCCTTTATAGGCAATGGCACCCAGGGCTGCGAGACCTCCCAGCGCGGCGACCTTGCGGGTCGACCTGGATTTCAGGAGAAGGGCCAGCGCGCCCGCAATGCCCGCATATTTCGCCTGTTGGCGGATCTGCGCCCGCCCAGCATCCGAGCCATCGAGCCCGAGCTTATCGACCAAGAAGTCCTCGCCCCGGCGGCCGAGTTCCCGCGCCTGTTCCGTCAGGTCGCGCGATGCCCCGGCGAAGTCGCGTCCTCCACCGAGAAGTTGCGCCAGCAGGTCCTGTGCGGAAGCGGTTGGGGGGCGCGACGAGTCGGTCATGGGCGTCTCCTTTGCGTATTTGCTTAAGGCGTTCCGCATCGCGCTTCAAATGCTGTCTTGCCGTCATAAAAGTTTCGCGCAAGGGACGAAGAATGAAGAAGATCGCTGCCGCACTCGGAATTACCCTGCTCGTCGGAACCATCGGGGCCGCCGCCTATCTGTGGACGCCGCAGTCGCGCAGTTTCGATCCCGACACAGCCCGCGCCGAGGCGCAGACATATGACGCGCGGATTATCCGGGACGGCTACGGCGTGCCGCATATACTGGGCGTTACCGATGCGGACGCGCATTTC
This sequence comes from Pseudomonadota bacterium, assembly GCA_039033275.1. Lineage (GTDB taxonomy): Bacteria > Pseudomonadota > Alphaproteobacteria > Caulobacterales > Maricaulaceae > Litorimonas. The sequence goes on along the minus strand of JBCCCX010000033.1, from coordinate 13,805 downwards.
GGCTACGCCTACGCCCATGCGGAGGATGCGTGGGAGATCATCGAGGAAACGCTGATGGCCGGGCGCGGCGAGGCGGCGCAGTATCGCGGCCGGGCTGAGGCGCCGGCCGACTATCTCTACGATCTATTCCGTGTGCAGTCCGCCGTCGCTGCAGACGATCTTGGCGTCCCGGAGGACGTACGGGAGATCATCCGCGCATACGCCGCCGGTCTGAACCTGTTCGGCGCGGATCATCCGGACCGCGTCACACCCGGCTTGTTGCCGGTGACGGAAGACGACATTCATGCCGCCGTCATGTGGTTGACCCCGTTCTTCTACCGCCTGGACGGCTATCTCGAGCCTCTGTTCAGCGAGACGGATACGCCGCAGGTCTCGCCTTGGCAGCAGACATCCATGCTGAACCTGCCGGAAGCCGTGCGGGGATCGAATGGTTTCGCGGTCGCGCCGAGCCGGAGCGCGGACGGACATACGCGACTGATCGTGAACTCCCACCAGCCGATGAACGGACGCTACGCCTGGTACGAGGCCCACCTGATCAGCGAGGAGGGCCTGAACATTTTCGGCGGAACCTTCCCCGGCACGCCCGTCATCCCGCAGGGCATCACACCCAACACGGCTTGGACGCACACAGTGAACCGGCCTGATCTGATCGATATATACAAGCTGGAGGTCGATAATCACGACGATCCGCAACGCTACCGTCTGGACGGGGAGTGGCAGGCGTTCGACCGCGGCGAGGCAAAATTTCGGGTCAAACTTTGGGGGCCGTTCTCGCTACCCGTGACACGCGACGCCTTGTGGTCCGAGCACGGACCCGTCCTAACGACGCCGAGCGGGCACTATGCGCTGCGTTTTGCAGGTCTGGGCGAGACAGCCGCCGTGGAGCAATGGTTCCGCATGGCCAAGGCCCGGAACATGGAGGAATGGCGCGACGCGTTGGAGATCAACGGCGTCATGTCCTTCAACATCGTCTATGGCGACCGCGAGGGGAATATCGGAACGATCTACAATGCGCGCATGCCCGACAGGATCGAAGGCCCGGATTGGACGTCCATCCTGCCGGGTGACGACCGTTCGCTGATCTGGGACGGCTTCCGGCCCGTGTCGGACTTGCCACAGATCTGGAATCCGGAGTGTGGCTGGCTGTTTTCCGCCAACGCCACACCCTTCATGGTGACCGATCCGGAATGCGATAATGAACGCGCCGACTTTTCGCCGACCTTCGGCATAGAGGACCGCATCACCAATCGGTCGCGCCGGGCCGTCACGCTGTTCACCCAGGACCCGTCCATCACGCGGGCGGAACTCCTGCGTTACCGCGCCGACACGCGCTACGATCCGGAGTCGCAACTCATGCAGCTGATCGTCGAGCTCGTGGCCCTGCCGACGGAAGACGAAACACTCCTGGCGGCCAAGGAAGTGCTGCGCAACTGGGACGGCAATGCGGATAAAGGCTCGCGCGGGGCCGCGCTTGCCATTATCGCGGGCATGCGCACATTGGGATACGAATATGACGATGGCGGTGAGGCGTCGCTGGACATACTTGCTGAAGTGGCTGCCGAGCTCGAGTCCGCGTTCGGGCGGATCGATCCGCGCTGGGGCGACGTGAACCGTATCGAAAGAGGCGAAGAAAACCACGCACTGGCCGGCGCGCCGGATGTGCTTCGGGCCATCTATTCCGACCGGGACGGCGTCGCGAAAGAAGGCTTTCTGAACGCATTTGCGGGGGACACGCACATTATGGTCGCGGACTGGTCGCCGGCCGGGGAATTGAAAGCGGAGAGCATTATGCAATACGGGGCGGCCACGGTGGACGAAACCTCGCCCCACTATGACGACCAGGTCGAGATGTTCGCAAACGGCGAGTTCAAGCCTCTCGCCATGACGCGGGAAGCCGTTCTGGCCGCGGCGGTCGAGGACTACCGGCCGGGTGAACGCTGAGGGCGCCGGCCGCGTTTCTGCGGTTGGCGCGACGTGCGGGGCGCGGGCGTCTTCGCCGTGTCGGGCTTGTCCTTGCCGCCCGGTTTCCAATAGTCGCGGCGCGCGCGCTGGCCGATCCGCACGAGAAGCTCGTAATTGATCGTGCCCGCCTCCTCGGCCATGTCCTGCAGCCTGTCTCCCAACAGTTCCACGACCCCGCCGACTTTCACCGGCAGCTGGACGTCCGTCACGTCCAGGATCGTAAGATCCATCGAGACGCGACCCACGACAGGCACGGGCTGGTCGTGCAGGACAGCGTGACCCGTGTTCGACAAGGCGACCGGTACGCCGTCGGCATAGCCGGCCCCGACCGTCGCTACGCGCATGTCCCGCTCCGCAACATGTGTCGCATCGTAGCACAGGCTCTCTCCGGCCGCCACGTCGCGGATTTGAAGGACCGGGGCGAGCAGCTTGACGGCCGTTCGCGTCACTTCCTGATCGGGATGGTTGGTGGCCTGTGATGCGTAGAGACCGATACCGGGGCGGACCATCTGGAAATGATAGTCGCGTCCCAGATAGATGCCCGCCGTGCTGGCAAGGCTCAGCGGCGTCGGCGGGAGGATGGCGGCAGCGGCCTTGAACCGTTTCAGCTGGGTCGCATTCATCGGATGATCGGCAGACGCCGCGCAGGCTAGATGGCTCATCACCCATTCCGGGCTGATTGCTTTCCAAAGTGCCTTGTCGGCAGATAGCGCTTTTACACCGTCTGGCGTCATGCCGAGGCGGTTCATGCCGGTATCGATGTGAATTGCCGTGTACGGCGGATCGTTGACCTCGCGGCTGATGTCCGCCCAGTAGCGTGCCTGCTCGATCGAATTGATGACGGGCTTCAGCTTCGCGCCCAGCAAGGCACCCTTATCACGGGGCGCTGGGCCGTTCAGTACATAGATTGCGGCATTGGGACCGATCGCTTCGCGCAGCAGCTTTCCTTCGCCCGCCGTCGCCACGAAGAAGATGCGGCAGCCCGAACCGTAGAGGGCGCGCCCCACGGCTGTCGCGCCGAGGCCATAGCCATCCGCCTTGACGGCGGCGGCGGTTTTCGCGCGGGGCGCCAGTGCCGACAGGGCCTCGTAGTTGGACCGTATGGTGGCGAGATCGACACGCAGGGTCGGCCGGGTCGAATAGGGGGGAAGGCTCATCGAACCGCGCGTAGAGAGCCGTGCCTGCAATGGCAAGGCAGGCCCGCTCAGAGCGCGACGGCCGCTTCCGCGTTCGACGTTATGCGGTTCCAATCGCGACGGGCAAGGGAGTCCGCGTCCGCCACCCACGACCCACCGACGCAAACGACATTGGACAAATCGAGATAGCGTCTCGTATCCTCTCGGCCGATCCCGCCCGACGGCATGAATGAGAGCTGCGGCAGCGGTCCGCCAATGGCCTTGAGGGCCGGAACGCCGCCCGACGCTTCGGCGGGAAAGAATTTCACCGTGTGGAAGCCGTGCTCGATCATGGCAATGGCCTCGCCCGGCGTGCTGATGCCGGGTATCGCGGGTAATCCCGCATTGACAATCGCATCGGCAAGCCGCAGCGATGTTCCCGGAGTCACGACGAAGTCCACGCCAATGGCCGCGCAGCGTTCGACCTGTGCGGCCTCGATCACGGTGCCGACGCCCAGTATGATACCCGTCTCCGCATTCTTCAGCGCTTCGATCGCTTCGAATGCGTTGCGCGTGCGCAGGGTGATCTCGATGACCTCAATTCCCCCACGAAGGAGAGCCTGTGCCAGCGGCAGCGCATCGGCGGGATTGTCCAGCGCGACGACGGGGACGACTTTGGAACGGGCGAGGGCGGACAGGTCCATGCCGGAGGGCTAGGTGCGCTTGACAACGCTGTCAACGAAGCGGACCAATCATTGGGCCAAACATTTCGAAGGATGAGTGATGGTGCAGGGTGGTGGAGAGCGCATGAAGACGACCATAAGTGATGTCGCCGCACGCGCCGGAGTTTCCATCAAGACGGTGTCCCGCGTTGTGAACGAAGAGGCCAACGTCGCAAAAACGACCCGGGAGCGGGTCATGCTGGCTGCGCGCGAGTTACGCTACCGACCCAACCTGGCCGCGCGGGGGCTGGCGAGTTCCCGGTCCTATCTGATCGCGCTCATCTACGACAATCCGAGTCCGAGCTACCTGTCGAACCTGCAACGCGGCGCGGTCGAAGCCTGCCGCGGCCATGGCCATCATCTCGTGCTGGAGCCGATGAGTTTGCAAGATGCCCATTGCGATGCGTCCGAGGCTCTGCTGCGTCGGCTGAGTGTGGACGGCGTGGTGGTCGCGCCCCCGCTTTCGGACGCGCCAGCTCTGCGCGCTGCACTGGAACGTCTCGACCTGCCGTTCGTCCTTGTTGCGCCGGGGAAAGCGCAAAGCGGGCGCGCCGTCACGATCGCGGACTCAAAAGCGGCAGCGGAGATGACGCGCCATCTCATCGCCCTCGGCCATACGGATATTGCCTTCATCGAGGGGCCTGAGAGCCATACTTCCAGTGCCTTGCGGCGTGCTGGCTTCGCCTTCGCGATGCGCGAAGCCGGACTCGACCCCGATATATGGCAATGCCCTAAAGGCGATTTCACCTTCTCATCCGGTGTGGACGCGGCAACCGCCATCCTTTCCGGCTCCCACGACAGACCGACAGCGATCTTTGCGTCCAATGACGATATGGCGGCTGGCGTGATGCAGGTTGCGGCGCGTCTCGGTCTCTCCGTGCCTACCGATCTTTCCGTCTGCGGCTTCGACGATACGCCGGTCGCGCGTTTCGTCTGGCCTGCCTTGACGACAGTATCGCAGCCTATCCGTGACATGGGTGACCTCGCGGTCCGTATGCTGATCGGCGAGGAAGACCTTCGCAGGCAGCGGATCTGCAAGGTAAATTTCGAACTCGTTCTGAGGGACTCGACTGCAGGTCCGGCCGTGAAGGCGAAGCCATGTTGACAGCGTTGTCATTTCCCATCAATCGCGGCATGTGGCCTATCAAGGCTTGCGGTCAGAACCGATGGAGCGACGATGCCCGACGTTGACCCCGTGACACAGCAGAACACAGCTGACCCGACCGGGTCGTCGGGGTTCGTTCCTGTCGATCCGTTCGAACTCGTCGTTTTCGGCGCGACGGGCGACCTGGCGCGGCGCAAACTTCTGCCGTCTCTTTATCATCGCTATTGCGACGGCCAGATCCCGGACAATTCGCGCATCATCGGCGTGTCGCGAACAGAGATGTCGCGCGACGACTATGTGGCGCTCGTCAAGGACGCCTATTGCGAATTCGAATCGGACGCCGACTTCGAATCGGATTGCTTCGACCGGTTCGCCGCACTTCTCGACTATGTCGCTGTCGATGTGACGCAATCGGACGGCGGCTGGGACGCCCTGTCCGGCCTGCTCGGTCCGGAGTCGGACCTCGTCCGCATCTTTTATCTCGCCATGCCGCCGAAATTGTTCGTCAGCATCGCGATGGGCCTCCAGGGGGCAGGGGTTGCGCATGAGCGCAGCCGTGTCGTGCTCGAAAAGCCCCTAGGACGGGACTTCGCGTCTGCCGATGCGATCAACGAAGGCGTGGGACAGGTCTTCGACGAAAACCGGATCTACCGGATCGACCATTATCTTGGGAAGGAAACGGTGCAGAACCTGATGGTCCTCCGGTTCGGCAACATTCTGCTGGAGCCTTTATGGAACAGCCGGGCCATCGAGCATATCGAGATCACGGTCGCCGAGACGCTCGGCGTGGGTGGTCGGGGTGCTTATTACGACGCATCCGGCGCACTTCGCGACATGGTGCAAAACCATTTGCTTCAGCTGCTCTGCCTCACCACTATGGAGCCGCCCGCCTCGATCGACGCCGACGATCTTCGCACGGAGAAGATCAAGGTCCTACGGGCCTTGAGGCCGGTGACAGTGGACAATGTCAAGCAAACGACCGTCCGGGCGCAATATACGAAAGGCCGGGTCGAAGGCGATCCGGCGGCAGACTATCTCTCGGACGTGGATGCGGTGGAATCTGACACGGAGAGTTTCGTCGCCATCCATACGGAAATCGAGAACTGGCGATGGGCCGGCGTGCCGATCTACATGCGGACGGGCAAGCGGATGGCATCGCGCCGGTCCGAGATCGTGATCCAGTTCCGGCCTGTCCCACACTCCATCTTCCCGCCTGACACCAGCGTGGATGCCAACCGGCTCGTGATCCGGTTGCAGCCCGACGAAGCGGTGACGCTCTGGATGGAGATCAAGGAGCCGGGCGCAGGCGGCCTGCGTCTGAAGACATTACCCCTGAACCTGTCCTATGCCGACAACTTTACCGTGCGCTACCCCGATGCCTATGAGCGACTGCTCATGGATGTGGTGCGCGGCAACCTTTCGCTTTTCATGCGCCGGGACGAGGTGGAAGCGGCGTGGCGCTGGGTCGATGGGATCATCGACGCCTGGTCGGAGACCGAGCAACGGCTAAGCCTCTATCCGGCGGGCGAGGACGGACCCGACGCGGCGCGCTTCATGCTGGAACAAGAAGGCGACAGCTGGTCGGACGCGTCGTGACGAGTGTGATTACAAGCCTGTTCGCGCACGAAGATGCTCTGGTGGAAGCCGCAACGGAACATCTGTCGCGGCTTCTGTCCGAAGCCCTCGAGGCTCGGGGCAAAGCCAGCCTGATGCTGTCCGGCGGGTCCAGTCCGGAGCCTGTATACCGCGCTCTATTCCGGAAAGGCCTGCCATGGGACGGTGTCGGGATTGGCCTGGTCGATGAACGCTGGGTTCCTGCCGACCATGCGGCTTCCAACGCAGGGTTCATCGCCTCCTGCCGGTCCGGGACGCCGGCGGAGCGCGCGCAGTTCCTACCGCTCTACAATGGTGCCGAAACGCCGGAGGCGGGGCTGGCGGCGGCTGAACAGGCTTTGGCGTTGCTTCCGCAACCTTTCGATATCTGCGTCATGGGAATGGGGTCCGACGGGCATACCGCGTCCTGGTTTCCGGGAAGCGACGGTCTGGCGGCTGCGCTCGACATGGCGTCGCGCGATAAGGTTGCGGCCGTCGACGCAACAGGATGTCCCGGAGCCGGCGAACATACGGACCGCATGACCCTGACCCTCCCAGCTATCCATTTGGCGGCCCATACTGTCCTGCTGCTTCCGAGCGGCGAGAAGATGCAGGTGTTCCAGGCTGCGGCTGATCGCGACGTGATGGATGCGCCGGTGAAGGCACTCTTGGGGCTTGGCGAAAAACTGTCCGTCTTCGGTCTCGAGGAATAGCCATGAGTGTACGATCCGAGTTGAAGGCCATCACCCAACGCATCGTCGAGCGTTCACAGGCAAGCCGATCGGCCTATCTGGAGGCGTGCCGCGCCAATATGCGGCCCGGGCCAAGGCGGCGTCGCCTCTCGGAAGGCAATCTCGCCCATGCCAGCGCAGCCTGTCCCGTGCTGGAGAAGACCGAGATGCTCGGCGGGCGCTGGCCCAATCTTGGCATCGTCACCGCCTATAACGACATGCTTTCCGCCCACCAGCCGTTCGAGCGATTTCCCGAGGTGATCCGGTCTGCGGCGCGGCGGAACGGCGCCACAGCCCAGGTCGCAGGCGGCGTGCCCGCCATGTGCGACGGGGTCACGCAGGGACAGGACGGAATGGAGCTGTCGCTCTTCTCCCGTGACGTCATTGCGCAGGGCGCCGCCGTCGCCTTGTCGCATGACTGTTTCGACGCTGCCCTGCATCTAGGCGTCTGCGACAAGATCGTACCGGGTCTGATGATCGCCGCGTTGCGCTATGGCTATCTGCCTCACATCTTCGTCCCGGCCGGACCGATGCCGTCCGGCATCCCGAATCCGGAAAAAGCCAAAGTCCGGCAGCAATTCGCCGCGGGCGAGGTCGGTCGCGACAAGCTGCTCGCCGCCGAAGCCGCAAGCTATCATTCGCCCGGCACCTGCACCTTCTACGGCACGGCCAACACGAACCAAATGCTGATGGAGATCATGGGAATGCAGCTGCCCGGCAGCTCTTTCGTCCATCCCAATACGCCGCTGCGTGATGCAATGACCGCGCAGGCTGTGCGAAGAGCGGTGCAGATTACGAATATGGGCGAGGACTTCACGCCGGCCTGCGAGGTCATCGACGAGAAGGCTATCGTCAACGGCCTGGTGGGGCTGATGGCCACAGGAGGATCGACGAACCTGACGATCCACCTGTCCGCGATCGCGCGCAGCGCTGGCATCGTCATCGACTGGGACGACTATGCCGCTATCTCCCATATCGTGCCGCTCATCTGCCGCATCTACCCGAACGGGGTGGCGGATGTGAACCATTTCCACGCCGCGGGCGGGATGGCGTTCCTGGTCGGAGAACTGCTCGGCGCGGGCCTGCTGCATCCCGACGTGACGACAGTGGCGGGCGGGGACGGCCTTCACGCCTATACGCGCGAACCCGTACTGGACGCGAAAGCACAATCCGTCATGTGGCGTGAGGGTCCGACAGGGAGTCTCGATACGGAAATCCTGACCGGCACCGACGCGCCGTTCCGGCCCGATGGCGGGCTGGCGCTCATGTCGGGCAATCTCGGGCGCGGCGTGATGAAAGTGTCCGCCGTGAAGCGGGAGCACTGGCTCGTGGAGGCTGAGGCAATCGTCATCGACGATCAGCACGATCTCATCGCGATGCATAAGGCTGGCGAGTTGGAGCGAGACTTCGTCGTCGTCCTGCGTTTCCAAGGCCCGCGGGCCAATGGCATGCCGGAACTGCACAAACTCACGCCGATATTGGGGCTCCAGCAGGACAAGGGTTACCGTATCGCGCTGGTAACAGACGGGCGCATGTCGGGCGCGTCCGGCAAAGTGCCCGCCGCCATCCACATGCATCCGGAAGCCTTGCTCGGTGGGGCCCTGTCGCAAGTTCGGACTGGAGACAAGGTGCGCGTGGATCCGGCGAACGGCACCGTCGAAGTGCTTGACGTTGTGCTCGAAGACCGGGCACTGGCCCTCGCGCCCATGCGCCATAATCTGTCCACGCTGGGCATGGACATGTTCGCGCCGCAACGTGCCATCGCCACGGATGCGGAGAGCGGGGCCTCGACGCTCGGTCTGCTCGCCGGCATGGAGGTCGTGTCGCCTTGAGTCCCACTGTAAAGGCCGTCGTTGGCGACGTCGGAGGCACGAATGCACGTTTTGCGGTCGCCGATCGCTCTGAGGCCGGAGCGTTGGTCCTCCACCATCCGCAGCAATTTGCCGTGAGCGCTTTCGGCTCATTCGAAGAAGCTCTTCGCGCCTATATCACGACATTGGACGATATGCCCGATCTCGCGGCTTTCGCGCTGGCCGGGCCGAAGCGGGGCGATACGGTCCGCATGACCAATGTCGACTGGTCGGTATCGGAACGCGGCTTGGAGAAAGCCTTCGGGCTCAGCCAGGTTCAGTTGGTCAACGATTTCGGCGCGATGGCGCGCGGGGTTACCGTCATGTCGGACGAGAGCTTTGGAACCGTCCTGCCCGGAACGTTCGATCCGTCGAAACCGATTGCCGTCCTTGGGCCGGGAACGGGCTTGGGCGTCGCGGGCATCTTGCCTGGTCAACCCCCAACGATCCTCTCGACGGAAGGCGGTCATACGGGCTTCTCGCCAGCATCTGCCTTGGAGGATGAGTTGCTGGCTTTCTGGCGGGCGCGCATCCCTTTCGTCTCCGCTGAAACGCTGATTTCCGGCCCGGGCCTGTTCCGGATCTATGCCGCCCTTTGCGAGATCGAAGGCGTTTCAAAGCGCCAGAAAACGGAGGCGGAGGTCGTCGCAGCCGCGCAGGCCGATGCGAGCTCTGTGTCCCGGCGCGCTGCGGTCGCGTTTTGTGCAATGTTGGGCACCTTCGCCGCCAATACGTGCCTGACACTTGGTGCAGGAAGCGTCGTGCTGGCGGGCGGTGTGACCCGGCACGTGGCACCCTTCATGGCCGAATCGCCTTTCGCCACGCGTTTCAGGGAGCGGGGCGAGTCGTCGGCCTATCTTGCGGATGTGCCGGTCCGGAGGATCCGGGCCCGCTTTGCTCCGCTTTACGGTGCGGCCGCGATGGTGCTCGGCTAGCTTTCGAGGGCTTCGTCCAGCAGTTCGTCGAGACGGCTCATATTGGCGCCTGACACGAATGCGTCGTTGATGATGAAGAACGGCGTTCCCGTGAGGGCCGGGATGCGCTGCCCCAAGCTGAGATTATCCTCGATCTGGCGGTCTATGGCCGCGTCCTGCATGTCGCGCTCCAACTGCTCGACATCCAGGCCTAGATTGCCGGCGATCTGCTTGATGCGCTCCGCGTTGATGGACCGTTCGGCCATGAGGGCGAAGTGCATCTTGCGGTACTGGCCCTGCCGGGCGGCGGCGAGGGCCGCGCGGGCCGCCGCGAAAGACGTGCCGTCGCGCCCGGTCAGGACGGGCAGTTCCTTGAAGACCACGCGTACATCGTCCGGGTACTTGTTCATGGTCTGCTCCAGCCAATCAGTCGAGCGTTTGCAGAACCCGCAATTGTAATCGAAGAACTCGACCAGTTGGACCTTGGCGTCGGTTGGCCCGACCGAATAGTCGCGCGGGTCGCGGAAAATCTGATCCGACAGGTCTGCGATCGCGTCCACGCTTTCCTGTTGCTCGGCCTCGGTTTCCTTGCGTTCGAGCGCGATGATAGCCTCGCGGATGATCTCCGGGTTATCCAGAATATAGGCGCGGACAATCTCCTCCACGTCCGATTTGCTCATGTCGGTCGCAGCGGCCTGCGAACAGGCGGCGAGGCCCATCACGGAAATGGCCGCGCAGGTCTTCAGCAAATGTCTCATGAGGTCTTTTTCCGGTATTCTGTGAGTTCGGGCGTCGATGGTTTGCGAGCCTTCTAATGCCCTGCGTGTGAAACATCTACGGCCTATTGAAGGTGCGGGCGGGCTCGTGATCCGTGTTGAAGCCGACCGTGAAAGGCTTGCCACGGCGTTGGTTGCGGCGGCGGCGATCCAGCTGTGCCTCCGTCACGACGACGATGTCGGAGGCGCGGCGCCATTGCGGCAAGTCTTTCGACATGTCCTGCTTCGCCCGGCCTGCGAACGACCGCGCGGACTCGAAATCGCCGATGGCGTAGAAGCGTTCGGCCGATGCGTATTTGGCGAGCGCGTCTTCGTCCTGTGCGGCATAGGCGAGGGACAGCAGATACCAGCCGTAGGAGTAATCCTGCTCCTGCCGGAGCGCAGATTTCAACAGATCGATGGCGCGGTCGACCTGCGGCCCGTCGCGGGTCTCGATAAGCGAACGAGCCAAGGCCACTTTCAATAGTGTCGCATCGGGGAGAAGCTCCAACGCACGCTCCGCCGACGGCAGAGCCGCTTCGCGCTGCCCGCTCTCGTACAGGATCTGGGCTTTCAGCTCATGGAAGTAGGGGTTGTCAGGCTCCTCCTCGATCAGCGAGTCGATTTCCCGAATGGCGGTGCGCAAATTGGCCGTCCTGAAGCTCGCCACGGACCGGGCATAGCGTGCGGGCTGGGATTGGTCGTCTGGGCCGTAGCGGTTGAAGACGAGCTGTGGCGCGTCGAGAAACCCCCGCAATTTGGCCTTCATCATCTCGTGCCGGTGCAGATCTTCGGGTGAATCCAGCTCATTGATGTAGGGGCTTTCCGCGACGCGCTCTCGCAGCTGGTCGATGCGGTTGGCTGACAACGGGTGCGAACGGAAATATTCGTAACGGCGCGCCTGTGACAGGACTTCCTGGGCGCGGAAGTTCTCGAAAAAGTCGATCAGCCCCTGTCCGGATTGTCCCGTCGCTTCGAGGAACTGCGCGGCATATTGGTCGGCAGCCGATTCGTTGACGCGCGAATAGGCGAGGGCTTCCACCGCGCCGAATTGCTGCGCCCCGCCCAAGATCGCCGCACCGGCCCCGCCTTCGCCTGCCAGGATGGCAGCCAAGCCGACCCCGGCCGCCAGCAGCATGGCGCCATAGGCCGAACGGTTTCCATAATCGGACCGCACGATATGGCCGCCGACGATGTGCCCGGCCTCGTGGGCGATCACGCCCTTCAGCTCGTTCGGCGTCTCGGCGCGCATGATGAGGCCGCTATGCAGGAAGATGTTCTGCCCGCGCGTCACGAAGGCGTTCAGCTCCGGGTCGTTGACCAGATAGATATCGACGGATTGCGGGTTCAGCCCGCCGGCGCGCAGCAGGGGGTTGGAGAACTCGCGCAGCGTTTCCTCGATTTCCGTATCGCGCAACAGACCCTGCGCCTGCGCTTGGCAGACCAGCAGGAGACCGAACACCACGCCCACCGAAAGGCGGGCGAGGCGGGTCATGGCGTGGGAGAACGCGATCATGGACGCATAGTTGACGCCGATCCCTGCGGAATCAAGTTACTCGGGGGTCACGTTGCAGTGTTCGCCCCGGGCGAGGTCGACGCCGTACAATGACTACTCCTTGCCCATCAGACGGTCGATCAGGCCGCGTTTACGGCGCGGCGGCGCCTTGCGGCGACGACCTTCCGTCGGGGCGTCCGAAGACGCTTCGGCAGGAGCTACATCCGCTTGCGCAGGCTCCGGAGCTTCCGGTTCCACCGATGCTTTGGGCGCAGCCTTTCGGGCCGGCGCCTTGCGCTTCCGCGCTGGCTTGGGCGTATCCGCAGTCTTCGCTGGGGCCGTGGCGGGCTTCGCCTCAGGCTCGGTCGTAACGATATCCGCAGTGGCATCCTTCTTGGGTGCTGCGCGTTTGCGGGCCGGTTTGGCCGCGGGCTTTGCATCATCGCCGGATTTCGCCGTCGCGCGCTTCCGACGGGTCGGTTTCGGCGCCTCGGTCGCGTCGTCGGCCGGACTGTCCTCGGACGATTTGGCCGGAGCCTTGCGTCTTCGTTTCGGCTTGGCCGTCGCTTCGGACTTCTCCTCGGCATCCGGCTTGGCGTCAGCGGACGCGGATTTGGCCGGTGCCTTGCGACGACGCGCAGGCTTGGCCTCCTCGGCGGCCGTTTCCACCGGCTCCGCAGCAGCGGCTTTCGGGGCACGACGGCGGCGCTTGGGCTTCGGCTTCTCCTCCTCAGATGCGTCCTCGGCGACCGCGTCCTTGGCTTTTGCAGGAGCGCGCCGGCGGCGCGTCGGAGCCTTGTCCTCGTCGCCGGAGCGGGAAGGGGCTTTCCGACGCCTTGAAGACCCAGATGTATCAGTCGCATCGTTAGAAGACGTGTCAGCATCGATAGCGGCCTCTGCCGCTTCGTCGGCCACATTCTCGACTTGGGTCTCGGACCCTTTTCTCGACGGCGCCTTGCGACGCCCCGCACTTCTGCGGCGTTTCGGCTTGGCGTTATCTTCTTCCTCTGACAACGCCTCTTCCTCGACATTCTCCGCAGCATCGGCGGTCTCGGGCTTCGGCGCTGCACGCCTCCGACGACGGCGGGACTTAGGCGCGTCTTCCTCGCCTTGCGAGTCGTCGGAGCCGGCATCGGCGGAGTCATCGGAAGCTTCGGTCTCGGATTTAGCGTCCGTCTCCGACTCCGGTGAACGGCGCTTGCGATTGCGCCCGCCGCGGCGTCCGCGACGGCGGCGAGGCTTGGTCTCGTCCTCATCGTCACGCAACGTGGAAACATCCGTTCCGGCTTCGTCCTCCTCGTCTTCGTCCTCATCGTCGCGCGGCTTGGCCTTGGCGCGCTGCTTCTCCTTCTCGGACTGCTTGGTCTCCTCGCGAATATCCTTCTCGATCTGGATCAGCGGGTCCTTGCGCTGGTCGCTGCGTTTCTCGGCGACTTCGATGTTGAAGGCGGGGCGGATCAGATCGTCGTCATGCTCGACCACGGTGAAGACATCGGCGTTCTCGTCCACCTTCGTCAGCAGCTCGCGCTTCTCGTTGAGCAGATAGAGGGCGACATCCGGCGG
>JBCCCX010000032.1:0-17734 GCA_039033275.1 Pseudomonadota bacterium | reverse complement strand
GGTGCAGTGTTTCCGACTGGGCGACCCGGTCGAATTCCTTGGAGCGTCTGTGTTCACGCAGGCGCCGGAACGAGTAGAAGCCGAACTCCGATCCGATGCAGGGGTAGACGGCGGCACAGCCGACCAGCCGCCCCGATCCGATCTCCTCCATCACCATGAAATATTCTGCCTCGGCCCCCTGCGCGCGGCCTGCAAAGCTGGCTTCCGAGCGCTCGATCTTGCGGTCCAGCGCATCGGCATCGTGCGGCAATGTGGTCATGCCGTGCCCTGCCATCGCCGCGAAACCCGAGAAGGCGCGGCTGTCGCTCTGCCGGATCGGCCGGATCCGCGTGTCGGTCAGGGAATGCCTAGACACGGTGCATCTTTCCGAGCTCACACAGTCGCCTCGAAATCCGGCGGCGATGTCCGATCGCAACGATCCGGACGGGTATGAAAAGGGTCGGGAACACCGCGTCAGAAATCGGTCGAGACAAGATAGGTGCGCGCTGTGGAACTGCGCATTCGAATGGACTTGATCGACTTATATTGCGGGGAGTCGAGGAAGTTCATCGCATCCTCCCGACTTTTAAAGCGGACGACGACGATGCGTTGACCTGGCGGCGCGCCCTCCAGAGCCGTGGTCTCCCCGCCCTTGGCCAGAACTTCCCCGCCATGCCGCGCGATCAGTTCGGCCGCATGACGGGCATAGACCGCATAGTCGCGCTCATCGTGTATATCGACTTCGCCGATGAACAGGACGCTCATGTCGCGACCAGCGCCTTTAGGTCCATCGCTTCGCCGTCATCCGGTATGTGCAAACGCGACAGAAGCGTCGGATCGGTCTGCCTGACATGGTCCTTCAAACTATGGCGCGTCACCGTGCAATGGTCCGTGGTTTCCAGGTGGACGGCGACGACCTCTGCCCAGGGAGCCAGTTGCAGAATCTCCGCCGTCTGCTCCGCGTCCATAATGATCGGCCCGAAACGTCCCTTGGAAAATGCGCCGCCCGAATTGGTGACGATGACGTCCGGACGTTCACGTGAAACCAGTTGCGCGACCTCATCTGTCAGCACTGTGTCGCTTGGAAGGTAGAGTGTCGGACTTCCTTCCGCTTCGATCAGATATCCGGACACGCCGCCGATATAATGCCAGACTTCCTCGGGGCCATGCGTCGCCGGAGTCGGTGTCAGAGTGACGCCGCGCCATTGCGTCTTTTCGTCGATAGTCGTGATATCCGTGAAACCATGGCCCTCCATGAAGGCCTCGTCACGGCTATGGCAAAGTACAGGAAGGTCGCGTGGCAGCGCATCGAGGGCCACCTGATCCAGATGGTCCTCATGGACATGGGTCAGCAACAAGGCGTCCGCGCGCGCGATGATGGTCTCGGGCGGTGCAGGCAGATCGACAAGCGGGCTGACCCCGCGGCTGATCTCGCCGCCATAGACACCACCCGAGCCCTTGGGCGCGAGATACGGATCGATGAGAAACGTCATGCCGTTGACGTCCAGGAGAGCGGTGGCGTTGCGGATGTGCGTGAAGATCATGGACATGCCTTAGGCCTCAATGCCTCATCACTTCGCGCATCTGCGGGTCCAGTCGGACCGGCCGGAGCATGAAAGACAAGGCGATAAACAGAATGATGGAGACGAGAAAAGATACATAACCGGAGCCGAGTCCCAGAGGAAACTCCAGCAACGTCAGCTCAATACCGAGATTGACAGACAGGCTGGCGCAGATCGCCGCGATGGCGGCCCAGGGATGGGCGCGCTCCCAGTTCAGCCCGATCGCGACGACGGGAACGACGACCGCCCCGAACGTGCTCCAGCCGAATGCACCCAGAAGCGCGACGACTTGCTCGCTGTAGAAGAAACTGAAAAGCGCGAACGCCATCGCAACCAGTGACAAAAGGACCGTCGTGACGCGCGCCCAGAGCAGTTCCGGGCTGAGCGGACGTCCGGTAAAGACCTTGGGCATGTCATGAACAAGGGCGGCGACCCCGATATTCAGGAAAGCATCCGTCGTCGACATGATGGCGGCGAACAGGCCGGCAAAGACGACACCCGCCAAAAGAGGATGCGCGAACACGGACAGAAACATCGGAGCGGCCTGGTCAGGGTTGGTGAGCGGTTCGATGCTCCCGTCGATGGCGGCCGCGCGCATCACCAGGCCGATCGACACCCACAGCAGGGTGGCGAACGCATATCCCAGGACCGTCAAGGGGAAGATGGTGCGGACGTCGGCCACACGGCGTGTCATCATCATTTTGGTGATGACGTGCGGTTGGCCTGCGACCCCCATCCCGAAAACGAAGAACCATCCTACCGAAGCCAAGGCGCCGAGCGCCCCGAACGGCAATGCAGACCCCAGATTGTCCGCCATGATGATGCGGCTGGCATCGGAAAATCCGCCGTCGAAGACAGTCGCTGCGGTCCAGAAGATCAGCAGTCCGGACACGATCATGATCGTGCCCTGCACGACGTCCGTGTAGACCGACGCGATGATCCCGCCCGTGACGCAGTAGAAGATCAGCACGGCCGTGCTGACCAACATGCATGCGACGACGCCGACATCGGCGAACATGTCTGTCTGCGCCAGGATCGACTGCATGACGAGCGCCATGGCGAGGATCTGCGTGGCGAGATAGCCGAGCACGCCGAACAGAATGGTCAGGGCCGTCAGAAAGGTCACGCCGCGATGGTTGTAACGGGCTTCGACGACGTCGGGCAGAGACAGGCAAGGCCTATATTCGGCCACGAGGCGGATCCGGCGGGCGATCAGGAAGAAGCCCATCGTATATCCCATCAAAACGCCGATGGCGATGTAGATGGCGCTCAGGCCTGTCCCGTAGAACAGTCCAGGCCCGCCAATGAAACCGAAGCCGGACAGCGCGCTGGAAAAGATCGCAAGTGCGACTACAACCGGCCCGAGCGACTTCCCCGCCACGAAGAAGTCGCTCGCGGAGTGGGTCCGGCGCATCGCCCAGAGCCCGACGATCAGGCAGAAAACCATGTAGACGGCGACAGACGCCAGGATGATTATCTCTCGCTGGTCTTCCATCAGCGACGGCGCAGGTCTGGGCCTGAGCTTGGGCCTGGGCCTGGATCGGCCGGATCGCAATGACGCAGCCGCTCGCGCAACCTCTCTTCATCATCGACATAGCCGACCGAACGAAAATACATGCGGTAGAAGGCGACCATGAGAATGATCGTCGCCGCGATCTGGGCATACACGACGATGGCAGTCGGCGCGGCAAAGCCCAGCCAAGTCGGCACGTCTTCTCCTCTCAACGCACCGAAAAACTCCGCCATCATGAAAAGCCAAGCCACAGCCTGTCCCGCGAGGACGAAACCGACGGCCCAGATCAGGCCCGGCGCCCGCCGAAGGGCCAGACTCGTCAATACGCCGAACACGATAAGTCCGCCGAGATAGGCCAACACCGTTCCGGTCCAATAGGCGTAAGGCGCATTGGACTCTCCTTCCGGGTCCGCGACCAAGACGCCGGCCAGTTCGGAATGAGGCAAGGTCAAGGACAGGCCCGATCCGAAGACCAAGGCCAGCACAAGACCGACGACGATCAGAAAGAAGCCGAACAGGGCTGCAATCATCCAACGGTCGCCGTCAAAACGGATTGCGTCGCGTTTTTCCGGTTTCAGACTCACGATAAGTGTCTACTTCAGCTCGCATCGCTGACTTGAACGTAGCTGCCGGGCGCCAGGCCAGGCTGATAGAGAATGTCTGGATGACGGCAGCCGCGTCTGATCCCGGTGATGACAAGGCACGCAGCGCAGTGGCCTTCTCTCTCGCTTTGTTACAGACCTCATCGGAGATGTGGCGCTGGCAGGATTCTTTGGTCTACGCAGTGCAGCAGTGCGCGTGGTTACGGAAAAGTTCGACAAGTGCGACGATCCGGTCGACCAGAGTTGGTCGATCGATGTCGGTGCAAACGAGTGTCCAAGCCCATATGCCGCACCCCGGTAGCGAGAAGCGGCCTTTGGCCGGACGGCTGCATTTCCTAAATGAATATTCGCAAATCTGACGCGTTGTGCCGCTAGGTCGAATACACCACATCCAGGTGGCGATAGGCATATTTTCGGGGACCCATCATGGATCATTCAGAAGCGCTGAGCGTCAACCCGACGGCCGGTCGGGCCGAGCGGCGGCTGTCGGCCATCATCGAGCGCAGGCTCGACCGGCGCGGTTTCATCGGCGGGGTGTCCGCATTGGCGGCTGCGACGGCGTTGGGCGGTTGCGCATCCGGCACGGCGGCATCGCGCCCCGCACGAAAAAGCGCGGCTCCGGGTGTCGCATTCGAGGAGATCGCACGCGGGATGGACGAGACCCATCACGTCGCTGCCGATCACATCGCCGACGTGCTGATCCGGTGGGGCGATCCGCTATTCAACGACAGTCCGGCTTTCGATCCCTACAATCAGTCGGCTGCCGCGCAACGCCGCCAGTTCGGCTATAATAACGACTTTATCGGGCTCGTGCCGCTCTCTGAAAACCGCGCGCTCATGTGCGTGAACCACGAATACACTACTACCACCCTGATGCTGCCGGACGTGGCGGCCACCTATCCGGACTCCATGACGCGCGAACGCTGCGACATCGAATTGGCCGCGCATGGCGGCACGATCGTGGAGATCGAACGCACAGGCGAAACGTGGCGTCCCGTCGCGGGATCGCGCTACAACAGACGCATCACGGCGGACACGACACCGATGGAAATGAGCGGACCTGCAGCGGGTCACCCGCGCCTGCGCACCTCCGAGGACGCGACGGGACGTCTCGTGTCCGGCACCATGAACAATTGCGCGGGCGGCATCACGCCTTGGGGCACCTATTTGATGGCGGAGGAGAACTTCAACGGTTGCTTCCTGGGAGACCTCCCCGAAGGTCATCCGGAAGCCGCCAATCATGCCCGTTACGGCGTGCCGGGCGGCTGGTACCAGTGGGGACGCCACTATGACCGCTACGACGTCTCCAAGGAGCCGCACGAGCCCAACCGGTTCGGCTGGGTGGTGGAGGTCGATCCGATGGACCCGGACTCCACACCGAAGAAGCGCACCGCGCTGGGCCGGTTCAAGCATGAAGGCGCGGAGTCGGTCGTCGCACCTGACGGGCGGCTGGTCGTCTATATGGGCGACGACCAGCGCTTCGACTATCTCTACAAGTTCGTGTCCGAGGGGCGCGTCGATACAGAGAACCGCGCGGCCAACCGCGACCTGCTGGATGCGGGCACGCTCTATGTCGCGAAGTTCCACGATGACGGCACGCTGGACTGGATGCCGCTCGTGCATGGCCGCGGCCCGCTCACGGACGCCAACGGATTAGACTCTCAGGCAGAGGTACTGATCGAGACGCGTCGCGCCGCCGACCTGCTGGGCGCGACCCCCATGGACCGCCCCGAGGACGTCGAGCCCGATCCCGACACAGGCCGCGTCTGGGTGATGCTGACCAATAATAGCCGCCGCACCGAAGACCAGGTCAACACCGCCAATCCGCGCGCGGAAAACCTGTTCGGTCACATCATCCAGATCGACGAACCGGACGGAGATTTTGCCGCAACCCGCTCGCGCTGGGATTTCCTGGTCAAATGCGGTGACCCGGACGTGGCCGCGATCGGCGCGACCTGGAATCCGTTGACGAGCGAAAACGGCTGGTTCGCCGCGCCCGATAATTGCGCCGTGGATCCGCTGGGCGGACTATGGATCGCAACGGACGGCAATCAGCGCACCGGCGCCACGGACGGCCTTTGGGCGATGGAAACGGACGGCCCGGCGCGCGGAACGGGGCGCGCCTTTTTCCGCGTGCCTATCGGGGCGGAGTTGTGCGGCCCGCGCTTCACGCAAGACGGCGAGACCCTGTTCGTGGCGGTCCAGCATCCCGGGGATAGCGACGGCGCCACGTTCGAAAACCCCGGCACGCGCTGGCCGGACTTCGGACCGCGCACGCCGCCCCGGCCCGCTGTCATGGCCATCCGCAAACGCGGTGGCGGCAGGGTCGGGCGGGCCTGACGCCGGGACCTCCAATCGCCGGAGCTTCGGGCAGATCGCCGATTGGCTGACGGTTATGCTTGCAGGGGGCGGCCTGTCGCCGTAATTCTGTAACATGACCTGCCGATATGACACGCCTCTCAAACCGTTCCGCCCCGTCCTTGGCGCAGGCGCTCTGCTCGCATCCGCAATGCTGATCGCCTGCAGCCCCGCGCAGGACCCTGTCGAACCCCAAACCGCCAAACGGACGGAACCGGTCGTGACACCGAGTGCCGATACGATTGACACGGGTGGCGATCAGGTAGGCCTCCCCGATGACATTGAGACGCCCGATATTGAGACGTCTGATATGGCGGCCGAGGATTCGGCCGCAATGCCGGATGCCGCCAACGACGGTGACGCCGCAACGGTTCGTCAGGCCGACAGCCACGTCCACGGCGCCGCCGCCCTGTCCATGGCGCTGGACGGCGAACGGCTCTCGGTCGAGCTGGAAAGCCCGCTCTACAACATTCTGGGGTTTGAACACGCTCCCGATACGGCCGAGCAGAAGGACGCGGTGGTGGCGGCCCAGTCGACATTGTCCGACCCGGCTGCGCTGTTCGCATTCAGTCCGGAGGCGGAGTGCATGGCAGACCCCGTCTCGCCTGTGGCCCTGTTCGAAGAAGGCAACATGCACGACCACGACCATAACGACGAGCACAGACATGACGACGGGCACAGCCATGACGACGATCATGAGCACAGCGACGATCACGATCATGAAGGCGATCATGCGCACGATCACGATGATGGCGACCATGCGCATGACGATCATGATCACGATGACGCGCACGTCCACCGCGATGTACTTCTCTCTTACGAATACACATGCGCCCGTCCGGACGCGCTCGGCGCGGTGGAGCTGAAACTATTCGACCGTTTCGATGAGTTGAGCGAAGTGGAGCTTGTCTATCTTGGCCCGAACGCACAAACAGGCCGGACCGTGTCGCGCGGCGGTGCGCGGCGCGTCGAACTCGGTGGATAGGCGATGCTAAGCAGACTCACGCTCCTGGGGGCACCCCTTCTCCTCCTCGCGGCTTGCGGGGAAACGGCGACGGCCGAAGCGGACGACGCAAACCTGGAGCAGGTGATCGCGGTCGCCAACGCCGAACCCGAAGCGCCCGCGTCCGACACGTCGTTTGAAGCGCGCGGCGTCACGCTGTTGGCGTGGGAAGACCTGATGCCCGACGGCGAGGACGCGCGGTTGGCCGAGCTCTACGCCGAATTCTACGAGGAGTTGCAGGCCCGCATGTCGGCCACGCAGGCGCCGCTTTCGTCACAGCTGAGCGAGGCGGAGGAGTTCGACCTGCTCGCCATCGACGAAGGCAGCGACATGGACACGATGACCCAGATCGGCACTTTCAACGTGGTCGAGGATCTGGACGGAATGAAGGTCCGCCTGCCAGGATATATCGTGCCGCTGGATTTCAGCGCCGATGCCGAGCACCGGGAGTTCCTGCTCGTGCCCTATTTCGGGGCCTGCCTGCACTCCCCGCCGCCGCCGCCCAACCAGATCGTCTATGTCACCTCCGAACCGGCGGCGAAGATCCCCAACATCTACGAACCCGTCTGGCTGGAAGGGGAGATGAAGACCGGCCGGTTCGACACGGATATGGCCAACAGCGCCTACGAGCTCAAGCTCGCCCTGCTCGAGCCCTATGAGTACTGAGCCGGTTCTCCGGCTCAAAGGCGTTACTTTCGGCTACGGTCCGGACGACACACTGATCGACATCGGCGATTTCGCCGTCGCGCCCGGCGAGAGCGTGTTCCTGCGCGGCGCTTCCGGCACGGGCAAGAGCACATTGCTTGGGCTGATCGGCGGCATCCTCCTGCCTAGGACGGGCACGATCGCCCTGTGCGGATCGGACCTGGCGCGCCTGTCCGCCGCGAAGCGCGACGCCGCGCGGGTCGATCATCTCGGTATCATCTTCCAGCAGTTCAACCTGCTGCCCTACCTCTCCGTGCTCGGCAATGTCGCCCTGCCCTGCCGCTTCTCCGCCCGGCGCAGACGGCGCTTGACCACAAGTCCCGACGCGGATGCGCGTGAACTGGTGACGGCGCTGGGCCTTACGGATCGCGAGTTGGACCGGCCGGTCAGCGCGCTGTCCGTGGGGCAGCAGCAGCGCGTCGCCGTGGCCCGCGCCCTGATCGGCGGGCCGGATCTCATCATCGCGGACGAACCGACTTCGGCGCTCGACCACGACAATCGCGACCGGTTCATCGACCTGCTCGACACACAGCGCCGGCGGTTCGGCTCCAGCCTGCTTTTCGTCAGCCACGACGCGACGCTTGCCGGCCACTTCGACCGCACCGTGGACATGGCGGAGCTGACTGTGGGCGAGGCGGAAGCGGCGTGAGCGGCTTCACCATACTGCGCCTCGCCTTGCGCTCGCTTTGGGCGCGGCGGACCACGGCTATGCTGACCGTGCTGTCGATCGCGACCGCCGTGATGCTGTTCGCGGCCGTGGAGTCCATCCGGCAGGGCGCACGGGCCAGCTTCGAGCGGACGATCACGGACACCGACCTGATCGTGGGCGCGCGGTCCAGCCCGATCAACCTCGTTCTCTATTCCGTCTTCCAGATCGGCGACCCGACCAACAACATGACCTGGCGGACCTACGAGCAGATCGCGGCGCGGCCCGACGTGGGATGGACCGTGCCGATCAGCCTGGGCGACTCCCACCGCGGCTACCGGGTGGTTGGCACGACCGGCGCCTATTTCGAGCATTACCGTTATGGCCAATCGCAGTCCCTTGCCTTGGCTGACGGTGTGCTGTTCGACGACCTGTTCGACGTGGTTCTGGGTGCGCAGGTAGCGCGGGAGCTCGACTACGATGTCGGCACGACGCTGACGCTCTCTCACGGTCTGGGCGCGACGAGCTTCGTCAATCACGACGACAAACCGTTCCGGGTGACCGGCGTGCTCGCCCCGACCGGTACGCCCGTGGACCGCTCGCTCTATGTCAGCCTCGGCGCGATCGAGGCGATCCATATGGGCTGGCAGGACGGCACGCCCACACCGATGAGCCGCCTGGCCACGCCGGAGCGGCTGCGCCAGATGACGCTGACGCCGGAATCGATCACGGCGATGCTGGTCGGGGCCAAATCCCGCGTGCAGACGCTGCGCCTGCAACGCGCCCTGAACACCTATGCGCAGGAGCCCTTGCAAGCCGTCATACCGGGCGTCGCGCTCAGCCAGCTCTGGAATATCGTCTCGGTCGTGGAACGCGCCCTGACGGCGATCGCCGGATTCGTCGTAGCCGTCGGCCTGATCGGGATACTCACCTCGATCCTGACCAGCCTGAATGAGCGCAGACGGGAAATGGCCATTTTGCGGTCGGTCGGCGCGAAAGGCCGTCACATCGTGGCCTTGCTCGTCAGCGAGGCGGCCCTGCTGGCCCTGATTGGGGCGAGCTTGGGAATCGCGCTACTCTATGGCGGGCTGGCGCTGTTCAGACCCATGCTGGAGGCGCGGTTCAACATGGGCGGGATCGCGCTCGTTCCAGGGCTCTACGATCTGGGCGTCATCGGTGTGGTGACGGTCATCGCCGCCGCTTTGGGGATGATCCCGGCGCTGCTCGCGCTACGGCGTAGTCTGGCCGATGGGCTGAGCGTCCGTTTCTAACCCGGACGTCTCTGCGGAGCGGTCCTTTCCGGCGGCCATCCGGTCCGACGGGGCGCGGGCCGAAACAGGCGAAGCATTGCCGCCGGACTTCATAAGCTGCATGGCCATGGCAGCGCGGGCGGCCTTGTCGGCGGCATTGGCGAAGGTCGGGCGGGCCCGCTTGGATGGCATGGTCGAGGGCGGAATGGTCGAAGGCGGTGCGACGTTACCCATTTCGGCATCGGAGAAAGCGGGATCGATATAGGATTTTCGGGGCGAGAAATCCTGCCACTGCGAGCTCGGTGTCCAATGCATGCCGTTCAGTCCGTGGAACCCGCAAGCGGCGGCGGGCGATGCGGCCGCGCACACGGATAGGAACAGAGCTGACACCATGATCTTCGTCATGGGATCATAATACACTGAAAGAGGGTCTGCCGTCAAAAAACGGTCTCACACGGCCGGGCAGCCATTCATTGCCCGTTAATGTGAGTGGGACCGTTGCCGGATGCGGGCCAGGTGCGCGGCGGCAAGGCAGGTGGCACCGAGTACGGTGAGGACTGTCTCGTAATCGTGCCAGGCTTCCACGAAAGCCCCGGCAACCAGCAGTACGGCGCCGAGCCCTGCGAGCGCACGCAAAGCGGATGCGAAGCGGAAACGGGCCGGTGTGAGGAAAGCGAAAGCTGACAGCGGCAGCGCGGCCAGGACGAAGCCTTTGTGGACCCATTCGTTTTCGGCCCACAATCCGAAAAGAGGCAGCGTGGTGGCCGCGATCGGCAGGAGCAGGCAGTGGATCACGCACAGCGCCGAAAGCGTCACGGCGGCGTTGTCGACGGTCAGAATGGATGATTTCATGTTCAAAGCCTCTGAAACGCGGGACCGGTTTCGCGGCGATGGCGGAATATTCCCGAAGGTCCCGGCGCGCCCGTTAAAGCAATAATATTACACCATCAAGCGGGCAGGTGCGCTTATGCGCCGTTTTAGCCTCCTCCTCGGTCAATCTTGTGCCGCGATGTCGTTCGAAATCCGACGCTGCGGGTTCCGTTTTGCCTGTATCAGGCTTAGAGGCGTCGGAACGCATTCGTTCCGGAGCGTGACGAGGTCCCATGTCCGAGAGTTTCTTTTCCCACATCGCCGCAGAGCTCGACCAGATCGAGGCGGACGGGCTTTACAAGCGCGAGCGGATCATCACGTCCGAGCAGGGCGCGGAGATCAGCTTGGAGAGCGGAGAGGTCCTGAACTTCTGCGCCAACAACTATCTGGGCCTGGCGGACGCGCCGGAACTTATAAAAGCGAGCGAGACCGCATTGCTCCACCACGGCTTCGGCATGGCGAGCGTGCGCTTCATCTGCGGGACGCAGGACCAGCACCGGGATCTGGAGCGCGCACTCGCCGACTGGCTCGGCTATGACGACACCATCCTTTATGCCGCCTGCTTCGACGCCAATGGCGGTGTGTTCGAGCCATTGCTGGGGCCGGAAGACGCCATTGTCTCGGACAGTCTGAACCATGCCTCCATCATCGACGGCATCCGCCTCTGCAAGGCCAAGCGCTACCGCTACGCCAACAATGACATGGCGGACCTCGAAGCCAAGTTGAAGCAGGCACGAGAGGATGGTGCGCGCCATGTCATGATCGCGACGGACGGCGTCTTCTCCATGGACGGCACGATCTGCAACCTGGAAGGCGTGGTCGCGCTAAAGGAAAAGTACGACGCGCTGCTGATGGTGGACGATTGCCACTCCACCGGCTTCATGGGCGAACAAGGCAAGGGCACGGCGTCACACTGCGGGGTGGATGGCGGCGTGGACATTTTGACCGGCACGCTCGGCAAGGCGCTGGGCGGGGCGATGGGCGGCTTCACCTGCGCCGCGCAACCTATCGTGGACATGCTGCGCCAGCGCTCGCGGCCCTACCTCTTCTCCAACTCACTTGCGCCCAACCTGGTCGGCGCGTCGCTCAAGGCGATCGAGATGGTGCGGGCGGGCGAGGACCTGCGCGCAAGGCTGTTCGACAATGCCCAGCGCTTTCGGGCGGGCATGGAGGCCGCCGGCTTCGACCTGCTGCCGGGGGAACACCCGATCATCCCGGTCATGCTGCACGACGCCAAGCTCGCGCAGAAGATGAGTGCGCGGCTGCTGGATGAAGGTATCTATGTGGTCGGCTTCTTCTATCCCGTCGTGCCCAAGGGGCTGGCCCGCATCCGTACCCAGATGAGCGCGGCCCATACGCCGGAACAGGTCGATGCGGCCATCGCCGCATTCACCAAGGTCGGGCGCGAACTGGGAGTCGTGTCATGACGGGCCAGACGAGACATCTGCCCGACACGATGCGCGCGCTCGTCAAGGCGCGTCCCGAAAAGGGCCTCTGGATGCAGGACGTGCCGGTCCCTGACATCGCGCCCAATGAAGTGCTGATCCGGATCGAGCGCACGGCCATCTGCGGCACGGACATGCACATCTATAAATGGGATGAGTGGGCGAAACAGAACGTGCCCGTTCCGCTGGTCGTCGGCCATGAATATGGCGGCACGGTCGCGGCGGTCGGATCTACCGTGACGCGTGTGAAGGTCGGCGAGCGTGTGTCTGGCGAAGGCCATGTGGTCGGCCGCCGGTCCCGCAATGCGCGGGCGGGCCGTTTCCACTTGGATCCCGACACGAAGGGGATCGGCGTGAACCTTCCCGGTGCCTTCGCGGACTATCTCGCCCTGCCGGAGTTCAACGTCATCCCACTGGGGCCGGACTTCGACATCGAGATCGCGGCCATTCTCGACCCGCTCGGCAATGCGGTGCACACGGCGCTGGCCTACGATCTGGTGGGCGAGGACGTGCTGATTACCGGGGCGGGTCCGATCGGCATCATGGCGGCGGCCGTGGCGGAGCGCGCAGGCGCGCGCCGCATCGTACTGACGGACATCAATGACTGGCGACTGGACTTCGCCAAGACCATCGCGAGCCGCACGACCATGGTCAACACGATGGAGACCGATCTGCGGGCCGTGATGACCGAACTGGGCATGACGGAAGGCTTCGACGTGGGGCTGGAGATGAGCGGGGCCAAGCCCGCGCTCGACCAGATGCTCGACACCATGCTGATGGGCGGAAACATGGCCATGCTCGGCATCCCGGCGCAGCCCTATTCGGTCGATCTCGGCAAGCTGGTCGGCAAGGCGCTGACGCTGAAGGGCATTTACGGCCGCCAGATGTACGAGACCTGGTACAAGATGCTCGCCCTGATCGACGCCGGCCTCGACATGAAGCCCATGATCACGCACCGCTTCGGGGCGAACGACTTCCAGGATGCGTTCGACCTCATGGAAACCGGAAAGACCGGGAAAGTGATCCTGGACTGGACGGCGTGAGGCAGAGTAAAAACAAGACCGCGCTCATCACCGGCATCACGGGCCAGGACGGGTCCTATCTAGCGGAGCTGCTACTGGCGAAGGGCTACCGCGTCCACGGCATGAAGCGTCGGGCTTCGTCCTTCAACACATCGCGTATCGACCATATCTATCAAGACCCGCACGAAGCCGACCCGCGCTTCGTGCTCCACTATGGCGACCTGACCGACGCGACCAACCTGATCCGGATCGTCCAGGAAACACAGCCCGACGAGATCTACAATCTGGGCGCCCAGAGCCATGTCATGGTCAGCTTCGAGACGCCGGAATATACAGCCAATTCCGATGCGGTCGGGACACTGCGTCTTCTAGAGGCGATCCGGATCCTGGGGTTGGAGGAGAAGACGCGCTTCTACCAAGCGTCGACGTCGGAGCTTTACGGTGCTGTGCGCGAGGTGCCGCAGAGCGAGACCACGCCCTTCTACCCCCGGAGCCCCTACGGCGTGGCCAAGCTCTACGCCTACTGGATCACGGTCAACTACCGCGAGGCCTACGGTATCCATGCGTCGAACGGCATCCTGTTCAACCACGAATCCCCGCGCCGGGGCGAGACGTTCGTGACGCGCAAGATCACCCGCGCCGTGGCGGCTATCCATTACGGCGCGCAGGATTGCCTGTATCTCGGCAATCTGGATGCCCGCCGCGACTGGGGCCATGCACGCGACTATGTGGAAGGCATGTGGCGCATCGTGCAGCACGAGACGCCAGACGATTTCGTGCTCGGCACGGGCGAAATGCACAGCGTGCGGGAATTCGTGGAACTGGCCTTTGCGGAAGCGGGCCGCACGGTGGCGTGGTCCGGGTCGGGCACGGACGAAGTCGGGCGGGACGCCCGGAGCGGCGACGTGCTGGTGCGGGTCGATCCGGATTATTTCCGACCCACAGAAGTCGAGCAGTTGCAGGCCGATGCGTCCAAGGCGGAGCGCCTGCTGGGCTGGACGCACACCACGCCGTTCGAGGCGCTGGTCTCCGACATGGTGCAGGCCGATCTCGACGCCGCGCGGCGCGGAACGGACACCCCCGGTTAAGCCGTCACGCTTCCCGGCGCGGAGTCGCCGGACACGCCAGGCCCGTCAGATCTTCTGGTCAAACGCCCCGACTTCCTCGTAACCGGCGAGCCTGCGTTCGATGTCGCGGAAGATGCCGACCGTATTCTCCTGTGCCGTTGGGCTTTCCACCACCACCACGAGATTGGGCGTGTTGGAACTGGCGCGGATCAGGCCCCAGCTGCCATCTTCGAGCGTGTAGCGCACGCCATTGACCGTATTCACATCCACGATCTTCTGACCGACGACCGTCTCGCCGTCATCCTTGGCTTTTCCGATCTCGGCCACGATCCGGTCCACCACGCCGTACTTCTCCTCGTCAGCGCAGTAGGGGCTCATGGTGGGCGAGCCATAGGTGGTCGGCAGGGCGCGGCGCAGATCGGCGAAGGACTTGCCGGGATTCCGGTCGAGCATCTGCAGGATCGCGACAGCGGAGACGAGCCCGCAATCATAGCCCCGCCCGATCGGCGCGTTGAAGAAATAGTGGCCCGATTTCTCGAAGCCGACCAGCGCGTTCAGCTCCTTGGAGCGGCGTTTGATATAGCTGTGTCCGGTCTTGTAATAGTCCGTCTTCGCGCCGTTGGCCTTGAGCACCGGGTCGGTCGCGAACAGGCCCGTGGATTTCACGTCGGCCACGAACTGCGCGTCTGGATGGAGCGCCGACAGGTCTCGGGCGAGCATCACGCCCACCTTGTCGGCGAAGATTTCCTCGCCCTCATTGTCGACCACGCCGCAGCGGTCCCCGTCCCCGTCGAAGCCGAGCGCTACCTCCGCGCCGTGTTCGCGCACCGCATCCGCCATGGCGTGCAGCATCTGCATCGATTCCGGGTTCGGATTGTAATTGGGGAAAGTGTAGTCGAGGTCGCACTCCACCGGAATGACCTCCGCTCCGATCCGGCGCAGCAGCTCCGGCGCGAACGCCCCGGCCGTGCCGTTGCCGCAGGCGGCCACGACCTTGATCGGGCGCGACAGCTGCACGCCGTCGGCCACGTCGGCGATGTAGGCCTCCCGCACGCCGTCCACATACTCATAAGACCCGCCGGGGCGGGCCTTGCCCTCCCCGTTCAGCACGATGGCCTTCAGGCGCGCCATCTCGTCCGGCCCGAAGGTCAGCGGCGGCTCGATCCCCATCTTCACGCCCGTCCAACCGTTTGAATTGTGACTGGCCGTGACCATGGCCACGCCGGCCGCCTTCAGGTGGAACTGGCTGAAATAGGCCATGGGCGAGAGCGCCAGCCCGATGTCGAGCACCTTGATCCCGGCATTCATCAGGCCCGAGACGAGCGCCATCTTGATGCCGAGGCTGTAGTGCCGGAAGTCGTGCCCGACTGCGATGGTCGGATCGACGCCGCGCTCATGCATCAGCGTACCGAGAGCCTCGCCCAGCGCCCTCACGCCGTACAGGTTCAGTTCCGGCTCCTTGTCGTGGCCCGGAATGCCGAACCACCAGCGCGCATCATATTCGCGAAAGCCCGTCGGCTTGACGAGGGGTACGGTCTCGAAAGCGTAGCTGTTGGGTTCGATCCGAGGCTCGGGCTTTCGGGTCATGATGGAAACTCTTGGTGCGGCCAGGATTTTGGAACCCAGGCATTTGGACGTTGTCTGATTTCGAGGGTTGCAAGCTTTGGACGGAATGCGCAAGCGATGAGATGGGATGACCGATCTGACAACCGACCTTTCGAAAGGCGCCGCCTCGCCGGGCCCGTCCCTTGCCGCAAGGCCAAGCCGGATCGCCGTCATCGTCCCCTGCTACAAGGTCCTCAAACACGTCGACGCATTGTTTTCCTCATTCGGAAGCGATGTCCACCGCATCTACGCCGTGGACGACCAGTGCCCGGAAGAAACCGGTGCCTACATAGAGAGACATGTCGACGACCCCCGCGTGACGGTCATCTACAATCCGGTCAATCTCGGCGTAGGCGGGGCCGTGCTTGCCGGGATGGAACAGGCGCGCAAGGATGGCTGCACCATTGCCGTCAAGATCGACGGCGACGGCCAGATGGACCCGGCGCTCATAACCAAATTCACAAAACCCATCGAGGCCGGATTGGCGGATTTCACCAAGGGCAACCGCTTCTACGACCCCAAACATCTGCGCCTGATGCCAAAGGGGCGCCTGCTGGGGAATGCCATACTCTCCTTCGTGGCGAAGTTCTCGACGGGGTATTGGGATATATTCGACCCCACGAACGGCTATCTGGCCCTCGACCTGAGGCTTCTCCCCTTCCTGGACGCCGACAAGATAGAGAAGCGCTATTTCTTCGAGACCGACCTGTTGTTCCGGGCCGGGCTCATCCGCGCGCGGGTCATCGATATACCCATGGTGGCTCTTTACGGCGACGAGACGTCCAACCTCCATTTCTCGAAAGAGGCCGGCCGTTTCATGCGTGGCCATTTGCGCAATTTCTTCAAGCGCATCGGATACGACTACTTCCTGCGCGACTTCTCCATTGCCAGTCTGGAGCTTCTGATCGGTCTGGCCTGCCTGGCATTCGGCCTGATCTATGGGGTTTGGCACATGGGTGGCGATACGCCCGCATCCGCGGGCGTCGTGATGCTGGCGGCTCTGCCGACCCTGACGGGCGTCCTCCTGCTGCTGAGCTTCATCAATTACGATGTCCAGAAAACGCCGAAAACGCCCCTTGGCCTGCGCTTGGCCGACCAGGACGATGTGGCGCCCTAGTTTCGTCCGTCAGCTCGAGACGGCCAGTTCGGCTATCAGCTGATCGCGCGTATAGAGCCCTTCCCCGATCGTATGGCCGGCGAGCCGTGTCGGTGCGCGAAGGTAGATGAAGTCGATCTTCTTTTCGCGCAACCAAACGTCGATGAGTCCCGGATCTTCCAGGCCGAGTATGTGCTCGATCGGACCGAGACCGAATGTCTGGTTTGGCGAGAACAGCTCGGGCGTCGTCCGGGCCAGGGCGTAATTGTAGTAATACTGGTCCAACACGATGTCGAACGGGTGGATCAGGATGCCCTGCGAGCCTGGCAAGTCGTCCACATAGGGCTGCAAGGCTTCTATGAAAGCCAAACCCGTCACGCTTTGGACGGGAAACGGACTAAGATGCGCCAGCCTCTGCCCATACCAATCCGCCGCTTCGAGGAAGTCCAGGCTGTCGCGCGTAAAATGCAGCGTCGCGACCGATGCCATAGTGACGACACCGCCCACCACAAGCCTCAGACGCTGCGTTCCAATGGACGACAGGAACAAAGCCAAAGCGAAGAAGGCGACGAAGGAGATATTCAGCAGGTAGCGATCCAAGGACGCCCCAAAAGACGGATTGTTCAGCAAGACAACTGTCAACAGGCCGACCAGACCCGCTATGATGGCCGCCGAAACGAGTAGGGTCGTCTTGATCCCCGCTTCCGAAAACCTCGCCAATGCACTCACCATTAGCAGCGCTGATAAGACGGCGAAGAGGAAGTAAAATTCGCGGCCGTGCTCACTATGGCTCAGGCCCGCGTTCAGCCTTTCGAGCGAGGCACTCGAGAAGCTCGAAAAGGAAAAGGCGTCAGCCTGCAACAGAGTTTCGGGAGAGAAAGCCCGGTACATCATGACCTCGGGAACCGCGAGCGCGACGACAGTAAGGGCGAATATTGCCACCCGCTTGATCCCCATACCGTTTAGCAGAAGGAACGGAACGTAGGTCAAGGCGAACGGAACGAGGTTGGG
>JBCCCX010000031.1:0-17740 GCA_039033275.1 Pseudomonadota bacterium | reverse complement strand
GTGCTTGTCATGGAACCTGCCTATCACGCCGCCAGAGACCGTGCCGCCGAAAATCGGGCATTGTTGAAAGCCCTTGCGTCCATTAGGCGGCGCGGATGACCATTCACCTGCACAAGAACGACCTCCCCAACGGGGTGGATTTCGGCCGCGCCGTGGCCATCGACACGGAAACGCAAGGCCTGTCGCTGGTGCGCGACAAGCTCTGCCTCGTGCAGCTCTCGGCCGGGGATGGCGACGCGCACATCGTGCAGATGGACCGGAACGCCTATGACGCGCCGAACCTGAAGGCGCTTTTGACGGACGGCGACTGCACCAAGATCTTCCACTTCGCCCGCTTCGATGTCGCCATCATGCAGCGCGATCTGGGCGTGGACACGCACGGCATCTTCTGCACCAAGATCGCGTCGGGCCTCGTGCGGACCTACACGGACCGGCACGGGCTGAAGGACCTCTGCAAGGAATTGCTGGGCGTGGACCTGTCCAAGCAGCAGCAGAGCAGCGACTGGGCCGCCGACGAACTGACCGATGCGCAGCTCGAATATGCCGCCTCCGACGTGCTGCACCTGCACCGCTTGCGCACCATCCTGACCGCGCGCCTGATCCGCGAAGGCCGGCTAGACGTGGCGCAAGGGTGCTTCGACTTCCTGAACACGCGCTGCCGCCTCGACCTGATGGGCTGGGACGATGTGGACATCTTCAGCCACCGGATGCGGCGGGCGGATTGAGCCTCACGCGATCCCAGCCTGGAAGGCGTGGGTTTCCTCATGGCTGCAGAGCAGCAAGGACATCGGCCCCGCGCAGCCGCCGCCCCTGCCCTTGAGCGCGGTGCGTCGGCACCGGGCGCGGGCTTCCAACTCATCCAGATAGAGGTGGCCGTAACGGTCGATCAGCGGATCGCCCGGATAGATCCGGGTGACGTGGCGGCAGGACGGGCAGACCATCTCGATCCGTTCCGGCGGATGCAGGTCGGAGAGTTGGAGGCGGGTCTTCCAGCTCACCAGAAATCCTCCAATTGCGGCACGCGGGTGAAGGCGATCTTGCCGCCCGCATTCCCGCCGGGCGGCTCGACCCACGGCCCCACGGTCAGCATGGAGGCGTTGGCGCGGCTATTGATGCGGTCGATCACGTCCGTGACCGCTTCCCAGCGCCGGCGTTCGGCCCCGTCCGTCGCCCACAGGTCGAGCTGTCGTTCGCCGTCCGGCACCAGTCCGGAGAAACTGACCATGACATGGGCGATGTTGACGGGGGGCAGGCGGGACAGGCGCTCGGCCAGGGGCTGCCAGATGCGGTCCAGCCCCTTCAGGCAGGTCCGGTCGTCATTCGCGCCGTGCAGGTCGGTCGTGTTCGCCCAGCGGCGAGGCTCCTCGCCCGGACGCACCCGGATTTTCAGGGACACGTAGAGCGTATCGGCGCGTAGCCCCTCGCGCCGCAGCCGACGGGCCGCCTTAGTCAGCAACATGCGCGCGCAGCCATAGGGTTCGTCCAGACCGCGCCACTTGGACGGCAGCACCCGCCCGTGACCGATCATGGAACGCTTGCTCTTCTGGGTGATGACCTCGTAGCCGTGCAGGGCTTGCCAGAAACGCTCCCCCGCCACATTACCCCAGATGCGCCGCAGCTGCTTGGGCGACGTATCCAGCAGCCCGGCCATATCGGTCAGTCCCGCCTCCGCCAGCCTGCGTTTCATCCCCTCCCCAATGCCCGGCACGCCGCCGAGCGGTATGTGCAGGATCGCGCCCGGCAGGTCTTCGGGCCGCCAGACGGTCGCCCCGTCCGGTTTCTCCTCCTTGCAGGCCATCTTGGCGAGGTGTCCGTTGGCCGCGAAGCCGATGGAGGCCGTGACGAACGGTCCGATCCCTTCCGCCAGCGCCTGCTTGATGGCCCGCGCGCATCCCAGCGGATCGCGGATATGCTCCGGCCCCAGACGGCAGGACATCTCGTCGATCGACATCACCTTCTGAATGGGCAGGACCGTCTTGATCGAGGCCTGCGCGCGGTGATGCATCTCCCGGTAGAAATACGGGTCCTGGTCCACGAACACCATGTCGGGGCAGATGCGCAGCGCGTCGCGGCGGCTGAAGACACCGCCTATGCCCGCCGCCTTGGCTTCCTTGGACGCCGCGATGACCCCGCCGAATCCCATTTCGCTGTTGCCGGTCGTCGGCGTGATCCCCACGGGCCGGCCGCGCAGTTCGGGGCGCCGTTGCTGCTCGCAGCTGGCGAAGAAGCTGTCGAAGTCCAGATAGAGATGTTCGATCGTTTCGGGCTTGCGCACGGTTGTTCATCCGTCCTTCGGGTCGTCCACAGCCCATGCGCCGGGCCCAATCCGGTCGCGCGGGCACGCCGCCCGCCGGGCGGCAGGCCGACTAGAACATAAAGTGAACATGAAAGGGAAGGAATATTTTCCCTTTTTCGAATCCTCCTGTGGACAAGCAAATTGCGCGTGGCCGCTGGGCGTGAGCGCAAGGGCGAGCTTACAAACCCCTCATGCGTGCGGCGCGGGCCTACCCAAGGCGGGCGCGTGACTGTATAGGGCCGCCTCATGGCCGACACGCTGCGACCCGACATACCGAGCCGGTCCCATGCCGCGAGCGACGCGCTCGGGCTGTGGGAGCCCAAGCGCACGCTGACGCTGGAGGCGGCGCGCATCCACACGCGGCGCATCGCCTTCCTGCGCCGCATGCTGATCGGGGCCTCCATCGCGCTGGTGGCGCTGCTGGCCTACTATTTCGCCACGCAAGGCAGCGAGGTGGTGATCGAGGACCATCCCGACACGTCGGTGCGCATGATCAAGCCGCGCTATAGCGGGCGCACGTCGGACAGCCTGCCCTTCTACCTCACGTCGGAGACGGCGACGCG
The DNA here is from genome assembly GCA_039033275.1 of Pseudomonadota bacterium. Classification (GTDB taxonomy): domain Bacteria; phylum Pseudomonadota; class Alphaproteobacteria; order Caulobacterales; family Maricaulaceae; genus Litorimonas. Next base: position 14,881 of record JBCCCX010000031.1, on the reverse strand, counting down.
CCAGCTGGAGAACCGCACGGAGGTCGCGCTCGTCCGGCCCGTGCTGGAATTCGTTCGCGCCACCGGCGCGGCCAGCAGCTTCGTGGAGGCCGATACGGGCCTTTATGACGACGTCAACAAAATCCTGGACCTGCGCACGGACATGAACCTGCCGGAAGCCAAGCGCCAGAACGTGGTGCTGGAGACCGATGACGGCTACCGCTGCACCACCACCCATGCGCGCATCTACCCGCGCGAGAAACGCATCATCGGCGACGCGCCGATCCGCTGCACCGGAAACTTCGGATCGGTCGAGGGCAATGCCTACGAGATCACGGATAATTACGAGGTGTTCGTCTTCGACGGCGGCATGAGCGGGATCATCAACCGGGATTCCGACCCGGCCCCTGCGACCCCGCAGGCCGAGGCCGGCGGCGAAGCGCCCGCACGGCCGGCCTTCGGCTTCGACGGCGACGGACCGATCCGGATCGCCGCCCAACGCGCCACATACCGCGACGGCACGACCGACCTCACCGGGGACGTCGTCGTCCGGCAGGACGATTCGACCCTTCTGTCCAACGAGATGACCATATTGCGCGACAAGGCCACCGTGGAGGCGGCCGGGTCGATCCGGCTGGGCGCGGTGCGCGAGATCGTCGCGACGGGCGATTTCCGCTATACATCCGACGCCAACGACGTGACCGGCGACCGGGGCGTCTATGAGCGCGACAAGTCGATGATGACGGTGACGGGCGACGTGCGCGTGGCGCAGCCGGACGGCAACACGGTCTCGACCGACCGCCTCGTCTATGACACAGTGAGCGAGACCATACGCTTTTCCGGCCAGTGCCAGGGCCGCGACTGCGACACGAACCGCCGCACGCGCATCACGCTCGGCAATTAGGGGCACGTCCATGACCGCACGCGCAAAGACGACCGCACGCGCAAAACCGATCCTCGCCCTGTCGGCGTTGCTGACTTTATGTGCCTCTGCCCTCTCCGCACCGGCGGCGGCGCAGTTCGCGGGTGCGGCCGGCGGCAACATCGAGCTCTATGCCGACGACGCCGAGAGCTCCAAGGGCGTGACGACGCTCACAGGGCAGGTCGACGCCCGCCAGGACGGCGTGCGCATCCTCGCCGACCGCATGGTGATCTATTCCAAGCAGGACGGTGCGGGCGGCACGCCCTCCGTCGGCACGGGCGCCGGCGATATCGAGCGGATCGTGGCGACGGGGAACTTCTTCTACATCACGCCGGACCAGGAAGTGCGCGGGGAGCAGGGCGTCTACACGGCGGCCGAGGACACGTTCGTGGTCACGGGCGATGTCGTGCTGACCCAGGAAGACAGCGTCGTGCGCGGCACGCGGCTCATCTACGAGCTGGCCACGCGCACGGCCCGCGTCGTGGCCGACTGCGAGGGCCGCCGTTGCGGGCCGCAGCGGCGGGTCGCCATCCTGATAAAGAACACGCCCGATACGGGCGACGCGGCCTCCAGCTAGGCCGGACCATATCTCCCGCGTGACCGACACTTTGCCAGACCCCAGCCGGAACCCGCCGATGGACAGTTCCCCGCATGCGCCCAATGCCTCTCTGGACGCGCAGGGCGGGACGGACCGTACGCCCGCGACGGTTGCCCCGCCCGCGACCGGGCTGGCGGCGAACAATATCGGCAAGGCGTACCGGGGCCGCGTGGTCGTCAAGGACATCACCCTGACCGTGCAGCGCGGCGAGGTCGTGGCCCTGATGGGCCCGAACGGCGCGGGCAAGACGACCAGCTTCTACATGATCATGGGCCTGATCGAGGCGGACCGCGGCTCCATCACGCTGGACGGGGAGGACATTACCGGCCTGCCCATGTACCAGCGCGCGCGCCTCGGCGTGGGCTACCTGCCGCAGGAGCAGAGCATTTTCCGCGGCCTCTCTGTCGAGGAAAACATCAAAGCCGTCGTGCAGCTGACGGAAAAGGACAAGAGCAAGTGGGACGACAATGTCGACGCGCTGCTCGACGAGCTGAATATCGGCCACATTCGAAAGTCGCCCGCCCTCGCCCTGTCAGGCGGGGAGCGGCGCCGGGTGGAGATCGCCCGCGCGCTGGCCTCCCGGCCCAGCTTCATCCTGCTCGACGAGCCCTTCACCGGCATCGACCCGATCGCGATCGCCGACATTTCCGAGCTCGTGCTCTACCTAAAACAGCGCGGCATCGGCATTCTCATTACGGACCACCGGGTGCGCGAAACGCTCGACATTGTGGACCGCGCCTCCATCCTGTTTCAGGGCGAAGCGTTGTTCGAGGGCACGCCGGAAGAGATCCGCGCCAACAAGGATGTGCGGCGGGTCTATCTGGGCGAGAAGTATGCGTGACGTGCAAATCGGTCCGGTGGACCGGTTTGCCGTCGCGCCGTGAAGCGCCGGGTTCATCCGGCGCGTAGCAGACTCCCGCGCCAGGGGAAAACGACGTCGCCTCCAACCTAGCCCCTGCTCCGCTCACTTTCGTTCGCGGCGGCTCGCTATTTTCGCTCCACTGGAGCGAAAATTGAAACGCTCACCGCACCACGAATTGCGCGCTCAGCCGCCCATTGGCGTCGGAACTGACAATGACGCTGTCCATCGATGCGGTGTAGTCCGTCAGCAGGTCTTCGAAAAAGCCGTAGAGTGCCAGCGTCTGGGCGTCGTCGATCCAGACGGACAGGCTGCCGTCCTGTCCCGGCTGCACCCGCGTCAGGCGAATATCGGCAGCGCGGGCGATATTGACGAGGACGGCACGGTCGAACGGCGCGCGAGAACTGGGGTCCACGGCTGGGGAAAGGCGCGACGCGGCGACGAGATCGGCCCGCGCGCGGTCCAGCTCGGCCGAGGCGCGCGCGCGCGCGTCCTGGAGCGGCAGCAGCAGCGCGAAAACCAACAGGAAGACGAGGGCCAGCCCGCCCAGCACGGCGAGCAGCACGCGCTCTCGCGGCTCGCGCATCGCCCACCACTCCGTCACGGCCCGTATCATGTCGTGCCCTCCAGCTGGAAGGCGGCATCACCGACATAGCGGCCATTCTGTTCGCGCACGCCGCCCGTGGCGAAAGCGGCACCGCGGGCCGCCACGCTGCGTTCAAGTGCGCCGGCCGCTTCGAAGTCGGGATAGACGAGGCGCAGACGGAGCGCGTTTTCCGACCCATCGAAGGACAGCCTTTCGATCCGGATCCCGGGATGCTCGGACAGGGCACCGAACAGCGCGTCGGACAAAGCGAGGAAGGCGCCCGGGTCGGCATCCGCCGGGGCCGTGCGGCGCACCGCCCGGGCGATATTGGCGGGCGCGGCCTCTCCAGTGGCCTGCGTGTAGAGGGCACGGGCCCGCTCGCCCAGCGCGTCCGCCTGAGCCTGGGTCGCGCGGGCATCGGCGAGCGACAGGACCGTTCCCAAGGCGGCGCAGGCCAGCAGCCCGGCCGCAACGCGGCCCCATGGCCCGGCCTGCCATTGCAGTCGGCGCCGGTAGGGACCGGTGCGCAGGTCGAGCGCCCCGTTCGCATCGAGGTGTGAAAACAGCGCGCGCGCCAGCGACGCGTCGTCCAGCACGCGTCCCGGCACGTCCGACCAGTCCGCATCCACCGCCTCGCCCGGCAATCCGGGCGTGACGACACGGCCCAGCAGCCGCACAGGGCCGGATTCCGTATCGGATCCAAGGCCGCCGAGCGCGTCGAAGTCCGCATAGATGTGCACGGAATCGCTCACGGCCAGCACGGCGTCCATGTCGGCCCGCGCGACCATCAGCGTGGGCGCGGGATCGCCTGCTCCGACCACGACATGCAACGTGTCGAGCGGTGCGGCGATCCGGTCCTCATGGGCGAAGCGCGCTACGCGGGTTCTATCTGCCCCGCGCACCTTGTCCGGCACGTCGGTCAGGAAGCTACGGACCTGCTGGCCCGGCAGGATGGCGGAGATATTCGGCCCCGCATCGGCCGCCAGCGCTTCCAACGTTCCGCGGCGCGCGGTCCCGTCGCGGCGCAGCAGCAGGGCTTCCCCGTCTGGCTCGGCGGGCCATATCAGCAGAGCGTCTGTCACGGCGAACGGGTCTCCCGAGGGTCTGTAGCAGGGTCGGCGGCGGGATCGGCAGCCTTGGCGCGGCGCGCCCAGGCGAGGGATGGAAACTCCTCCGGTCCCCAGCTGCGGTATGAAAGCACCGGACGACCGCTGTCCAGCCCTTCCCCGTCTTGCGTTTCATAGGCCAGCAGGCGCAATCGCTCCACAGGTCCGAAACGCACGGCGACTTCGGCCACGACGCGCTGCGGCGAAAACGTGATGGCGCCCGGATCAAAGGCTGCATTCTCGTAGCCCTCCAGCACCGGGGCGACGGCGAGGCTCTCCTTGCTGTACCCATCGGCGGGCCGCGCCGCGATCAGCTCTGTGGCGATGCGTTCCGCATCCCGCCCGCCGCCCAGCAGCGCGGCCAGGACGGGCGCGTGACGAGCCTGCGCGCTATTGATGTTGAACCGGCTGGTCACGCCGGGGCGTCCGATGCAGACATGCGGCAGGAGTTCGCGGAACAGCGTTTCGTCCATGCCCTCCACGGCGCGAAGTTCCGTGACGGATTGCATCGGCACGTTGGCCGTGCGGTAGGCGACCGGGCGGCGCGCCATATAGGCCCCGTCCTCCGCCCCGTCCGGCCGGGGCTGGCCGTCGCGGTCCACCCAGTCGGTGGCCGCCGCCGCGACGCGCCGAGCCCGTATCGCATCCGCGCCCACCGCTTCCACCAGTGCGGCAAGGCGCAGCTCTCCGGCCGAAAGCCCGACGCCGTTGGAGCCCGACAGCGCGCTGAGACGGAGGCAGTGCGTTCCGTCGGACAAGGTGAGCGCGATCTGGCCGTTCTCGAACGGCAGAAGGACGACTTCGGATTCGCGCAGCCGGGCGTTCAGCAAGACAGGATCCGTGCCCGCGATCTGGTCCAGCTGGCTTTGTACGAAGTCCTGCGCGCCCTGTGCGTAGAGGTCGGCCTGGGCGATGGCGTCGAGTTCGGCCGCGCGGGCGACCGACAGGCGCAGGGTCGAGAGCAGGGCCAGCGCAACCGCGCTCATCAGACTGAGCACGAGCAGCGTGCTGAGCAGGACCGTGCCCTCTTCGCGCGCCTCAAGCACGGGTGACCTCGAAAACGTGCCGGGTGGTTTCGCCGTCCGCATGGATAAGGGTGACGGACACGGCGTCCGCACGGCCGAGATCGACCGTTGCGGACGGCAGGCGCGGGGGCCGGCCATCGTCGCGGAACAGCGGCTCGACCTGCATGGCGCGTACGCCGTCCAGCACAATGCGATCGACGGGGTCGGCCACGCTCGCCGGGTTCTCATGCGGCAGGAAGGAGCGGATCAGCTGCCCGCTTTCCACCCGCCAGAACACGCGCAACAGATCGCCACGCGCCAAGGCCCCGTCCGGATTGGGGCGCGCCCGGCGGGTCAGCGAAACCGTGCCGGGACGCACGAGCTGCCGTCCCGGATCGATGAACCCGCCCAGACCGTCGCGGCTCTCGCGGTCGGTCATGGCGGCGAAATCGTCGGCCATGACGCGCCGCATCGCGGCCAGCCGCTCCACCGCTTCGATGCGGGACTGCGCCGCCTCGCGCGCGTCCAGCGTGGTGGACAGGGCGATCAGCGCCCCCACGCTGATGAGCGAGAAGACCAGCATGGAGACCAGGACCTCCACGAGGGTGAAGCCGGCATCGGCACAGGCGGAAGACGTCGGATGGATGGGGCGCGCGCTCATTCTTCGCCCCCGCCCGTTTCGGTCGTCACCCCGCCGGGCGAGCGTCCGGCATAGCGGAAGGCGCGGCGCTCCGACAGGACGCGGTCCGTGTCGCGGGCGCTCACGCGCACGATCATTTCGTGGAAGTCTGCCTGCTCGGTCCGCGCGGTCTCGACCACCACGTCGAATTCCATGCCGCCCGAGACGGCCTGCGCGCGCTCCGTCCCGTCCCGCAGCGGCTCTAGCCGCGCCAAGACGACGGCATTGTCGGCCACGAAGCCGGCATGGATTCTCGCCTGCAGGCTCGACGTGCCCGACACGGCCAGCGTGGCCGAGCGGTTCAGCCCGACAATGGCGAGGCTGAAGATGGCGAGGCTGACCAGCACCTCGACCAGAGTGAAGCCGTCCTGCCTCATCTCACCGTTCCACCACACGCACGATTCGGCCCTCATCGTCCGTCGTCACCACATAGTCCGCATCCGCCGCACGCATCACCAGGGCGAAATCGGGGACAGCGCCGAAGGGCTCGAACAGCAGTTCGGGGCGGGCGGCCGGCGGCAGGTCGGCGCGCGCGCCGTCCCGTTCCACCCGGATCCGCGCTTCGCCGGGCCAGGGCCGCTCGGCCTCCCGCCGCCACGCGTGACCGTCATGGCGGAACAGGGCCACGCCGCTTTCGCCGAACCCGATGGCCCGCACATCGCCCGCAAGTGCGCCCGCATCCACGAAGCGCGACATCTGCGCGGCCATCGCCTCGCTGTCGCGGTCCGTCGCGCGGCGGCTTTCCGGTAGGTTGAGCACGACCGCGCCCACCATCAGCGACAGGATCGCCAACACGGCCAGCAGCTCGACCAGGCTGAAGCCGTGCTCGGAGGTCCGCCTACTGCCAGTTCCCAATGTCGGCATCAGCCCCTTCCCCGCCTTCGGCCCCGTCCGCGCCGTAGCTCAGAATGTCGAATGGTCCGAACTCGCCCGGATTGCGGTAGACGTAAGCATTGCCCCACGGGTCGTCGCGTAGCTGCTGGATATAGCCTTCTTCCGGATATTTCGCCGCGTCCACGCCGGCCGGGGCCTCGACCAGCGCCTCTAGCCCGGCCTGTTCGTCCGGATAGCGGAAATGATCGAGCCGGAAGAATTCCAGCGCGGTTTCGTAGGAGGCGATATCGGCGCGCGCCTTGGTCACGGACGCATCGCCCAGCCGTGGCAGCACGGCCAGCACGACCCCGGTCGCGAGCAGGCCGATGATCGCCATTGTGACCAGCACTTCGGTCAGGGTGAAGCCGTCCTCGGCGGTTCGCGGGACGGAATGGTCGGTTTGCTCTGTTTGCATAGGTTTCAAGATCGGTTCCCCTAAAAGCTCAGCGTGTTGAGTTGCAGAATGGGCAGGAAGATGGCGGCTGCGATCAACAGCACGATCCCGCCCAGCACGATGATGATGAGCGGTTCCAGGAGGCTGAGGAAGACCTGCGTCGCCGCCTCGAATTCGCCTTCCAGATAGTCGGCCGACTTGGCGAACATCTCGCCCGTCTGGCCCGACGCCTCGCCGCCCAGCACCATCTGCACGACCAGGGGCGGAAACACGCCCGTCGTTTTCAGCGCCGCGCTGACGGGCGCGCCTTCGCGCACGCGCGCGGTCGCGTCGCCCACGGCGTTGCGCATGACCGTGTTGCGCAGCGTGTGGCGCGCTGTTTCCATGGCCGCCAATGCGGGCGTTCCAGCCGAGATCAGCCCCGCAATGGTGCGCGAGAACCGCGCGGCTTCCAGGTTTCTTACGATCCGGCCGACTACCGGCAAGCGCAGCCGGAACGCATCCCAGCGCAGCCGCCCACCCTCCGTCCGGCGCCAGAGCGTGAAGAGCAGCCACGCGCCCGCGGCCACGGCGACGATCGGCAGCCAGTGCGCCTGCAGGAATTCCGACGCCGCGATGGTGCCGCGTGTCAATGGCGGCAGCTCCTCGCCCAGCACCACGAACTGCTCGGCCACTTTCGGCACGACCAGCGTCAGCAGGATGGTCGTCACGATCAGCGCGATAACCAGCAGGAGGACCGGATAGACGGTCGCGCCCAGCACTTTGCGCCGCACGGCGTCGGCGGCCTCCATGTCGTCGGCGCGGCGTTCCAACACGGGCCCGAGCTGGCCGGCCGTCTCCCCGGCCGCGACCATGGCGGTCGTCAGCGGGTCGAAGACGGAGGGATGGCCCGCCAGCGCTTCGGACAGGCGCGCGCCTTCCATGACGCGGGCGCGCGCATCCAGCAGGACACCCCGCAGGCGCGACGTCTCGAATTGCAGCGCGGTGATGCGCAGCGCTTCCTCGACCGGTGTGGAGGCAGAGATGAGAATGGCCAGCTGCCGCGCCGCGCGCGTGATCTGGGTGCGCTTTATGCGGCCCGATCCGGCCCGGCGCGCCTCGCCGCCCGCCGCCGTCTTGGTCCGGGACGGCTTGATCTCGACCGGGGTGAGCCGCCGCGCGCGCAGCTGGTCCCGAGCCGCGCGTGCAGACCCCGCCATGAGCGTGCCCTTGCGCCGCGCACCGGCACTATCCAGCGCGGAATAGTCGAAGGCGTCCACGGCCCTACTCCAGCCCAATAGGTTTGCGTCCCGCGTGCGGGTCTAAGAACGGCGAAGCCGTTCGTCGCAAACCTGCGCGCAAGCGCGCGCGTCCCGAAGGGGCGCGAAGGGAAACTTTCGGCGTGAGCCCAAAAGGATCTCCCACAGCTGTCACCCTCACCCCTCATCCGTCCGGCAAACCCGTAGCACCTCGTCGGAACTCGTCAGCCCCGCCAACACCTTTTCCGCCCCGTCGGCCAACAAGGTCTTGCGGTCGGCGAAGGCGTGGGCGGCCATCTCCCCTTCCGTCGCGCCGGAATGGATCATGCCGCGCAAGGTCTCGTCCATCGGCACGATTTCATAGAGGCCGAGCCGCCCCGCATAGCCGACCCCGGAGCAGGTCGGACAGCCGACCGGTTTGTAGAAGGTGGCGGCCCTGTCGGCCTGGAGGCCGAGTTCCGCCGCTTCGGCCGCCGTGGGCGTGTAGGGTTGTTTGCAGTTGTCGCAGAGCCTGCGCACCAGGCGCTGCGCGACCAGCGCGGTCAGGGTGGAGGATAGCAGGAAGGGCTCCACCCCCATGTCGCGCAGGCGAGCGACGGACGCGATGGCCGAATTGGTGTGGACGGTGGACAGGACGAGGTGGCCGGTGAGACTGGCCTGCACCGCGATCTCCGCTGTTTCCGGATCCCGAATCTCGCCGACCATGACCACGTCCGGGTCCTGGCGCAGGATGGCGCGCAGGCCGGCCGCGAAGCTCATGCCCACGGCCGCATTCACCTGGGTCTGGCCGATCCCGTCCAGCGCGTATTCGACCGGGTCCTCGACCGTGAGGATGTTGCGCGACCCGTCGTTGAGACGCGACAGGGCGGCATAGAGCGAGGTCGCCTTGCCCGAGCCGGTGGGGCCGGTGACGAGGATGATCCCGTTGGGACGCGCGAGAGCGTTTGCGAAGGCGGCTTCCACCGCCGGGTCCATGCCGAGTTCTTCCAGCGCCATGCGCTGATTGTCCTTCTCCAGGATCCGCATCACCACCCGCTCTCCATGGCGCGACGGCAGGGTGGAGACGCGCAGGTCGATGGAGCGTTCGCCAAGATTGAGCGAGAAGCGCCCGTCCTGCGGGATGCGCTTCTGCGCGATGTCGAGCCGGCTCATCACTTTTACCCGGGACGTCAGAGCCGGGGCGAGGCGCGCGGGCAGGGACAAGGCTTCGGACAGGGTGCCGTCCACGCGGAAGCGCACGGCCAGCCGCTCCTCATAAGGCTCGATATGGATGTCCGACGCGCGCGCCCGGATCGCCTCCTGCAAGATGCCGTTGATCAACCGGATGATCGGCGCGTCGTCGGAACTGTCCAGCAGGTCCGACGTCTGCGGCAGCCCGTCCGCCAGCGCCGAGAGGTCCTGCGGCGCGCCAAGCGCGTCTTCAGACGCGCCAGCCAGGTCGGCCTGGGCGTAGAGGCCGGAGAGGCGCTGCTCGAACGCTTCGGGCGTGAGCGCCTCGCGCAACACGGGCCGCCCGATCACGCGGCGGGCCTCGATCAGCGCGTCGCGAGACGCCTGCGCCCGGTGCGCCAGCGTGTACCGCCCATCCTCGCCCGGCACGGCCAGGACGCCGTGCTGGCGCGCAAACGCGTAAGACAGGATGGGGCGCGTCGCATGTGCGGTGTCGGCGGACATGGAGCCGTTATAGCGCGGGACCCGGCGCAAAACATTAAAGTTTCATGTCAGGGGCTAGTCCTCGCCTGTCCCGGCCAGACCGAACGCCTCCGTAAAGACTGTCGGGTCGAAATATTCGCGGAACAGTGCGATCTTTCCGTCTTCGTCAATGTGGAATACGCCAATATAGCGCTGGTCGTAGAACCGTCCGGTCGGGCGGATCGTGACGCGTCCGCGAAATTCCGCGACGACCGTGTCGGGATCGACCGTGGGCAGGAATCGCAACCCTGATGTATAGTCCGGGTCGATGGCGGTATCGGGCCAAGCCGCATATTGACGGATCAACGCGTCCTTGCCAACGACCCGGTCCGGAAAGCCGACGCCGCGCGGCGCGAATGGCATCTCTAGCACTGCGTCTTCGGCCCAGACCGCATTCACCGCTTCCATGTTGAGGGTTTCAAGCCCCTGCAGGAATTGCCTGACTACGGTCCGGGCGCGGGCACGACGCAGATAGGGCGCGGGATCTGCCCCGGCGGCCTGCAACGCCCGGGCTGTCAGGGCGCGGTCGCCGCGTTCCTCCTCCAGCGTGAAGGTCATGGCCGTGATCCGCCAGCCTTCCGCGCCGCGTTCCAGCGCGTAGTCGTAGCGGCCGTCTACGGCCCAGCTGTCCGCGCCGATCCAGTGCGTTGCCGTGACGTCGGCCGAAGCGGTAGCGACGGAGCCTTCCACAAGGGCGGCAACGTCGCTCAGATCGTGGCGCGTCGCGTCGAAGCCGGGCAGAAGCGCGGCCCAATCGGACATCAGGCCGGACGGGCTGCGGACGTCCGCCGGGCTGCCGGACAGGCTTTCATAATCCACCGTGATTTCGTCGTCGAACAAGCGGGCGAGCGCATCGAACTCACCCCGGTCGGCCAGGACGGCGACCGATTCGACGATCGTTTCCACCTTGGCGCGCTCGGCGACCGGGTCGGCTGACGCCGCGGCGGGAAAGAGGCAAGCAGCCCCCAGAAGCAGAGTGCGTCCCATCAGTTCGCCTCCGCGTTCAGCGTGTCCGCGAAGTGCGCGACCACGCGGTCGGCGCTGATCCGCACGGGCTCGGCGGCGTCGTAGAAATCCATCTGGGTGACGCCGTCGAGCCACAGTTCGGATTTCGGGCCGTCTATCCGCTCGAAGAAGGCGCGGGCACCCTGCGGAATGGCGGCGGCTTCGGAATGGACGATCGTCACGGGCGTGCCGGAAATGTCGTCGGCCAGCCGGACCGCATCATAGGTCAGCCACGGCTCCCAGGAGGCGAGGTTGAACCGGTTGACATATTCCGGGATCGCCCCGCGCGCCGCGTCCACATAATAGGGCGCCTGGTACATCAGCGCGTCCTCATTGGTGGAAGAGGCCGCCTCGATCATCCGGGGCTCGCCGGAGGCAGCCGCCGCGCGGCCCGTCTCGATCAGGCGCTGCACGGATTCGGGGCCGCCATAGACCGTCTCCACAATGTCGGCATCGTGCATCCAGGGTGCGACGAGGGCCAGCGAGCCAAGTTGCGGGCTGCGCGCCACGGCGTCGGTCATATATCCGGCGGAAGCGCAGATGCCGAGACCGCCCATTCGTCTGGGGTCGACTTCGGCGCGGGTCGCCAGGAAGCGGGCGGCCGCGACGATATCCTGTGTCTTGCGCTCCGGATCCTCGAGCTGGCGCACCCCGCCTTCGCTCTGGCCCCAGCCCCGGAAGTCGAAGGCTAGCGCGGCATAGCCGCGGTCGGCCATCTCGGAGGCGTAGCGGGCGGGCATTTGCTCTTTCACGGTGGTCCAAGCCCCCGTGACCACGATAGCCGGCAGCGTGTCGCCCGCCTCGTAGTCGTCGGGCAAATAGAGGTCGCCGACGAGGCGTTCGCCCGCGCTTTCGAAGACGACGCGCTGGTGGGTGGCCGCGTCGGCAGCGGTTGCGAGCGAGAACGCGGCCGTACCGGCCAGTGCGAGCGTCTTGAGTGATTTGGTCATGTCAGTCTCCTTTTTTCGATAACTCGAATATGGCGGAGACGGCGGGTGGTCTCTTGAAAGATACGCTGTGGAGTTTTGAAGATTCCTACCCGGCGAGGGATTTTCTGTAGGCGCTGGGCGTCTCGCCCGTGACCGACTTGAAGGTTCGGGAGAAGTGGGCTTGGTCGGAAAAGCCGCAGGAGAGTGCGATGTCGATCATCGGTCTGTCCACATCGGCCAAGCCGTCCTGCGCGCGTTCGATCCGGTAGGCCGTCAGGAAGCGGTAGGGTGTCTCGCCGACCACACGCTTGAACTCGCGCGAAAACGCCGCCGTCGACAGCCCGGAGGCGGCGGCCAGGTCCTCCACGGTCAGACGATCGCCGAACCGATCCGCCACGCAGTCCAGCACACGCTTGTACTGTGCGGCGGAAAAGTCGGAGTTGAAGGCATGATCTGCTGCGCGCTCGCCATACCGGTCCAGCAGCTTGACGAGGAAAATGCGCGAGTGCGCCTCGTACAGGACCTCGTAGCCCGTCTGGCGCTGTTGGAGCGCATCCAGCAGCAGGCGGGCGGTGGCGACGATTTCCCCATCGGTGGTCCGGGGCACGTCGCGCAGCTGCCGCTCCGACAGTAAAATGCCCAGATGCTTGCGCGCGAAGCGGCTGATCTCGGACGCGTCTAGCAATATGACGGCGACGTGGGAGCGTTCGTGCCAGCGCCATCCACTGACGATGCCCGCAGGCGTCACGACGATCTCGTCTCGGGCGAAGCCGTACCGGAAGGTTCGGCCGTCCCGGAAATTCTCCGTGTCGACGGGACTGTCCGACAGGTTGATCAGGATATGGTGTTCCTCATAGGCGACCGTGGGCATGGTGCCGGGTTCCGCCCGGAAATAATCGAGCCGGATCGCATCCGCCGCCCGGACGGGCAGAGCCTCATCGGACCGGAGCGCCGCCGGGGACGGGTAGGTGTCGCGGTAGCGGTTCGGCACGCCCGCATGCTTAGCGCCCTACTGGAACCGCGTCCAGAAGCCCGACAGGGCCTTCGCCTTCGGGCCGAAGACGGCGTCGGTGAAGTGGCTCGACGCGGCGCGTTTCACGGCTTCCGTCCGGGTCGGATAGGGGCTGATCATGGCCGTGATCTGGGAGAGCTTAAGGCCGCCCGCCATGGCGAGACTGATCGTGTTTATGAGTTCGCCCGCCTGTTCGCCGACGACGGACGCGCCGATCAGCTTGGACTTTTCGTCGAGGTAGAGCTTCACCCCGCCCGCCGTCTGGCGCTCCGCGATGGCGCGGTCGTTCTCATCGAACTCGAAATGCAGCGTCTTGACCGCTGCGTCATGGCCTGCGCCGATCGTGCCCAGTTCCGGCTGGGTATAGATCACGGCGGGCATGCGGCTCGTGGTGGCCTTGGCAAGTAGCCCGCCCAGTCCCGGCGGCATGAAATAGAGGTTCTTGATCAGCGCGCCCGCATGGAAGCCAGCCGCATGGGTCAACCCGCCCTTGCCCGCCGCGATGTCGCCGGCGGCATAGACGCGGGGGTTGGACGTGCGCAAGCTGGCGTCCGTTTCGATGCCGCGGCGATCATAGCTGACGCCCGCTTTTTCCAGTTCTAGCCCTTCGACGTTGGGCGCGCGACCCGCCGCCATGAGCAGGTGCGAGCCGGTGAGGGTTTCGCCACCCTCGAAGTGGACGGAAATCGCGCCGTCGGCACCTTGGCTGACCGACTGGGTCTTGGCCGGGGCGCGGAATTGCACGCCTTCGCGTTCCAGCTGCTCGATCAGCACTTTGGCATGTTCGGGGTCGAAGCGGCCCAGCGGTTCGGCAATGTCGATGATCGTGACTTCGGAGCCCAGGCGGCGGAAGCTCTGGCCCATCTCCAGGCCGATGGGACCCGAGCCGATGATCATGAGGTGCTCCGGCAGGCGGTCGACTTGGAAGATCGTCTCGTTGGTCAGATAGTCGACCGTATCCATGCCGGGAATCGGAATGACGTTGGCGCGCGATCCGGCCGCGACCACGATGCGCTTGGCGCGTACGATATGGGTTTCCGATTCGATCGTCTTTTCGTCCGTGAAAGCGGCGTCTTCCTTGATGGCGGTGACCCCGAAACCCTCATAGCGTTCGACGGAGTCCACCGGGGCGATCTGGTCGATCACGCCCTGAATGTGCGCCTTGACGGCGTCGAAGTCGATTTCGGGTTCGACCGGCGCGATGCCGTACGCGCTGCCGTGGCGTCGGTCGTTCGCCAGCTTGGCGGCCTTGATCAGCGCCTTGGACGGCACGCAGCCCGTGTTCAGGCAATCGCCGCCCATGGTCTCGCGCTCGAACAGCACGACCGACCGACCCAAATGCGATGCGCCGTAGGCGACGGAGAGGCCGGCGGAGCCCGCGCCGATGACGCAGAGATCGACTTCGTGGACGGTCTTTTCGCGCCCGGCGAACGGGGCCTCGGCGGCGGAGGAGGCCGTGTCGGCCTCGGACAGGGTATCGAATGCAGCGGTGGCGGTCATGGCGGTCTTTTCCGGGCCTCACGCTTTCGCGGGAGCGCCCTTGAACTTCTTGTAGAGAATAGGGAGCGAGCTGAGGGCGATCAGGCCCAATATGGGTCCGATGACGGCAGGTTGGAGCATCAGGCCCGACAGCTGCACGTCGCCGCCCGCATCGAAAATCGCCCCCACGCCCGCGCCGACGCTGGCATAGACGAGGCTGCCGGGAATGATGCCGAGCGCGGTGCTGATCACATAGTTGCGAAGGCGCACGTCGAACAGGGCGGGCACGATATTGACGATGAAGAAGGGAAAAGCCGGGATCAGGCGCAGGATGAACAGGTAGGAGTTCATCACAAGAAAGCTACGGGAACGAGCAAACCTCCCCTGATTTTGCCGGAGCACGATATATTCCACCAACGACCGAAGCTTTTCAGTTTCTGATACGGTAGGAATTAACAGAAGTGCACGCCTTAAGTCGCACAGGTGCGAGAGCTTGCTACTGCTGTTGCGCCGAGAGGAACTTTAG
>JBCCCX010000030.1:0-17789 GCA_039033275.1 Pseudomonadota bacterium | reverse complement strand
TGCTGGGCAGCTACATCACCCTGTGCATCACGGCGCGCATCACGCTTGATACGCCGCTGACGGTGCAGGTCTGCCTGCTGGCGCTCATGGTCGTGCCGACCAGTTTCGGCGCAGCGCTCGCCATCAACCAGCTCGGCAAGCGCGGCGGGGGTGGGAGCGGAGACGAGGAGGCGATCGCCGTCAAGCTGCTGGGCGAGGACGGCGAGAAGGTCACCGCCACCGCGCTGGGCGGGACGCTGTTCGCCTTCAATATCGTGCCAACCATCGAGCCCAAGGAAATGCTCGCCGAAATCGGCCCACAGCACGGTCTGGCGATCCTGGCCTTCTCTCTGCTGCTCTCCTACGGCATCGAATATACGGCGCGCTTCCACCAGAAAAAGAACAATTCCAAGGGCGTGCTGGCGGGCAAGCTGCTCTCGACCGGGTTCTGCTACCTGGTCAGCCTCACGGTCGCGGCTTTGCTGCTTTGGGCGTTCGGCTATCTCAATTTCAACACGCCGCTGGAAATGTCCGTCCTGTGGATCATCATCGTCGGCTACGCAACCACGCTGGGCGGCACGGCAGGACGGCTGGTTCTATGAGTTCATCCACGAAAATGTCGGCGGGGGAAACACCCTACAAGTCGGCCGGCTCCGGCAAGGAATCCGGCCGGGACTCCGAGGGGCCTTTTTCGGAAGACCCGCCCCCGACGATCCTGGTTTGGATCGCGCGGACGCTGACGCTGGCTGCGCTTCTGTCCATCATCGGCTACCTGTTCTGGCTCATCTCCACGGACAGCCGTCCCGCGCAGTTCGTCGTGGATGCACGCTGGTCCGAGCTCGACCCGCGCGGCGGCGAATGGGTCCTGCCGATCACGGTGACGAACGATTCGACCGAAGCGGTGACCAACGTCGTGCTGGACGCCGCTTTCCAGCCGCCGGGCCGCGAGGAGGTCAACCTCTCCACGACCCTGCCCCTGATGGGGGAGGGGGAGCGCGCCCTGCTGGAGATGGTGTTTGAGGACGAACCCACGCCCGATACGCTGGACCTTCGCGTGTCCTCCTACCAGAGTCCCTGAGGGGGCGGAGTCATGGACTGGTCGGCACCCTTCTTCGATGGTTGGCAGAGCGTTTACGCCGCGCTGGTTTCCGCGCTGATCATGTATCCGGTGCTGATCGCGGCCATCCGGCTGAACGGCAAGCGATCCGTGTCCAAGATGAACAATTTCGACTGGATCGTCACCGTCGCCATCGGCTCGATCATCGCGTCCTGCATCGGCTTCGATTCGGTCACCGTGCTGGATGCGACGCTGGCCATCGCGGTGCTGCTGTTGATGCAGCGCCAGCTGACCGGCTGGATGGCCCGCAGCACGGCCGTGGAGTCCGTCATCGTCGCCAGCCCGACCGTGCTGCTGCTCAAGGGGGCGTTCCAGCACGATGCCATGCGCTGCGAGCGCATCTCGGAAGCCGAAATCCTGTCGGCCATCCGGCAATCCGGCCTGTCTGGGCCCGAGGACTGCTACGCGGTCGTGATGGAAAGCAACGCCAACATGTCGGTCATCGCCGCCAATGCGGCCCGTGAAGGCGGCGCGGCGCTGTCGGCGCTGCGGACCGAGGAAGGCTAAGACGGGCCGCTCACGCCGATGGCCTGCACGGTGGCCGCGATCAGCATCATGGCGACCAGCCAGTGCAGCGCGTCGAAGATGAACAGTCTGTTGCGCAGGCCCGCCAACCGGTAACTGACGAAAAAGGCGGGCAGCACGAAGCCCGACCAGATCACCACCGCGCTGCCCAGCGCCATGGTCCACGGACCCGCGCCCTCGTCCGTTGGGGCGAGGATCACCGCGCCCGTCAGGATTGCTGCCATCCAGAACTCAGCCGCGAAGATGCCGGCATAGTGGAGCGGCCCCGGCCGGTCTTCCGCGGCCTCCGCATTGGGCGCCACGGCGCGCAGCCAAGGGGTCCGGATCAACCGGTAATAAAGCCCGCCCCACACGAAAGCGGCCACCGTCGCGGCAAAAATGGGGACGATGTTCTGGACGACATAGATCACGTGGACGCTCCGCTGGTTCGTATAGACTACGCATACGCCCTTGCGGCGGACGCCGCCCCGGCCTACCGCGCCGCGCAAAACCCGACGGAGACTCCCTTATGAAACTCGATACCGACAATTTGGCCTCGCCCCTGGCCGCGATCGTTACGGGCGGCGCGTCCGGCCTCGGCGAAGGCACGGCCCGCATGCTGGCAAAGGCGGGCGTGCGTGTCGGCATCTTCGACATGAATGAAGAGCGCGGCCAGAGCGTGGCCGAAGAGATCGGCGGTGTGTTCGCGCGTGTGAACGTGGCCGACAATGCGTCCGTCGATGCCGGGTTCGAGGCTGTCCGCGGCCAGATCGGGCAGGAACGCATTCTGGTCAACTGCGCCGGGATCGGCGGCGGCA
Source organism: Pseudomonadota bacterium (assembly GCA_039033275.1). Lineage (GTDB taxonomy): Bacteria > Pseudomonadota > Alphaproteobacteria > Caulobacterales > Maricaulaceae > Litorimonas. The sequence continues at coordinate 15,371 of JBCCCX010000030.1, read as the reverse complement.
TCAAGACGGTGGCCCGCAAGCGCGACAGCGGCGAGATCGTCCCCCACGATCCGGACGCCTTCATCCGCATCATTAACATCAACCTGATCGGGTCGTTTTTGTGCGCGTCCAAGTCGGCGGCCGGGATGATGGCCTTGGACCCCACGCAGCCCGACGGCGAACGCGGCGTGATCGTGAATACCGCATCGGTCGCCGCGCAGGACGGCCAGATCGGCCAGGTCGCCTATGCCGCATCGAAGGGCGGGATACTGTCCATGGCCCTGCCCATGGCGCGCGACCTCGCCCGCGAAGGCATCCGGGTGAACACCATCCTGCCCGGCTTTTACGAAACGCCGATCTATGAGCAGATGAAGCCCGAAGTGAAAGAGAGCCTTCGCGCCCACGTCCAGTTCCCCAACCGCTTCGGCCAGCCGGACGAATATGCCGATGTCGTCCGTTTCATGATCGAACATGCCTATATCAACGGCGAATATATCCGGACGGATGCGGGCGCGCGCATGCCGCCGCGCTAGAGGCTAGCCCCAAAAGATTTGCGTCCCCGATAGGGGTTTAAGAACCGCGAAGCGGTCCGTCGCAAACCTGCACGCAGTGCGCGCGTCCCAAAGAGGCGCGAGGGGAACGGCGCGCCGCAAGCCCAACCGGTGTCTTGCTAAACTTCTTTGCCTTTCCGCCGCTCACCCCGGCACATGCCGGGGTCCAGGGAGGCGATACCGTCCAGATTCGAGTAACGGTCGAGTATCCTCACCCTCTCCGACACTCGGCCCTGTGCCCGCGTCTTTTCCGTCGTCCTAAACTGGATCCAAGGACGCGCTGGAGCGGTCCTGTCGCCGGGATGAGCGGAAAATTTTAACAGAGCTTCGTTCTCGGCATTCATTGCCGGGGCCTGGTCGAGAGGGCTTGTCCACAAGACGCGACTTGTGAGGAAGCGGGCCGACAGACCCCGGCAATGAATGCCGGGGACGGTGTTTGGAGCGGGGGTCGTCGATGGCTTGCGACCCCCTTGCATCTTTCCCACCCTTTGCATGCGTCTCTGTCATCGTCCCAGACTGGATCTAAGGTCTCGCTGGCGCGGTCCTGTCGCCGGGATGAGCGGAGAGTTTCATAGTAGAGCTTCGTCTCCGGCATTTATTGCCGGGGTCTGATGCCAGGAAAGACCACAAGACGATGGGGCCGGGACAGGTCCTCTTGTGGGCCAAGACGAACCCAGACCCCACCCGATCGAGCCGGGTGCAGGCTCAATAAATGCCGGGGACGGTGAAGTTTTCAACGCTTGTAGCTCTAGCCCGCGCTGCCCCTCTACCCCACCACCTCGTACGCCCCACCCGCGTAGCGTCGCCGCTCGACCACATGTTCCGCCACGTCCACCATGCCCGGCACCACGACCTCCAGCACTGTGTCCGACTTGCCCCGAAGGCTGCGCCACGTGCGGTAGTCCGCCACGTCGCGCATTGGCGTGAAAGTGCTCAGTCCGCGCCGGGCGGGTTTGCGGATGGTGGAGCCGCTATTGATGGGCGACAGTTCGATCCGGTCTGCGTTCGCCCGGGCGAAGGAGAGCGTGTCGATCACCAGCACGTCGCGCGACCGGTCGCGGTTCATCTTGGCGCCAAGCAGGCGCGACAGGCCGCGCGCCTCGTCGGCCCAGAAGAAAACCCGCTCTGCCAGCATGGCGCACCAATCCTGCGGCGTCAGACCGTCGTCGAGGCATTTGGCGAGGGCAGCATGGGAGAGGGGTCGGTTGTCGTTGATCTCCACAACACCCAGCGGCGTGTCGAGGAAGGTCATGGTGTGCGGGCGGCGGTACCGGGTCAGCGTCTCGATCTGCACGTCCGGCAGGCACAGGCGGCGCAGCATCTCCGCCGCGGGGAGGAGGCCGTGTTCGCGGATCGCCGGCCAGCTGTCCGGCGCGGTCTGGTGGAACAGGCGGGGGTGTCGCGCCGCGAGGTCTTCGGGCGTCATGGAGGGTGCGCCGCATCGGGTCCGGCCGCAGCGGCGGATTTAACCCAAGCTATTTTACTGACATTCATTCGCAAGAGTGTTGACAATCATTCGCAAGAGCCTATTCAGGGATCCGTGATCCACTGCATCTGCAACAATATCAACACAAGGGCCGTGGAGGCCGCCGCGGCGTCGGGTGCGGAAACCGCGGCCTGCGTGCAACGGGCTTGCGGCTCGCGTTTCCGGTGCGGCCAGTGCCGCAACGATATCGAGGACCGGTTGCGGTCCTGGCGCAGCACGCGCCCGCTGCTGGACGCTGCCGAATAGGTCCAAACCGCTGAAATCGCTGCATTTGCGAGACGTTCTCGCAAAAACCGCGACCCTGCGACACTTTTCCCTGCGAATGAAAATCGCCTGCCGCCATTTGCTTTGACAGCGGGGGAAGGGCGGCTCTAGAGCCTGGCCCATGTTGAAAGATCCCGAAGTCGTCGTCTGGTTGAACCGTGCCCTGAAGGCCGAACTGACCGCCATCAACCAGTATTTCCTCCATGCGCGCATGCTCAAGGATTGGGGCGTCACGCGCCTGGCAAAGAAGGAGTATGACGAATCGATCGAGGAAATGAACCACGCCGACGAAATCATCGACCGCATCCTTTACCTGAACGGCCTGCCCAACCTGCAGGATCTCGGCAAGCTGCATATCGGCGAAAGCGTCGAGGAAATCCTTGAATGCGACATGAAGCTGGAAGAGATCGCCATCCCGATCTACCGCGATGCAATCCATTATTGCGAGAGCGTGCGGGACTACGTCACGCGCGACCTGCTGGCCAAGATCCTCGCCGAGGAGGAAGAGCATGTCGACTATCTGGAGACCCAGTTCGACCTGATCCGCCAGATCGGAATCGAGCGTTACATCAAGCTTCAAAGCTCCGCCGCCGACGACGAGAACTACAAGGATTTCGGGCGCTAGCCGTCCGGAGGACTGTCGCCTACGCTTCCGACCAGGCGGCCATGAGCGTGCCGCCGGGCTCGCGGAATTCGAACCGCCGCCCGCCCGGAAAGTCGAAAATCTCCCGCTTGATAGTCGCGCCCGCCTTCCGGATGCGGGCCAGGTCGGCTTCCAGATCGTCCGACTTCAGCACGACGAGCGGCGCGCGCGTCTCGCCCCGTTCCAATCCGCCTCCCAGCCCGGCATCCTGGATGTCGCGATAGTCCGGGCCGTAATCGACGAAGCGCCAGCCGAAGGCGTCGGCGAAGAAGCTCTGCGTCTCCTCCATCCGCTCGGACGAAAACTCCACATAGTCGATCTTCAGGGTCATGGCCCGATCCTATACGGGCATGCGCGTGGCAGGAAGAGGGGCGGGCGGCATGGCGCACAGGACTTTTCCACATAGGCGCCATTCGTCGCAAAACTGTCACTTGGCGAGTCGCATGGCGAGCGAGTATCGACGGCCTGTCCGGCCTCTCCGCCGGGGCTGGTCGGGTCCGCTCCGTCGGGCTGTGCGGAAGGTTGTTCATGCCCGGTATCGAACTGTTCGGGGTCATCGGCTTCGCCCTGGCCGCCTATTCCGTCATCGCCAACGATGCGATCCAGACCTTGGGGACCTTCCTGCGGTCCAACCAGCACCGGCACTGGTTCATCCTGTGGTTGTTCGCCGGGGCGATCCTCGTTTCCGTGATGATCTACGGCTACTTTGCTTACGACACGGATGTCGCCTTCGACCGTCTCAACAACATCCCCTATCCGGATGGCGGCGTGCGTTGGTACCACATTATCCCGCCCGCCGTGCTGATCCTGCTGACGCGCGCCTCGGTTCCTGTCTCCACCACCTTCCTGGTCCTGACCATGTTCGCCCTGACCGGCGGGCGGGAGACCGAAGGGTTGCTGGGCGACATGCTGCTCAAATCCGCCCTGGGCTACGCGGTGGCCTTCGGCACCGGCATCGTGATCTACACGGTGATTTCGCGCTTCTACGAACGCTGGATCGCCAACACGCAGGATACGGGCGCCGCCTCCTACTGGTATATCTTCCAGTGGATGACCACGGCCTTCCTGTGGTGGCAATGGCTGGCCCAGGACCTCGCCAACATCTTCGTCTTCCTGCCCCGCCAGACGCTGGAGGTTGCGGGCGAGACGCAAGTGAGCATTGCCGCCTCCACCGTTTTCTGGGGTGGCCTGCTCACGCTCGGCCTGCTGGCCTACACATTTTCGCGCCGCGGCGGAAAGATCCAGGAAATCGTCAACGCCAAGACCAACACGCAGGACCCGCGCGTCGGCACGGTGATCGACATATTGTTCGGCGTGATCCTGCTGATCTTCAAGGAAATGAACGACATCCCGATGAGCACGACCTGGGTTTTCCTCGGCCTGATCGCGGGTCGCGAACTGGCCGTGACCTATGTGGCGGGCCTGCGCGACCGCGGCGAGGCCCTGCGCGACGTGACCAAGGATGCCGGGCGCCTGCTATTCGGTCTGGCGGTGTCGGTCGCGCTCGCCTTCTTCATCCCCTGGGCCGCCACGGGGTCGATGCCGACCTTCTAGGGGCAGGCGGCCGGCTTTCGGGCCGCGCGCACAAAACCTCTGGTTTTAAAATCCTGGAATATCTTGTCATCGTCGCCCCGCATGTCTTAGCCATGCCTCAAGAGCGGGGGCTTGGTAGACATGACGAACGGAACACGGCCTGACGGAGGGGCGTCCAGCCCGCTGACCGTACAGTGCATCTATGACGCGATCACGAAAGGGCAGCGCCTGTCCGGCGTGTTCGAGACCTTCGGACCCCCCGGCTTCGACACAGCGATCGCGGCGGCCTATCCAGGGCGGCCGGAAGGCGCACTCCCCCCGATCACACGCTCGCACTTCCAGGAACCGCGACGGACGCCGAGCTATTTCGCCCTCTTCGAAACACTGAGCCTCGCCGCGCGCAAGGCCTACTTCACGGGTGCGAAGACACATCCCAAGGGCATGGAAACGGTGGAAGCGGACGTCATCCGGCAGGCCATCATCGCCTTCATCCACCGCGAAGAAGCCTTGAACGGCTTGGACGGTGACCAAGCGGACGCGAAGGGCGAGGCCGACCCGAAGGACCCATCATTGCCTTCCCTCGTGCCCGTCCGGCGCAAACCCTTCGCCCTTAAGCTGGTCGGCTATCACATCGAGGGCGATCTGGACCTTTCGAATCTCGGCTTCAACGGATCCCTCCGCTTGGTCGGTTGCGTGATCACCGGAGCCCTGATCCTGGACCGGTGCGAGATGGTGACGCTGGACCTGTCCGGATCCGTCGTCAAACATGGCATAAGCGGCATGTACCTGACGCTGCGCGGAGCGCTGCGGTGTCGCCGCATGGTCGCGGAGAGCGCGATCGACCTGGGCGGGCTGTCGGCCGCAGGCACGGTCGACTTCACGGATGCCATCCTGTCGCCGGAGAACGAGACATCCACGCGGGCGTCCTACGTCCGAGACCGCGGCATCCTCAACCTAGCGCAATCGGAGCTTGAGCGCGATCTGCGCATGGAACGCGCGCGCATCTACGGCGGCATCAACCTCAGGGCGGCCCGCATCGGTGGCATGTTCCACCTGAACGACGCGCTGCTCCGCAGCCCGCTCGCCCATTTCGAATATATCGTGTTGAAGACACTCGATCTCATCGTCGCGGCCGTGAACGATTCCATCGAGGATGAGGAGAAAAAACTCCTAGACCCGAGGAAGCGAAAGGTCTTGGCCAAAGAGCACGAGGACTGGCTCGAAATCGAAACGCAGTTCCCCCAATCGCTCAGCCAGGGCGCGGAGAGAAACATCGCGGTCCAGATTCATCCCGACGCTCTGAACAAGCCGCAACGTCCGCTCCACCTCTCCGAGACGGAACACGGCAAATTTTGCGATGTGGACATGAGGCGCAAATGGGAGCGGCTCGGCAAGGGTGTCGAAAGCGAAACCGCGATCGGGGGGAAGTCGGACCTCCAGAGGCACCTCATGGTTGGCGACGTGGCCACCGCCGAGTCCGCTCTGCGCGCAGAGCAACTGACCGTTCGGGGACCGATCTACGCGCGTGGGCTCAGGACCAGTGGGCGCATCCGCATGAAGCACCTTCAAGCCAGCGGCAATCTGAGCCTGAATGGATCCCGCCTGAGGAGCGCGAAGGATGTGCGCATCGGTCTCGGTCAACTTAGGGACTTCGTGCGGTCTGCTGAGCAGGTCCGCAGATCACCCGAGATGTTCGCAAGAGCCGCCGCCATCCGCAAGTCCATGAAACGCCTCGGTCGGCGTCATCCTCATCTAAGGAATAGCTATAATGCAGCGGCGAAGATATTTTCGGCGGATGGCGACCGGTGGCTGTCCACGCCTTCCTCTGAAAAGGACGATTACAGATCCGACTACGTGATCGATTTGGATCACGCCCGCATCAAAGGCGACGTCGATTTCGGCACCGACGCTCGTCCCAGCCGCACGATAAAGGAATATGAAAAACAGCTTAAAAGCATTCTCCAGGATTTGGCGAACGAACTTTGGAAACTCTACAGCTACGAAAACGAAACCGCCGCTAAATCATCCATCATAAAATGGTTCGGTGAGTCCGACTCGCCGCCAGTCCAACTGTCCGAAACCGTGTTTAAGGAAAGGCTGCCCCTGCATTTCCGGAAAGGCTCCGGATTACCGTCATACAACCCAACGCTGATCATCGGCGACGTCAAGCTCGACAATGTCGTCACGGAAGGATCCGTCTATTTTCGCGGCACGGTCTTCAATCCATCGAGAACATACGAGCCCAGCCGGAAGAAAAGCATACGCGCCCGGAATGCCGAGATCCGGCTTCACATGGATTTGCGTGAGTCCGTCGGGTTGAACGGCCTGTGTTTGACGTCCGCGAAAATCGGCGGAAGCGTTCGCTGCTACGATCTCGACCTAAAGGACAAGACGCGAAGCCATCCGGGCCTCAGCAATATGGCTTTCTGCCGACCTGTATTCACGGAACATCACCCCTTGCGGAACACCGAAGGCCAAGTCTTCATCGACTTCGATCTCAATCTTGCCCGGATCGGCGGTAGCGCCTTCCTCACCTTCCATCCGGAGCATGGTCCCAATCTCACCTTCGAGGAGGGGCAGGTCGAAAACCAAACCTACATCTTCGCGCCGGACTGCGTCTTCGCCGCCCGCAAGCCCATCGAACAACGCAACGATAAGCGTCGGAAGGGCGAGAGGAACAAGGACCAACTCCTCGTCTTCGCCAGGGTCGTCCTGCCAGGCTTTCTCTCGCGCCGTTTACCGAAACCCGGGGAGAGAGAGGGCGAAGAGAAGGTTTCAAGGAGGAACCCGAACGCCTACCCGATCGTGAATCTCAGGGGCCTGAGCAGTCCGTTCCTGTCCCACAATCCCGGGGCGTGGCCCATGCCGGGCTTCATGGTCGTCAGGAACCTCCGCTACGAGTCGACCGACGATCACGGACACCTCTATCCGCTGGCGCGGACGAAGGACAGCGTGAAACGGGAGCATGAGGAAAACGAGAAGGTTCACGAAAAGGCACGCCCCATCCTCTGGGCGGCCCTGCTTCTGCTGTTCGGTCTCGGCCACGTCCTGTTCGGCCTGAACGATTACGAACCGTCCCGCTGCTATGCGGGAGAGACGACCTGTCTGTCCTCGAACACGGTCGGCGTCCTTGCCGGACTCGTCCGGGCATTCGGCGAACTCAACCTCTTTCTCATGATCGCGTTCTGCATCATTCTTCCCGTGCTTCAATATTGGTCCGAAAAAATCCGTCCGCACGAACGCCGGGCCAAACCGTTGGCGATTTTCTGGTTGGATTGCCAGCAGGAGCATCTCAACACCCGCCGGACGGAGCACTATATCCTGCCGACAGAGCCCTATATCCGCGCGGCGGCCGTGTTGCGCGCGGCCAACCGCAATACCTCGGCTGCCGCCGTCGAACGGGACCGGCTGAGGAAACGCCGTCAAGCCCTGTCACTCTTCAAGGCCTTTCCCAGCAGGCTGCTGTTGAAGTCGTTCGATTTTTTCATGGGCTACGGCTTCAAACCGTCTCGGGGCGTGGTCCTGACGGTTTTCTACATTTTGGGCGCGTCTCTAGTCTTCCACGGGGCGAAGACGAACGGCGTCATCGTGCCCAGCGACATCGTGGACCTGTACGAGGAGCGGCGCGTGCTTGGCCACAATCTTTCAAAGAGGGGACCCGACACCCATAACGGCCAGCGCGATACAGGCGGACAGGATGGTCGAATCGCGAACGGTACGACTCTCTCATTCGGTGAAAATGATGGGCGCCGATCCGCAGACGTTGGGGTCAACCAGTCCTGCGTTGCGGTGTTGAACCGCCTGTCCGAGAACAACTTCCACAGCCTTCTCTTCACGCTCGACAGTCTCGTTCCCTTTATCGACATGGATATCGAGGCCGATTGGAAGGTGGTGGACCCGGATCGCTTCGCGACGATCCTGGAGTGCCGGAACGATGAACACCACCATGCCGGCATGCTTTACGGCTGGGTCTATCTCTTCGCCGTGTTCGTCAAGATAATAGGATGGTGCCTGATCACGGCGCTTGCCTTCTCCCTGCTCACCCGCTTCGAAAGCCTATTGATCCGGTCCAACACGTAAGGCGTCACTTCCCCGCCCACGCCGCCTTCTCTTCCTCCGAATTGAAGCGGGACGCGCGCTCCATCAGGGCTTTCATGGCCGCGCCGGTCTCGGGCAGGTCTTCGCGCGCCACATCCATGTGGTTCAGCGGGAATTCCTGCACATATTGCTCGATGACGGGCAGGGTGACGTCGAGGGCGAAGTTGGGGATGCGGCGACCTTCGCGGAACTCGGCGATGGGGATTTGCGCTTCGATGATGTCGTCTTCCGTCAGACTGTCCGACTTGGCCAGCACCTTGCCCCAATTGTCCACGATGATCGATTCGCCCGCCTCGTAGCCGGGAATGTCGAAGGCGATGTTGGCCATGGCGGAATAGACATTGTTCTGCGCCGCCGTGGCCATCACGTCATAGTCGGCGAACAGGGTGGCCGTGCGCAGCAGGATCTCCGCGCCGCGCATGGAATAGGCGGCGAAAACGAACGGGTCGAACTGCACGGTGGACACGGCGAGGTTGCCGAACTCGGTCCGCACGATGGGAAACTCGGCTTCCGGGCCGTACATCGCCCGGTACTTGTCGCGCACGCTCTCGATCGTCGTCGTCGTGATCTCCCGGTCGTCATAGAGGCGCTTGATGTTGCGCGTTTTCCAGTAGCGCTCCACCAATCGTCCGTCCGTATCGATCACGGCGTTGAGCGACAGAATATGCCCCGGCCAATCCGGGTCGGTCGCGTAGGAGCCGAACACGATATAGGTATCGCACTCGCGCGCGATCTCCCCCATGAAGTCCGTCTCCGGCCCCGGCATCTGCACCGTATATTTCAGCTTCTCCGTGCGCGAGCCGGACGAGTAGCCCGTCAGCGGGAACTCGTGATAGAGGAGGATGTCCGGCTTGTTGCCCGTGCTGCACGCCTCGTCCGCCATGGCCTTCATATGCGCCAGGTTCTGCTCCAGCCCCTCTTCGACCGTGTCGTAGTCCGACAGGTTCTTCACCGTCGTCTGCAGCACTTTGAGCGTGATCACGTCCTTTTCCAGCGGCACGGTCTCGTAGCTGCCGTCCGGCTGGACATAGAGGAAAGCGTCGTCATCGGCCGGCGCAGCCGCCGCCGCGACGGCTGTACCGGCAGCGGGCGGCTCAACTTCGGCCTGTTGGGAGGCGGTGGGGGTGCAGGCTGCAAGCAGGCAGAGCGCGGCGAGGGAATGGCGTGTCATGGTCGGGTCCTCCTGTGCAACAGGCTGTTCCCAGAGACCCTGCGCTGCCTTGCGCTGGCGCAAAACCCGCGTCGGGGCCGCCGACCGCGCCGCCGCGTCGGAAGTGTTCGGCGCAGCCCGGTACGGGCTTCGACGGACCCGCTACGCGACTTCGGCCGTCTTCTCGGTCACGCTCGGACGATGGTCCGGCGCATCGCCTTCGCCGTTCGACGCATCCAGCATCGTTTCCGCCTTTGGCGCGGAGAGGAAGCGGTAGGCGGCATAGGCGCCCAGGCCCAGCAGCGCCGCGCCGCCCAGCGACAGGCCCGCCTGCTTCGGATGCGCCGCGACATAGGTCCCGCCCCGCTTGGCGAGCCGTCGCGCCTGCCGCGCGGTCACGCCCGTGTCGAACCGCGCGCTATCGCGCACGATCGCCGCGATCCGCCCCACATCGGATGCATCCAGGCGGGACAGGTCGAGCTTGGTCAGGGTGGACAGGGCGTTCTTGAGCATGGGAAGGTCTCCGAAAGGGGTGTTCGGAGAAGAAACAGTGGAATCGTGGCGAGGTTCCAAATCGAGCGCAGGCAGGTCCTCGCTGCCGCTCGGCGCGCGGGACGCGCGCTGAGACCGCAGACCCCCGTCGGCTTCGCCTGCGCGCGCCGCCCTGCGGTCAATGGCATAGGTCTGGCGAAGACTATCGTCCTTTGTCGAATAGCTCCGCCAGCTTCTCCGTCATCGCTCCGCCCAGCTGCTCCACATCCATGATCGTGACCGCGCGGCTGTACCAGCGCGTCACGTCGTGGCCGATGCCGATGGCGACCAGCTCCACATCCGAGCGGTTTTCGATCATGTCGATCTTTTCGCGTAAGTGCGTCTCCAGCAAGCCGGTACGGTTCTGGCTTTGGGTGGCGTCGTCCACCGGCGCGCCGTCGGAGATGACCATGAGGATGCGGCGCTGTTCGGGGCGCGCCATGAGGCGGCGATAGGCCCAGTCGAGCGCCTCGCCATCGATATTCTCCTTCAGCAGCCCTTCGCGCATCATCAGCCCCATATTCCGCTTGGCGCGGCGCCACGGCATGTCGGCGGGCTTGTAGACGATGTGGCGCAGATCATTGAGGCGGCCCGGCCCGGCCTCGTGCGCGCGCGGCTTGCCCGCCGCCATCCAGTCCTGAAAGCTCTTGCCGCCCTTCCAGGCGCGCGTGGTGAAGCCGAGTATCTCCGCCTTCACGCCGCACCGCTCCAGCGTGCGCGCCATAATGTCGGCGCAGACGGCGGCGACCATGATGGGCCGCCCGCGCATGGAGCCGGAATTGTCGATCAGGATGGAGACGACCGTATCGCGGAAATCTGTCTCCTTCTCCTCCTTGAAGGTGAGAGACGAGAGCGGATCGATGATGACGCGGGACAGACGGGCCGTGTCCAGCATCCCTTCTTCTAGGTCGAAAGTCCAGCTGCGCTGCTGCTGCGCCTGGAGGCGGCGTTGCAGCCGGTTGGCTAGGCGCGAGATGACAGAGCTGAGGCCCGCCATGTGGCCATCCAGATAGCCGCGCAGCCGGTCCAGCTCCTCGACCGGGCAGAGGTCTTCGGCCCGCACGATTTCATCATGCTTGGTGGTGTAGATGCGGTAGGGGTCGGGGCTGTTGCGCGGCTGCGGGCGCTGGGAGGGGGCGTCGGGCGTCTGCTCGCTATCGTCGCTCTCGCCGTCGATGTTCTCCGCATCGACGATGTCCTGCGCCTCGTCGCTATCGTCTTCGAGCGCGTCGGCGTCGGACACTTCGGTCTGGCCGGGTTGCTCCTCATTGGGGCTGTCGGCGCTCTGGTCTTCCTGCTCCTGGTCGTCCTCGTCCTGCTGGCTTTCCTCCTCCTGGTCGTCCTGGCTTTCCGGGTCGGCCTCGTCGCGGTCCAGCGTCAGGTCGGCGATGAAATCGTTGACCATCCGGCCGAACGCGTCCTGGTCGTGAATATGGTCCAGCAGCGCGGAGATGCGGCCCTGGCTGCGTTCCTGGATTTCGTCGCGCCAGGCGGCCATGATGCCGTTCGTCGTTGCGGGCAGGTCGCGCCCTGTCAGCCGTTCGCGCGCATAGAGCCCGATGGCTTCGGCGAAACTATTGTCGTCCTTTGCGATGTCGGCCCGGTCGAACCCGCGGCGCTCCGCCCGCGCGGACAGGGCGGCGGCGAGATTGTCGGCCAGGCCCGACAGGTGCTGCCCGCCGACCGTCTCCACCCGCGCCTGCTCCAGCGCCTCGAACACGGCCCGCGCCGCGCCGCTCTTGGGCAGGTTGCCGCTATGGACCTCTGCGTCGTGCAGCGCGATGCGCAGGGCCAGCGCGTCGGCCTCCCCGCGCGCTTTGGCGATCTGGGCGGGCTTGGGCGCGGGCGGCAGGCTCGGCAGCATGACCTGGTCGCGCACCAGCCCCGCCACGTCCCCTCCATAGGAAACCTCCAGATCCTCGCGCGCCGCAATAGCCTTGGTCGCCGAGGCCAGAGACCGTTTGAAACCGTCGATCAGGGGGGTGTTACTCTTCATCGCGAGGTGTTTACGGGCGGGAGACGGGAATGTGTAGCGCGGATGTGGGTGGAGGCACGCTGCGCCGTGTCAGTTGGGGGAAAAGACCGTCTCAGGCCCGCCATCCAGGTGGCTCTCATATATCCGCTCATTCCCGCGCAGGCGGGGATCCAGTTCCTGCGAAGACTTCGATGTGGGTGAGTCCCTGGATTCCCGCGTGCGCGGGAATGAGCGGGAGGGGGGATTGGGTGGCGCGGATGCAGTCACATGAAAAACTTGAGTCGTCCCCGGCATTTATTGCCGGGGTCTTCTGTCTGCTTTCCTCACAAGATGAGAGTGTCTCCCCGCCCTCGTCTTTTGGTCGTCAACGAGACCAGACCCCGGCAATGAATGCCGGGGACGAGATTTGGAAATGCCGGGGACGGGCGATTGGAGAGGAAGACAAGCGCACGATCAGCCGGAATGAATGGGTGCCTGCCAAAACCTCGACCCGCTCTCGCCAACCCTCCGCGCCGATCACTTTCTCGGACCAATCTTCGACGGGAAGCCTATCACCCGACCTCATCGGCTTACCGAGTCGGCAGGAAATGGACCCGCCGACCGGTTCGGCAGCATCGGAAGAACGAATCGCCGTGTGCGAGGGGCCCCTACCCACTTACCCCGGCGCACGCCGCAACCGTGCGACACCGACCCGGACAGCTCGCACCTCATCCGCCCCCGGACTTGATCCGGGGCCCAGAGCGGCAGGGCATGAGATCGACCGGGCGGCACGACCGCCCTGGGTCCCGGGTCGAGCCCGGGAACGGCAGGAATAGCGCGGGATGACCAAGAGTTCACCGATGAGGGGAGAGCGCAAGATGGAAACGGACATATCGCGAATTCTTCTCACCGCTCATCCCGACGAAAGTCGGGATCCAGCTTTATGTAGAGACGGGAAGCAGCTCTTTTGCCTTCACCGGGACTGAATCCGCAACGCGCCCGCTCCGCCCGTCTTGCGCCGTTTCGCTGGCCGCGCCATAGCGGCCGGGACACTGACGGGGATGACGGATCATGGATTTCGACGCGCTTGCGCTTCGCGCCCAGGGCTGGCTGGACCAGCTCGTGATCTGGATGCAGAGCCCGGCCTTCCTGGCGCAGCTGGCGGTCGTCGCCCTGGCCGTGGTGCTCGCGCCCGTGCTGGCCTCCATCGTGCGGCGGGCCGTGCCGATGCTGCGCGTTGCGCCCGCGCCGGAGGCGTCCTTTTACAAGGCGCGCAACGTGATGTTCCGCGCCGGGCGATTCCTGCGCGCGGTCATCCTGGTCGGCCTGCTGGCGCTGGGTGCGGCGCTGCTGCGCGGCATGCCCGCCTTCGGCGAGGACTGGCTGGTCCGCATCGCGCAGAGCCTGGCCACCGTCTTCCTCGTCTACCGCGCCATCGCCGCCTTCGTGGACGATCCGCTCTGGCGGCGGGTCGCGAGCTGGACGCTGGTCCCGCTCGCTCTGCTCTTCGTGCTGGGCTATTTCGACGACCTCACAGCGGCGCTGGACGGCGTCTCGCTGGGCGAGGACAGCCCGGTCACCTTGCTGGCCGTCATCCGGCTGGCCCTGTTCGGGGCGCTTTTCTTCTGGCTCGGGTCCCTCGGCAACCAGCGCGGCCAGACCGCCATCCGGGCGCAGGAAAGCCTCGATGTGGGCGCGCGCGAAATCCTCGCCAAGCTGTTTCAGATCGCGGTCTTCGCCGCGGTCGTCTTCCTCGCCTTCGGCGCGGCGGGTATCCCGCTATCGGGCCTAGCCGTCGCGGTCGGCGCGGTCGGCCTCGGCGTCGGGCTGGGGCTGCAACCGATCGCGGCCAACTTCGTCTCCGGCCTCATCATCCTGCTCGACCGCTCGGTGAAAGTGGGCGACTTCGTCATGCTCGAAGGCGGCGTGTTCGGTCGCATCAAGTCGATCGACATGCGCTCCACCACGGTCGCCACCGCCGACGGCAAGGACATCATCGTGCCCAACACGCATTTCACCGAGAGCGCCTACGAGAACTGGACCCACGACAGCCCGCTCCAGCGCTACGAGGTCGATTTCGGCGTCTCTTACGACACGGATCTCGACGCGCTGGTCCCGATCGTGCGCGACGCGGTGCTGGAACATCCCGACGTGCTGTCGGAGCCCGACGAACCCAGCGTGGAATTTCGCGGCTTCGGCGACAGTTCCATCGACATGTGCGTGGAGTTCTGGTGCGAAGGCATAGACGACGGCCCGAACAAATTCACGTCCGACGTGGGCTTCATCATCTGGCGGACGCTGAAGGCGCACGACATCGAAATCCCGTTCCCGCAGCGGGTGACGTATCAGGTGCCTATGCCCCGAGTAGAGAGGGGGAAGGGTGCATAAATGTCGCCTAAACTTTATTTATGTTTCGAAACAAGCCTAAGCCGCTGATCAAAAACCATGCAACCTGAATAATTGCCGAGGGAAGATTAAAGTCAAAGTACAAAGAAACTAGAATTAGAACACACCCTATCATATTGGTTATCTGATAGCTTGGTTCAACTGCTTTTAAGCGTTCAGTTTGGACAAGATAAAACGAACCTAGGACAAGAATTACGCCTGAAATGCCTATGATGTCTGAAATCATGTCAAGCCTATACAATCGCGAATGTCGCTAACACAATCATCACGGCAGCTATTTGCAAGGCATAACCGGCTTTGATAATTGGTCGCGTTGTGTTGGGTGAATTTCGATAACTGCTTGGTAGAACGGGTGATCCATTTACTTGAATATCAAAAAACCCCATACCGATTTCAGCAAAAACAATTTGTTCAAATTGGCGTCTTATCTCGCGATCGCACCACCAGTTGAACCATAGAGTGAAAGCTATGAGAATAGACGGAATAGCAAGGCCGAAATAACTAAGTATTCTGCTTTCAAAGTTTTCAGCAATATATGCAGCAATTGCGATGGAGACGGTTGTGCTTACGGGGTTG
This sequence comes from Pseudomonadota bacterium, assembly GCA_039033275.1. Taxonomy (GTDB): domain Bacteria; phylum Pseudomonadota; class Alphaproteobacteria; order Caulobacterales; family Maricaulaceae; genus Litorimonas. Next base: position 200 of record JBCCCX010000030.1, on the reverse strand, counting down.
ATATGACCGAGAAGCGTTTCGTAGTGTCTCACCCATTGCTGCTTATTGTCGTAAAGCGCGTGCAGAGCCTCAAACCTTTTGTCAGGTGGGGATGCCGCTTCGGAAAAAACTTTGTTTTTAGACTTCATTTCACCACCCTCCGCCACCACCGCCGCCTCCACCACCAGAAAAACCGCCGCCGCCCGAGCCGGAGCTGAAGC
>JBCCCX010000029.1:0-17965 GCA_039033275.1 Pseudomonadota bacterium | reverse complement strand
GTCGGAGGATACGGGAGCCCTGTTCGCCTGGGACGGGGCGCGGGTGGAGTTCTAGTTCCCCTTCAGCTTCCAAATCCCTCCCCCGGGCAGGGGGAGGAGGCCCGATGCGCGAAGCGCGAGAGACGGTGGGGGCCGAGCCTCTCGTTCGAAGACACCACCGTCGTCAGGCAATTCTGATAGACTCGGCCCCCACCGACCCTTGCGACTGCGTCGCGTCGGCCCACCTCCCCCTGCCCGGGGGAGGGATTTGGAAGCGCCCCTACTCAAACAAATCCAAATTCTCCCGCAGCACCTTGCCCGCAAACGCCTTCGTCACATCCGCCTTCGCGCTTGACGCGGCCTCGTCGATCTTGGCGATCGTGGCGCGCAGAGACGGAATGCTGCGGTCGGTATATTTCAGCAGATAGTCCACCACGTCGCGGCCCACTTCCCGGCCACGGCGTTCGAACAGGGCGCGCGTGATCGGGGCGAGGCTATCGTCGTCCGGCTCGAACAGTTCCACCACGGGCATGGCCGACAGGCGCGAGCGCAGGTCCGGCAGGGCCACGCCCCAATCGCCAGGAGGCACGCGCGAGGCGAGCAGGAGGCCCGGTATGTCGCCGCGCAGCGCGCGGTTGATGAAGGCGAACAAATCCTCTTCCGTGCGCGTGTGCGCGTCGTCCAGAAACACGCCGTGCGATTCCTTCAGCCACGCTTCGCCCAGATGGGTCTTGCCCGTGCCTTCCGGACCGAGCAGCAGGATGGCGGGCGCGGGCCAGGCCGGCCAGGCGCGCACCACGGCCACGGCACCCGCATTGCTCGGCGCCTCGATGAACCGTTGATAGGTGAAGTCGGGTGCCGGCGTCAGGTCCAGCGGGATCTGGGTACGGGTCGGCATGCGCCTCGATCTAGCGGCTGATGACGAGACCCAGCCGGGGGTCCTCGTAGACGCGCACGCCCTTCTGGGACATCTCGGCGGCAAGGCGGTCCAGATCGCCGTAGCGGATCGTCATAAGCGCCCCGTCCTTGGACAGAGCGTCGAGCCGCGCATCCCGCACCTGGGCGCTATTGTTGATGGCCCTTTGCAGGCGCTGCCATTCGGCCTGGGAGCCATAGAGCACGGAGACGGTTGAGGTGCGGGCGGACGCGCTGGGCACGGCCGATGTCGCCTTCCAGTCCGCCTCCATGCGGGCGACCAGCGCGGCGAGACTGCGCGCGCTGAGGCTGCGGGTCTCGCCCGTATCCAGCGACCGGTCGACCGCGCCGATACCGCTGGCGGACGGGCGCACGACCAGCACCTGCTCCACGCCATATTGCGCGGCGAGCGCCTCGATCTGCAACGCGTCAGGCGCGGTCGTCAGGCGTTCCAGCTCTTCCAGCGTAGGCGACAGGACGGGCGTCAGCGCGTGGGCGTAGCGTCCGGACACAGCGTCCAGCGCGGCGTCGCTCTCGGGGTCGAAACCGACCGGCACGAGCAGGCGCGAGCGCGCCTGGCTGCGCACCATGGTCAGCCCCTGATCGCGCAGGAGCTGCTGCACGGCGGACGGGTTGAAGGCGACCGACACATCGCCGAGATAGCGCGTGGCGGAGCGGCGCTCATTGTCGATCGACAGACCCCGGATCATGGGACCGACCACATCGGAGGTCAGCGGCGGCAGGCCGCGTTCGGCGCGCTCCCCCTCCAGGGTCAGCCGGTTCAGCAGGATGCGCGCCGCCTCGATCTGGCCGTTGGCGATGGCGCGTGTCTGCGCGGCGATGGCGGTATCGGACGTGGCATCCACACGCACCTTGGCAACCGTGAACGGGTCGGCGGCGAGCGCGGATAGGGGGGCCGCCAGGACCGGAAGCGACAGGAGTGCGGCCACAAGGCCGATGAAGAGCTTTCTCATGGTGGGGGCTATAGCAGCGTTTGGCGTGTGGAAAAGGCCGGGCATGAGCGGGGCCACCTGCCTTGCGATTGCGGCGGAATTGGCACAGGAGCGCCCCATGACCGACAAACCCCTTTCCTACAAAGATGCGGGCGTGGACATTGACGCGGGCGAGGCGCTGGTGGACCGGATCAAGCCCATGGTGCGGTCCACGCGGCGCCCTGGCGCGGACGGCTCCATTGGCGGGTTCGGCGGGGCGTTCGACCTCCGGGCCGCCGGGTTCGACGACCCCGTGCTCGTGTCCGGCACGGACGGGGTCGGGACCAAGCTGAAGGTTGCCATCGAGACCGGCCAGCTGGACACGGTCGGCATCGACCTGGTGGCTATGTGCGTCAACGACGTGCTGGCACAGGGTGCGGAACCGCTTTTCGTCCTCGACTATTTCGCGACCGGGCGGCTCGATGTGGATGCCGCCGCCGCCGTCGTGTCGGGCATCGCCGAAGGGTGCCGCCAGGCAGGCTGCGCGCTGATCGGCGGGGAAACGGCGGAGATGCCCGGTATGTATGCGGACGGGGAGTTCGACCTGGCCGGCTTCGTGGTCGGCGCGGTGGAGCGCGGCGCCATGCTGCCCCGCACGGACGCGATGGCGGCGGGCGACGTGCTGATCGGGCTGGAAAGTTCGGGACCGCATTCCAACGGTTATTCGCTGATCCGGAGGATTGTGGAACGGGCGGGGCTAGGCTTCGACGCGCCCTCGCCTTTCGGCGACGGACCGTTAGGTAAAGCGCTGCTCACGCCGACGACGATCTATGTCGAGGCGGTCAAGCCCGTCATGGGCGACATCGTCGGCCTCGCCCACATTACCGGCGGGGGGCTGACGGACAATGTGCCGCGCATGCTGCCAGACAATGGGAATGGGGGTCTCGCCCCCGCTTTCGACTTCGGTGCGTGGGAACGCCCGGCTATCTTCCGATGGCTGCAGGAAACGGGCGGCGTGGCGGAGGACGAGATGCGCCGCGCCTTTAACTGCGGCATCGGGATGGTGCTGTGCGTCAAGCCCGATGCGGTGATGGGCGTTCTGTCGGGGCTGGAGCCGTCCGGGATCGCGGCCCACGTCATCGGGGAACTGCGCACCGCATGAGCGGGGTCGCCGCGCGCCGCGTGCGCACCGCCGTCCTGATTTCGGGGCGCGGGTCGAACATGATGGCGCTAGCCGAGGCGGCGCAAGACCCGGACTACCCCGCCGAGATCATGCTCGTCATATCGAACCGGCCCTGCGCGGCGGGGCTGGCCAAGGCGGCGGCGGCCGGGATCAAGACCGCCGTGATCGACCACACGGCGTTCGACGGACGCGAGGCGTTCGAGCGCGCCCTGGACCGTGTATTGCGAGAGCATGGCACGGAATTCGTCGCCTGCGCGGGCTTCATGCGCATACTGACACGCTGGTTCGTATCGCGCTGGGCCGGCCGCATGATCAACATCCACCCCTCACTGCTGCCCAAATATAAGGGCCTGAATACGCACCGCCGGGCGCTGGAGGCGGGGGATGCGCAAGCCGGCGCTTCCGTCCATTGGGTCGTGCCCGACGTGGACGCCGGAACGGTGATCGCGCAAGGCGCGGTGGATATACGCCCCGGCGACACGGAAGAGACTTTGCGCGACCGCGTGCTGGCACGCGAGCTGACCCTCTATCCGGACGCGCTGCGCCGGGCCGTCGCGACCCTCTGACGCCCGGCATACGGGCCGGTTAACCGCCCGCTAATCCCGTTCTTCAAGCCTTCGGTCACACAACACCCCTATGAACCCGGGCGGATGAGTCCATCGCGGCTCTTCGAAAATGGTGGGTAGACCAATGATGAAAAGCGTCTTGAGACGATACGAGACCGACGAACGCGGCAACGTCGCCGTCATGGCTGGCGTGGCGATGTCCGCGCTGCTGATCGGCGCGGTCGCGACCGTGGATTTCTCCATGGCGAGCAACAATCAGGCGGAGTCGCAGAACCTGGCCGACGCGATGGCTCTGGCCGCCGCCGTGAAGATCGGCGAGCAGGTCAAGACACTGGGTCACACCAAAGGCAAGGTCAAACCGACCGACATGTATGTCGAAGGCACCGTCTACAAGGCCAAGGATCTCGGCTTCGATTTCCACGGTCTGTCCGACGGCACCGACGTGGATATCACCTTTGCCTACGACTTGGACAATAACGAGGTCCGCACGGTGGTGCGCGGCCAGTCGCAAGCCAGCTTCATGTCCCGCATGGGCATCAAGTCGCTGGCGTTTTCGTCGGAGTCGACCGCCGAAATTCCCACGACCGAGCTGAAGCACCCGGCCTCCATCGCGCTCGTCATCGACAATTCCAACTCCATGTGGTCGGACGAGGATCCCTCCGCCCCGTGGGACCAGGCGCATTACGATACGCAATATAACAAGTTCCGCTATCAGCAGAAGAAGAACCACAGCACTTCGGACATGCTGGCCCGCCAGGCGCCGACCGGTCTTGAGAAACGTCCGACCGGCACGCAGCAGCGGATCGTGTCACTGCGCGACGCGCTGACATCGCTCAACACGACTTTGTCCAACGCGGTGGCCGACGATCCCGACCAGAAATATCTGCGCATGGGGCTGATCCCGTTCAACCACAACTTCATCAATTCCAAGAAGTCGAACATGGGCTGGGGAACCATCCCCGCCGCGAAGATCACCGGCATGAGCCCATCCGGCGAAACCGACACATCCAAAGGCATGGACAAGGCACGTTCTTGGCTCTGGAACGAACACAATAAGTACAACTCGGACATCCGCAGCGGACTGAAACGCTACGTCATCCTGATGACGGACGGTCAGAACACGAAGAACCGTACCATCCAGATCAACAGCCCTGGATCCGGTAAATGGCGCGGACAGATCGAAGAGGTCACGCCGGGCCGCTGGCACACGGACCGTCCCTGCATACGTCACGAGACCCGCTACCGCACGAGCGGCGAGGGCGGCAGCACCCCTTACCAGGCCTGCGTCGAGCGCGGCCCAGGAACGAAGCGTTGGATTCCGGAGAAGTCCGAGTGGAAATGGAAGACCTATAGGCAGGCAACGAAGCCAACCGAAGGACGCAACTGGAAAGAAGTCGACTGGGTGGACCGTACGCGCCACCGCTGCGACGAGATGCGCAAAAAGGGCTGGGAGGTCTTCACTGTCGGCTACGCGCTGACGCCGGGCATCTTCCAGCGCAACCTGCCGGGCCGCCCGCCGCAAGAATACTGGGCCACGAACCAGAGCGAAGTGGATAAGGCCAAGGACCTGCTGCAGTACTGCGCCACCGACAAGGACAACTTCCTGGAGGCCGAGAACGCCGAACAGCTGAAGGAAGCCTTCGAGGATATCGGCGCGTCCATCGCCAACGACTCGATCCTGCGCATCAAGAGCTAGGACCGACTTCCGACAAAGAAAAAAGGCCGGGGCGTCTGCCCCGGCCTTTTTTCGTTTTCGGTCGCCGTGCGGCCTTAGCCGACAATGTCGTCCTCCGTGAAGAACTGCGCGATCTCCGCCTTGGCCGTTTCCGGTGCATCGGAGCCGTGGACGGTGTTGGCGTCGATGCTTTCGGCAAAGGCGGCGCGGATCGTGCCGGCCTTGGCTTCGGCCGGGTTGGTCGCGCCCATGACGTCACGATATTTCGCGATGGCGTCCTCGCCCTCCAGCACCTGGACCACGACCGGGCCGGAGGTCATGAAGGCCACCAGGTCGCCGTAGAACGGGCGCTCGGCATGGACCTCGTAGAATTTCTTCGCCTGGTCTTCGGTCAGCTGCACGCGACGCTGGCCGACGATGCGCAGGCCCGCCTCCTCGATCATGGCATTGACCTTGCCGGTCAGGTTGCGCTTCGTCGCGTCGGGCTTGATGATGGAGAAGGTGCGTTGCACGGCCATGGAAGGGTCCTTTTGGGGTGGCTGCGATGGGAAGTTGGCGCGGCCCCTAAAGCGCGAGGCCGCGTTTCGCAAGGCGCGATGGCCGTACAAGCCGAAACCCATATCTTCGCCTCGTCCCCGGCATTTATTGCCGGGGTCTGGTGTCGGCAATGCTCACAAGGTGCGAAAGTCCGACCTCCATCCTTTTGTGGACCCGAACGAGATCAGACCCCGGCAATAAATGCCGGGGACGGAGCCTGTATCGTTGCAACAGCACCCCCTAGGCAAGCCGCCCCCATCCGCTAGAGAGCGCCCCGTGCTCCACATCAACGACCTGACATACCGCATCGAGGGCCGCCCGCTCTTCGAGAAAGCCACGCTCGCCATCGATGCCGGGCAGAAGGTCGGGCTGGTGGGCCGCAACGGGACCGGCAAATCGACCCTGTTCCGCCTGATCAAGGGCGAGATCGGCCCGGATGACGGGGAGATCAGCTTGCGCAAGGGGATGCGGCTGGGCTGCGTGGACCAGGAGGTGCCGGGCGGGCCGACCTCGCTGATGGACACGGTGCTGGCGGCGGATGTGGAGCGGCTGTCCCTGCTCGAAGAAGCCGAGACCGCGACCGATCCCATGCGCATCGCGCAGATCCACACGCGGCTGGGCGACATCGACGCCTACACGGCGGAAGCGCGCGCCGGCGCCATCCTGTCGGGCCTGGGCTTCGACGGCGACGACCAGCAGCGCGCCTGCGCCGACTTCTCCGGCGGCTGGCGGATGCGGGTCGCGCTGGCCGCCATGCTGTTCGCGCAGCCGGACATGCTGCTGCTGGACGAGCCGACCAACTATCTCGACATCGAAGGCGCGCTCTGGCTGGAAAACCATATCCGCAAGTACCGCGGGACCATCTTCGTCATCTCCCACGACCGCGACTTCCTGACCAACGCCGTCACCCACATCGCCCACCTGCAGGCCGGCAAGCTGACGATGTATTCGGGCAATTACGACCAGTTCCAGCGCCGCCTGGCCGAGCGTAACCGCCTCGACATGGCCCTCGTCGCCAAGCAGGAGGAGGAGCGCCGCAAGCTCCAAGCCTTCGTGGACCGGTTTAAGGCCAAGGCGTCCAAGGCCAAGCAGGCGCAGTCCCGCGTCAAGCGCCTGGAGAAGATGGAGCCCATCGCGACCATGGTCAGCGACCCCATCGCGCCGATCGAGTTGCACGGTCCGGAACGCCTGCTCAGCCCGCCCATGGTGCGGTTTGATGACGCCGCGCTCGGCTATGGCGACACGACCGTGCTGCGCAACGTCAACCTGACGGTCGATCCGGACGACCGGATCGGGCTTCTGGGCCGGAATGGCGAGGGCAAGACGACCTTCGCCAAGGGCCTGCTGGGCATATTGTCCGCGCAGACCGGCCACATCCGCGCCCACAAGAAGATGCGCGTCGGCTATTTCGCCCAGCACGAGGTGGACGCGCTCAACGAATCCCATTCCGCCTACGACCATGTGGTCGAGCTGATGCCCGACGCGACCGAAGCCGAACGCCGCGCGCGCCTCGCCCAGTTCGGGCTAGGCGCGAAGAATGCCGAGACCCCGGCGGGTGACCTGTCGGGCGGGGAGAAGGCGCGGCTCCTCTTTTCCCTCATCGGCTTCCACAAGCCGCACCTGCTGGTGCTGGACGAGCCGACCAACCACCTCGACATCGACAGTCGGGAGGAGCTGGTCCGCTCGCTCAACAGCTACTCCGGTGCTGTCCTCCTCATCAGCCACGACCGCGCCCTGCTGGAAGCAACGACCGAACGGCTCTGGCTGGTCGATGGCGGCACTGTGACGCCCTACCCCGGCACGCTGGACGACTACCGCGAGGAACAGGCCGAACGCGCCCGCCCCGACAGGAAGGAAAAGGCCGACACGGGACCGTCCAAGGCCGACGAACGCAAGGCCCGCGCCGAAGCCCGCAAGTCCGTCGCTCCGCTCAAACGCGCCGCCGAACGGCTGGAAAAGGATCTCGACCGCGCCACCCGCATGCTGGCCGACATCGACCGCGAACTGTCCGAACCCGGACTGTTCGAGGACGACCCGGACCACGCCGTCGCGCTGGGCCAGGACCGGGCGAGATGCGCCGAACGGATCGAAAGCCTCGAGGAACGCTGGATGGAGGCGCTGGAAGTTTACGAGACGGCGAAGGAGGCGGCGGGTTTGGAGTAGGCCTCCATCTGTGTTGAAAGGGCAAGATACGGCCCCGTCTTGCAAAAACAGAGAATTTATCCTACTTCGATCTTATGGAAACATTGCCAGACAGCAGGCGTGTTAAGGTCGTTGTGCGCAAGCATAAAACCGAAAATCATTATGTCGCCACAAGTCCCGATGTCCAAGGTTTCGTTGCGCAGGGTACAAGCCTAGAGCAATTGAAAGAGCGCATTCCGCATGTGATGACGTCCTTGCTGGAGTTGCGGGGAGAAAAGACCCACGCGATTTGGTTCGACGATCGAACGTCTTCCGGTAAAATCGCGCTTGGACCTACACCGCGCCGCTTTATCGAGCGAAAACGACGTAATGTCGGTCCGATTCGCAAGCCTCGTCCCTTGGCAAAGATAGAGCATGATTTCACCTTGACGATTCAATCAGCCTGATCGAACCGTCATGACGGATGATGAGCTTGTCGAGGCCCTCGGTGAACTCGGCCATCATGTCGTCAGTATTGTCTACGGGACCTGCAACTGTCAGGCTGTCGACTTAACCTACTATCAAATTCTCGATCCCAGGGAGCATCCCGACTTCAAAGGGTCTATCACTCCGTACCTGATTGATCTGTTCGGTGGAACATAGGCTCCAGCTAATCAATCCGCGTTTATGCCGCTAAGCCCCCCTTTCCTTTCAACGGCTTGCCAGAAATACCCGCAAAATAATCCTCGCCCATTCTCCCCCGCGCTATGGTCGCTTCGTTCCGCTGCAAGGCACGGGGAGGCATACGACCCTCGCGAGCGCGGCGGAGTGGCGAGCGAAGGCTCGGCTGGAACGGTGCGAACCGGGATGTGGGCCCCGTCCGATGGCGGGGCCTTCGGTTGGCGCCGCGTGCGGCCGCCGGATGGGCTGGGCGCGTGGACCGTGGTGTAGCAGACCCCCGACCCGCGCTTTCGGTGATCCGGCCATGCCGACCCGACAGCCGGGCGGCGCGAGGGTCCGGGTCGTATGCCGGACGCAAGCGCCTCCTTCACGCCGCCCATCGCCGGAGACGGCGGGTCAGATCAGGCCGCGCGCGCCTTTGACTCCGGACCGAAGGGCCATCCCGCCCCCGGACCCCGGACGAGACCGCGGCACGCCTCGAAGGAGGCGTTTCTGCGACCTGCCGCACGACGCGACGGGCGGCACCGGAGGGCGACGCGAACCGGCGCGCGGGCTTCGTCCCAGCGTAAAACGGTAATTCTCTTGTCTTCCATCGCGAAGACGAAGCCCGCGCCCGTGCCTTCCCGCACGGAAAATGGATGACCCAGGCCGACCCCTCGACGGGCGGCGGGACGTGGGCGCTTGGGCGGACGAGAAAGCGTGGCACCCAAACTCAGCCAAGTTACTTTTCGGCCCCGGCATTTATTGCTGGGGTCTGCGATCCGCTTTCTTCACAAGACGAGCGATTCCTGCCGATCTCCTCTTGTGAAATTGCTCGAGACCAGACCCCGGCAATAAATGCCGGAGACGAATAGAGGGTTGAGAGCTCCGATAGGCCGTGGGGGATAAACGCGTGGTGAACGTTTTTTTCACACCGCTCAGGCCGGCTTGACCGGCCTGTCCATCTCCTACTGTTGAAGCTGGTCGAAAGGGCTGGGTCATGGACTCGCCGTCGGAGCCAAAGATCGGTCCGGGAAGCGATCGATGCGGAAGGGTCGGCGCGAGCGGAAGTTGGAACAGCCGGCTTCGCCTCCACTCACATCCCCGTCAGCCGCACCGTCGCCGCCTTGACTCCCCCGCCCGACCCTGCGACCCCTCGCCCACCCACGCGGACAAGCCCATCCTGGCTCGCTGTTATGAGGAGACACGAGACGTGCTCACCCTGCTTTCCCCTGCCAAGAAACTCAACATGGACGCCTATGGCGGCGCGGTGCCCGTCACGCGACCGCGCCTGCTGGACGAGACGAAGGTGCTGGCCGCGACGGCCAAAGACCAGACGCTGGGCGATCTGAAACGGCTGATGCATCTGTCGGACAATCTGGCGCAGCTGAATGTGGACCGATTCGCCCGCTTCGATGCCGACGGCAAGGCCGAGGGCATGAAGCCCGCGGGCCTCGCCTTCGACGGCGACGTCTATTGGGGGCTGGAGGCCAAGAGCCTATCGGATGACGACCTTGCATTCGCGCAGGACCATGTGCGGATCCTGTCCGGGCTCTACGGCCTGCTGCGACCCATGGATGAGATCCAGCCCTACCGGCTGGAAATGGGCACGAAGCTGGCTAACGCGCGCGGAGCGAACCTCTACGAATTCTGGGGCGAGACGATCGCGGACGCGGTCCGCACCGACACGGACGGCCATGACGACCCGACTGTGCTGAACCTCGCCTCCAACGAATATTTCAAGGCCGTGAATGCCAAGACGCTGGGCCTGCCCGTCGTCAATGTGAAATTCCTGGAGGAAAAAGACGGCAAGGCGCGACCCGTTCAATATTATACCAAGTTTGGCCGCGGCCTGTTCGCGCGCTGGGTCGTGGAGAACCGGATCGACCGGGCGGCGGGGTTGAGAGAGTTCGACGCAGGCGGATACAAACTGTCGGAAGAGCGTTCATCGGATACGGAGCTTGTCTTCGAGCGTCCGCAACCGCCCAAGAAGACATAGGCTCTCACCCCGTGAAAATCGCGTCCCTAGATTTCGTTCAGCGGGACGTCTCCACGCCCTTGGGGTTCCGGCCCCGGGAATACGCCCAGATCGCGGCCCGGGTTTTCGTCCAGGTCAACAAGGACAATGTGCCTGTCGTGGCGGCGGGCGTGGCCTTCTTCTCGCTGCTATCCGTGTTCCCGCTCATCTCCGCGTCGCTGTCGATCTACGGCTATTTCGCGGACCTGGCCGACGTGCAGGGCATGGCGAACTTCCTGCGCCCGCTCATGCCGGAGTCCGCCTGGGTCATCATCTCCGACCAGATCGCCGCCGTCGTGGCCGCGCCGGACGGGGAGCTGTCCTTGCGCATCTTCGTGTCGTTGCTGTTCGCGCTCTACACGGCCGGGGCGGGCATCCGCGCGGTGCTGCGCGCCATGAATGTGGCCTACGGGGAGGACGAAAAGCGCAGCATCCTGATGTTCTACGCCACTGCCTTCATGATGACGCTGGGCATGTTCGCCTTCATCTACGCGTCGCTGATGGTCATCATCGGCATCCCCGCCATCCTGACCTTTCTGCATCTGGACGACACGGCGCGGATCCTGTCCGGCTGGCTGCCCTGGGTGCTGCTGCTGGCGGTCTTCATGTTCGGGGCGGGCATCATCTACCGCTTCGGCCCGTCGCGCCGCCCGCCCCGCAAGCGGTGGGTCGTGCCGGGCGTGCTGTTCACGACCGTCACCTGGCTGGGTCTGAGTTGGGGGTTTGCCCAGTTCGTGCGCAGCTTCGGCCGCTACGAGGCGACCTATGGGTCGATTTCGGCCGTGATCGTGCTGCTGCTCTGGTTCTGGCTGACCGCCATGACGGTCATCATCGGGGCGGAGCTGAACGCGGAAATGGAGCGTCAGACCATCGCCGACACGACGCGCGGTCCCGAACGGCCCGTGGGCCTGCGCCGCGCGCGCATGGCGGACTTTCTGACGGATGCGATGCGGCGCCTGTTCCCGGGGCGCTTCCCCAATGCGGTCGATCCGGAAGAACAGCTGAGGCCGCCGGACCCCACGGCGCCGGACGCGCCCGCCGCCGCCGACATCCATCCGCCCAAACGCGAGGCGCAGAACCCGTGAGGGTAAAGCGCCTACGCAACCGGCGCGATCAGCTCCGCTCCGCTGGAGCGGGCATTGCCGACCGCCCGGCCGACCTCCCAGAAGACCAGGTCGTCCGCGTCCAGCTGCGTCTCGATCAGCATATCGGCGCTCGCTTCGGGGTCGAGCCAGTCGGTCCAGTATTCCTCCGGCAGGCGCACGGGCATGCGGTGATGGAGCTGTTTCAACGGCCCTTGCGAGTCGGTCGTCAGGATCGTGCAGGACAGCAGGTCGATCCCTTCATCGACGCGCCAGCGGTCCCACAGGCCGGCAAAGGCGAAGATCTTTGGTCCCTCTTCGGGCTTGATGCACCAGGGGATCTTGCCGCCCTGCTCGCCGGTCCATTCGTACCAGTGCGTTGCCGGGATCAGCGCGCGGCGGCGCTTCCACGGCGTGCGGAAAGACGCCTTGGTCGCCGCCGTCTCGGACCGCGCATTGAAAAGGGGCCCGTATTTGGTCTCGGCCGGGCTGTCCTTGCTCCAGTGCGGGTGCAGGCCCCAGCGCATCGGCACGACCTTGCGCACGCCCTCCCCGTCATGGGCGACCGCGGGCACGGTGCGCGTCGGCGGAATGTTGTAGTCGGGCTGCCACGACCAAGCCCCGTCGCTGCCGTCTTGCGCCTCGAATCGCGCCACAATTTCGGCCAGGGAAGCGTCGAGAACATAGCGGCCGCACATGGCACGGCGCTAGCACGGTAGGACGCGATGGCAACCACTGGAGATATGAAACGGGACAGGACCGACTGCGTCGGCGTGATCTGCCTGCGCGGCGACGACGTGCTGCTGATCCGGCGCGGCCAGCCCCCACGCAAGGGCGAATGGTCCCTGCCCGGCGGCCGCATCGAAGCGGGCGAGAGCGAGGCGGAGGCCGCGCTGCGCGAATTGGCGGAGGAAACGGGCGTGTCGGCCGCGCTCGGCCCCAAGGTCGCGACCATCGATGCGGATTTCGAAGGATTCCGCTACCGCCTGCACGATTATGTCGCCCACTGGACGGAGGGCGAGCCGCGCGGCGCAGACGACGCGCTGGAGGCGCGCTTCGTGCCAGTTGCCGACATCGCCGCCTTGGGCATGTGGGCCAAGACCCAGTCCGTGATCGAGGATGCGCACTCTGCATTCGCCTCTAGGCCCGACCCGGACGAACCGCTAGCCTGAGACGATGCGCGCCCTGCTCGCCATATCGCTATTACTGTTTCCGCTGTGCGCCCATGCCCAGACGGCCGAAGAGGCCCGCGCCGCGCGCGAAGCGGCCGAGCGCCGCGTCGAAGCCGACATGGTGCGCATGACCAGCCTGGTCGAGGCGCTGGCCAAGAATCTCGGACAGATGCACTATCTGCGCACGCTTTGCTTCGGCGAACGCGACCAGCAATGGCGCGACTACATGGCACGCATGCTGGACGTGGAAGCGGCTGGGAACGGTGCCCTCCAGCGCGAGCTGACCCAGGCGTTCAACGCCGGCTACTATCAGGAGCAGTCCCGCCATTCCGTCTGCGACAATACGGTCAGCGCCGATGTCGCCGCCCTGGCCGAAAACGGCCGGTCCGTCGCGCGCATGCTGGGCGACCCCTACCGGGAAACCGACTGATGCTGGGCCGCGTCGTGGGATCGGTCGTGGCGATGGCGGCGCTGGCAGCCTGCCAGAAAGCGCTGACCCATCTGAACGAGCGCCCGCTTTCCACCCTGGCCGGTACGGAATGGGGACCGGCGGACAGCCCGCACGACCAGTTCGTCGCCTTCAAGCGCGACGGCGAAGTCGTGGGCTCCGGCGGCTGCAATAGCTTCTTCGGCAACTTCCAGCAGACCGGCCGCCTGGTCACCTTCGGCCCGCTCGCCAGCACCCGGAAAGCCTGCCCCGCGCCCATCATGCAGGCGGAACGTGACTTCCTCGCCCTGCTGGGCCGCGTCCGCGCGGCCGAAGCGACGTGGAAGCAGCTGACCCTGTTCGGGGAAGACGGAGACGTGCTCGCCGTGATGCGCAGGCGGGATTGGGATTAGAAAAGAGCTTTGCCCTGAAATTCCTCCCCCGAGCAGGGGGAGGTGGCCTACAGGACCGCGCTAGCGCGTCCTCGGAGGTCGGTGGGGGGTGCCAAGGCTCTCGGTCATGGATGGTCGCCGGCGATCTTCCCCGACGATAGGCCCGGCACCCCCCACCGTCACTTGGCCTGCGGCCGGCGTGCCACCTCCCCCTGCTCGGGGGAGGGATTTAAAGGCGGACCTGTATTGCCAGTCCTAACGAAAAAGACCGCCCCGTAGGGCGGCCCTTGAACCTTACGCGTCCTCCTTCGGACTTTCGGCAGATCCCGTGTCCTCGGGCGCTTTCGGCTTGGGTGCAGGCACGAACTTGAAGGTCAAGTTCTCCTTCTTGCGGTCCACGCCGACCTTGACCAGGCCGCCATATTTTAGCTTCCCGAACAGGATTTCGTCGGCCAGCGGTTTCTTGACGTATTCCTGGATGGTGCGGCCCAGCGGACGCGCGCCGTAGCGCTTGTCGTAGCCTTTGTCCGCGATCCATTCGTTCGCGCCCTTGGTCACGTCGAACTCGATCTTGCGGTCGGCCAGTTGGGCTTCCAGCTGGATGATGAACTTGTCGACCACGCGCGCGATATGCTCCTTGGGGAGCGGGGCGAACATGACCACGGCGTCCAGGCGATTGCGGAACTCCGGCGTGAAGCGGCGCTTGATCGCGGCTTCCTGCTCGTCGTCCTTCATGCCCCGGCCGAAGCCAATTTCCGCCTTGGCCGCATCGGCCGCACCCGCATTGGTCGTCATGATGATGATGACGTTGCGGAAGTCGACCTTGCGCCCGTTGCTGTCCGTCAGGAAGCCATTATCCATCACCTGCAACAGGATGTTGTAGATGTCCGGATGGGCTTTCTCGATTTCATCGAGCAGCAGCACGCAATGCGGGTTCTGGTTCACGGCATCCGTCAACAGTCCGCCCTGGTCGTAGCCAACATAGCCCGGAGGCGCACCGATCAGGCGCGACACGGTGTGCCGCTCCATATACTCCGACATGTCGAAGCGAAGCAGCTCCAAGCCCTGCGTCATGGCGAGCTGGCGCGCGACCTCGGTCTTGCCGACGCCGGTCGGACCGGCGAACAGGTAGGAGCCGATCGGCTTGTTGGGCTCGCGCAGGCCTGCCCGGGCGAGCTTCACGGCGGCGGCCGTCTGCTCGATGGCGCTGTCCTGGCCGAACACCATGCGCTTAAGGTCCATCTCCAGCGAGGCGAGCGCCTTCTCGTCGTCGCGCGAAATGCTCTTGGGCGGGATGCGCGCGATCTTGGACACGACGGCCTCGATCTCCTTAGTGCCGATGACTTGCTTGCGCTCGTCTTCGGGCACCAGCTTAGTGCGCGCGCCGGCCTCATCGATGATGTCGATGGCCTTGTCGGGCAGCTTCCGGTCCGTGATGTGACGCACGGATAGCTGCACGGCCGCGTCGATGGCTTCGGGCGTGTATTCCACCTTGTGGAACTCCTCGAAGTAGGACTTCAGCCCTTGGAGGATCAGCACAGCGTCATCGGATGTCGGCTCCGACACGTCGATCTTCAGGAAACGCCGGGACAGAGCTCGGTCCTTCTCGAAATGCTGGCGATATTCCTTATAGGTGGTGGAGCCCATGCAGCGCAGCTTGCCGCTTTGCAGTGCAGGCTTGAGCAGATTGGACGCATCCATCGCACCGCCGGACGTGGCGCCCGCGCCGATAATCGTATGGATTTCATCGATGAACAGGATCGCGCCGGGCGTGTCCTGCAGCTTCGTGACGACGGCCTTCAGCCGCTCCTCGAAGTCGCCCCGGTAGCGGGTGCCCGCCAGCAGCGCGCCCATGTCGAGCGAGTAGATGGTGGCGTCGGACAGAACCTCCGGCACGTCGTCATTGACGATGCGGCGCGCAATGCCTTCGGCGATGGCCGTCTTGCCCACGCCCGGATCGCCCACCAGCAGCGGGTTGTTCTTGCGGCGGCGCGACAGCACCATGATGCAGCGCTCAACCTCGTCGGCGCGGCCGATCAGCGGGTCGATATCGCCTTCACGGGCCTTCTGGTTAAGGTTGACCGTGTATTCCGCGAGCGGATCCTTGCCCTGGCCCTCTTCGCTATCCTCGCCTGCGCCGGTCGGCGGCTTAGGCGCGGACGTGCCGTTCTTGGCGATGCCGTGACTGATATAGTTGACCGCGTCGTAGCGCGTCATGTCCCGCTCCTGCAGGAAATAGACGGCATGGGATTCGCGTTCGGCAAACAGCGCGACCAGCGCGTTGGCCCCGGTCACTTCTTCGCGGCCAGAGCTTTGCACGTGAATCACGGCCCGCTGGATCACGCGGTGGAAACCGGCGGTCGGACGGGCTTCCTCGAACTCTTCCACCACGAGAGAGGCGAGGTCTTCGTCCAGATAGCGCGTCACGTCCTGACGCAGGGGTTCGATGTCGACACCGCACGCCGTGATCACGGCGGCCGCGTCATTGTCATCCAGCAGCGCGAGCAGCAGATGCTCCAGCGTCGCCAGTTCGTGTTTGCGGTCGCTGGCGAGCGTCAGGGCGCGATGGATGGTTTCTTCCAGCACTGGAGAGAATGATGCCATAGTTAGCCTTCCTTTCGACTATCCGACTTGGGAAGTCGCGAACGGGTTTGCAATGCGGCGAAACAGGCCGGACCCGCACGAAAATGTGAAGCTTCGGCCAGGTTTGAACTGGCACAAGATTTGGGCGCGTTCGGCGCGATACTCACCGCGTCTTTTGCCATTCGTCGGTCGGAAGACCGGCGTAGCCCCAGTCCTCCAGCGCGACGTTCTGTATCACGATGTGGATGTGTTCGGGCCTCTTGCCCAGATGGGTAACCAGACTGTCGGTCACATCCTTGATCAGGGCGGCTTTCTGCTCGCGCGTTGCGCCTTCCGTGATCTGGATGTTCACATAGGGCACGCTAGGCCTTCTCCAACGTGCATTGCAGCGGGTGCTGGTTGCGTTTCGCGGCGTCCATGACCTGCGCGACCTTGGTCTCGGCCACTTCGAACGTGTAGACGCCACAGGTCCCGATACCGGTCTGGTGGACGTTGAGCATGATGGTCGTGGCCTCTTCCTGGGAGCGTTTGAAGATGCCCATCAGGATGGACACGACGAACTCCATCGGCGTGTAGTCGTCATTCATCAGCAGCACGCGGTACATGGACGGCTTCTTGGTCTTTTCGCGCGTCTTGGTCGCGACGCCGCGTTCCATGCCGTCATCCGTGTCGCCGGGACCGTTCGGTGTGGCGGGCCCTCCGGGGCTGGACGGGCCGCCAGGGGCGCTATCGCCCGGACCTGCCATATGAGCCGCCGAAGAAAGGGCGACGGGATATCGTGTCGGTTTCAGCGCCGTTCCGGCGTCTTTGCCGCCGTACGGAGCCAGGGATTCGGGTTCGCTCTGCATAGGCCTACATACGTAGGACGCGGGACGCGGTTTGAAAACCCGGCTGGGGATGAAGCGCTGCACTGCAGGCCTGTGGACCGATGGGCGCTCGCGCTTGTGCGTCTAAGGTTAAGAGCCGTTAACCGCATTTCAACGGATCGCGCCTAGCGCGAGTGGATGAGCTGCACACGCTTCGTCATGACCGCACTGCTGTGCCTGGCCGGAGCGATGCTCCCCATTTTCGCGCTGGCGGAAGCGGCCCGCAGCCCGGTGGAAGGACGCTACGCGTCGATCATCGTGGACGCGAACCGTCTCGACGTCCTCCATGCGCGCCAGATCGACGCCTCGCGCCACCCGGCCAGCCTGACCAAGGTGATGACGCTCTATCTGACGTTCGAGGCGCTGGACCAGGGCACGCTGACGCTCGACCGCGAGGTCGCGGTCTCCAAGACGGCGGCGCGCACGCCGCCCGTCTCCATGGGGCTGAGGGCCGGCCAGACGGTCGATGTGGATACGCTGATCCAGGCCGTCGCGGTGCGCAGTGCGAACGATGCGGCCGCGCTGCTGGCCGAAGTCATGGGCGGGAGCCAGGACGCCTTCGTGGCGCGCATGAACGAACGGGCGGCCTCGCTCGGCCTGCGCGGCACCCATTTCCGCAATCCGCACGGCCTGCCCGACGCCGCACAGGTGACCACCGCGCGCGACATGGCGAAGCTGGCCGTCGCCACGATGGAGCGCTTCCCGCACCACTACCACTATTTCGGCCAGAGCCATTTTCGCGGCGCGCGCAATACGAATGGTCTGTTGGCGAGCCGGTCAGACGTGGACGGCTTCAAGACCGGTTACACGCGCGCGTCGGGCTACAACCTCATCATCAGCGCCGCCCGCGGGGAAGAG
>JBCCCX010000028.1:0-18514 GCA_039033275.1 Pseudomonadota bacterium | reverse complement strand
GTATACAGAATTTGACATTTATGGATGCAGTTGCCTCGATTGTTTGTGTTGGCAGATTTAGATATCTCTTCTACAAATCTTGATGGAAATCACTAGCTCATGGCAAAAAACGTGTTAGTAAACGTATGTACTACTCAAGAACTCAAGTATGACTGAACCCGTAAGTCTCACTGTTGGCTCAATAGCAGCCTTAGCCTTTTCTACCTTTCTGAAAAGCGGTACGGAAGAAGCTGCTAAGAAAATAGCAGTAAGTGCGATTGAGAAAATTAATGCCTTACGCGAGCAGATTTGGCTGAAACTTAGGGGTATTCCAGCGGTAGATCAACTCAAAACTGATACTGAGAGGAGAAAACAGATTACTGATGACCAAATTAAGCGGCTGACCCCGTACCTAGAATCAGCAATGTCTGAAGATGCTGATTTTTGTCAAAGCATACAGAAAGTAGCACATGACATTAATCAGCTGATTGATATAGATGAGGTGATCGGTAAGAACGGTCAAAATATATATGGTGGTGCAGCCGTTCAAATTACAGACCCAGACCCAGCCAGCCTAACCTTAGCCCTTTGGGCCAAACTGCGGGTGCTTCCTCTAGTTCATGCCCATCTTGCAATTGATGCGATATCTTGTGGCTGCGCGGTCTTTAAGACCTTGATCACAACACACAACTAACAAAACTTCATTTCGACGTAGATGTGAAACTGATCAATCTAGACGAATAGCCCGCGACACCTTCTATTGACCGGCCGGTCGGTTTATCTTAACGGCCTTGCGTAGTGTTTGGCGAATGGGAGCAGGGCGATGGCTCAAGAACAGATGATTACGCTCGGTATTGAGGACGGGGTCGCACGCGTCACCCTCAATCGTCCCGACCGCCTCAACAGTTTCACCGTCGCCATGCATAAGGCACTTCAAGTCGTGCTGGACAGATTGGAGTCCGACACGGAGATCCGCGCCGTCCTGCTGACTGGGGCGGGGCGGGGATTTTGCGCCGGTCAGGATCTCAATGACAGGGCGGTCTCTCCTGGCAGCGACAGCGTCGATCTAGGCCATAGTGTCGAACACTATTGGAATCCGCTCGTTCGGCGGCTGACCTCGCTGCCGAAACCAGTCATTTGTGCCGTGAACGGCGTGGCAGCCGGGGCCGGGGCCAATCTCGCGCTGGCGTGCGACATGGTCTTCGCAGCCACATCCGCCAAGTTCATCCAGTCATTCGCCAATATTGGCCTCATCCCGGATACGGGTGGCACATGGGTGTTGCCGCGCCTGATCGGGCAGGCCCGGGCCATGGCGATCACGTTAACGGGCGAGCCAGTGAAGGCGGAGCGGGCCGAGAGCTGGGGGATGATCTGGAAAGCCGTCGAGGACGATGCGCTCCTGGAGACGGCGATGGCGACGGCGCAGAAATTGGCATCCGGTCCGACGCTGGGCCTCGCTGCCACCAAGCAGCGCATCCGCGAATCCGGGCTGAACTCCCTGGACGCGGAACTGGACATCCAACGCGACACGATGAGTCGTCTCGGCTTCTCGAAGGATTATGCGGAAGGCGTGGCCGCCTTCCTGGAAAAACGTAAGCCCGTCTTCACCGGCGAATAGGACACCGATATGAGCATTCTTCAAAACTTCGCGACGAACAAGTGGGTCAAGGGCGAAGGCGGTCTCGTCAAGATCGCCTCCGCCGTGACCGGCGAGACGGTTGCCGAGACCTCCTCCCAAGGCCTCGATTTCAAAGCCATGGCTGACTATGCGCGCAATGTCGGCGGGCCGGCCCTTCGCAAGATGACCATTCATGAACGCGCTCACATGGTCAAAGCTCTCGGCCAGGCACTGGATGCGCGCAAGGACGAGCTTTACGCCCTAAATCCTCATACGGGTGCGACCAAGCGCGACGGCTGGGTGGACATCGAAGGCGGAAACCTGACGCTGTTCTCCGCCAGCTCCAAGGCGCGGCGCGAACTGCCGGACGACCAGATCATCGTGGACGGCGATCTTGAAGTGCTGTCGCGCGGCGGCTCATGGCTTGGCCAGCACCTCTACACGCCGCTGCAGGGCTTCGCGCTCCACATCAATGCCTACAATTTCCCGGTCTGGGGAATGTTGGAAAAGCTCGGCCCGACACTGATCGCGGGTGTGCCCGCCATCGTCAAACCTGCCACGGCGACGGCCTATCTTTGCGAACACGCCGTGCGCATAATGACCGAGAGTGGCGTGCTGCCGGACGGTGCGCTCCAACTCATCGTGGGGCGCACGGGCGATCTGTTCGATCACCTGACGGGGCAGGATTGCGTGGCCTTCACTGGCTCGGCAGCGACCGCCTCCAAACTGCGCTCACATCCGACCGTGATGGCGAACTCCGTCCGCTTTGTGGCGGAACAGGATAGTCTGAACGCCTCGGTTCTGGGAGCGGACGTCACGACCGAGGATCCGGAATTCGATCTCTTCGTCAAGGAGGTCGTCAACGAGATGACCGTCAAGGCGGGGCAGAAATGCACGGCCATCCGCCGTGCCTTCGTGCCGGAAGCCCTGCTGGATGCAGCGCAGGAAGCGCTGTCCGCCCGTCTCGCCAAGGTTCAGGTCGGCGACCCGTCGGCGGAAGGTGTGCGCATGGGGGCGCTCGTCTCCTTGAGTCAGCGCGAGGATGTGCGCGACAAGGTCAAGGAGATTTCCGGCTCGGAGACACGCATCGTTTTCGGGGACACGCACGAAGTGAACCTCGTCGGGGCGAACGCCGAAGACGGCGCTTTCCTGTCGCCCATCCTGATGCGCTGCGACGATCCGTGGTCGGCCGAGAAGGTCCATTCCGTCGAGGCGTTCGGTCCCGTCTCCACGCTGATGCCCTATAAGGACACAGACGATGCCATCGCGCTTTGCAACAAGGGCGCGGGGTCGCTCGTGATGAGCCTGTTCACGCACAGTTCCGATGTCGCGCGGGAATTCGTTCTGGGTGCGGGCGCGTTCCACGGGCGTATCGCGATGATCAATCGCGACAATTTCAAGGAATCCACGGGGCATGGCTCCCCGCTTCCTGTCCTCGTCCACGGCGGCCCCGGTCGTGCGGGCGGCGGCG
Source organism: Pseudomonadota bacterium (assembly GCA_039033275.1). Classification (GTDB taxonomy): domain Bacteria; phylum Pseudomonadota; class Alphaproteobacteria; order Caulobacterales; family Maricaulaceae; genus Litorimonas. The sequence continues at coordinate 15,446 of JBCCCX010000028.1, read as the reverse complement.
AGGAGATGGGCGGGGTGCGTGCCGTGATGCACTACATGCAACGCACGGCCATTCAGGGCTCCCCCGATCTCATTGCGGGCGTGACCCGCAAGTTCAACAAAGGGGCAGCGGAAGACACGGCTGGCGCGCACCCGTTCCGATTCAACTTCGACCGCATCCAGCCGGGCAAGACGCTCTATACGGACTCTCGCACCATTACCCTGGAGGATATAGAGCGTTTCGCCGAGTTCACGGGCGACAATTTCTACGCTCACATGGATCAGGCCGCGGCTGAAGCGAACCCGTTCTTCCCGGGTCGCGTCGCGCATGGCTATCTCATCCTGTCCTTTGCGGCTGGCCTATTCGTCGATCCCGCGCCGGGTCCGGTCTTGGCCAATTACGGTCTCAACGACCTGAAATTCCTGGCTCCCGTTTCGCCGGGCGACACGATCAAGGTTCGGCTTACCGCTAAGTCCAAGAAGAAGCGTAATGACGAATATGGCGAAGTGCGCTGGGACGTCGAAGTCACCAATCAGGATGACGAGGCCGTTGCGACCTATGAGTTGTTGACCATGAATGCACTCGAAGGCACGGCAGGAGATATTTAAGTGATTGTTCTCAACGCACTCTACAAACGCCCCTCCGACGAAGCGGTCTTCATGGAGTATTACGAAGCGACACACATGCCGCTGGCGATGAGTACGCCGGGGTTGATCCGTGCGCAGGCGGAAAAGGTCTCTGTTGTATTTAAAGGTGAGGACTACTTCATGTTGGCTCGACTTTATTTTCCCAACCAGGAAGTTTTCGATGTTGCGATGAAATCGCCCGAAAATCGTGCAGTCGGTAAGGATCTTGCAAATTTCGCTCAAGCAGGTGTTGAACTCTTCGTCACCGCAACGCAATAGAGTTAAATGGCACGAACCCGCGCTGCAGATCATGAAGAAAAGCGCGAGGCCATCACGCTCCATGCCGCTAAGCTCTTCGCTCGTCGCGGCTTCGCTGGTGCATCGATCTCTGATCTGGCTAGGGCTTGTGGGTCTTCCAAATCGCTGATCTACCATTACTATTCGGCGAAAGAAGACATTCTGTTCGACGTCATGCATGGTCATGTCGACGAGTTAGTGCGTTTGGCTGAAACTCCGCGCGTCGGCGACGCTGAGGCACGCTTCCGCGACGCGACTCAGGACCTGTTGAAAGCCTATGCCGGGGCCGAGGACGCGCAGAAGATACTGCTCTATGAGCTCGATAAGCTGCCGTCTGATCAACGCGCCAAGATCGTGGGCACACAGCGCACGATCGTTGAGGTCTTTGAAACGTTACTAGCTGAGGCAAGACCACAAATTTCCGATATTGGTGCCCGCACTATGCTTTATTTCGGTATGGTCAATTGGGTCCACACCTGGTTCGATCCTAGAAAGGGCTTAAGCCGAGATGCGCTCGCTAAGCTGATCGCAGACACGGCATTAGGTCGAGTTTAGGGCCGTCTGCATACACCAATAGCCTTTGGAACCGCGCTGCCGTGCCGCGCGTCTCGTCTTAAGGAATTGATTGACCGTCCGGTCGGTTTATTATATCAGCACGTCAGTTTAGGAGAAGATTATGTACGCACAGATGGTCAAATCCACTGGCAAGGGTGTTAAATCGCGCGACGAGATGAGCGCGGAAGAGCGCATGTTCCAAGATCGGATCGACGCCGACATCAAGATCGAGGCGAAGGACTGGATGCCGGAAGGATACCGCAAAACGCTTCAGCGCCAGATCAGTCAGCACGCGCACAGTGAAATCGTCGGCCAGTTGCCCGAAGGCAACTGGATCACCCGCGCGCCGACACTGGACCGCAAGGCCATCCTTCTCGCCAAGGTGCAGGACGAGGCGGGACACGGCCTGTATCTCTATTGCGCCGCCGAAACGCTCGGCAAGTCGCGCGACCAGATGACCGAAGAGCTGCTGTCCGGAAAAGCCAAATATAGTTCCATCTTCAACTACCCGACGCTGAGTTGGGCCGACATCGGCGCGATTGGATGGCTCGTGGACGGCGCGGCGATCATGAACCAGGTGCCGCTGCAATACTGCTCCTACGGTCCCTATGCCCGCGCCATGGTGCGCATCTGCAAGGAAGAGAGTTTTCACCAGCGCCAGGGTTTCGACCTGATGAACACCCTGTCCAACGGGACGGAGGCTCAGAAGGAAATGGCTCAGGACGCGCTGAACCGCTGGTGGTGGCCCGCGCTGATGATGTTCGGTCCGTCGGATGCCGACTCCGTGCACAGCGCGCAGAGCTTCGCCTGGAACATCAAGCAGAATTCCAATGACGAGTTGCGCCAGAAATTCGTGGATCAGACCGTGCCGCAAGCCGAATTTCTCGGCCTGACAGTGCCTGATCCGGAACTTAAATGGAATGAGGAACGTGGTTCATACGATTTCGGCGAACCCGACTGGTCTGAATTCTTCGCCGTCATCAGCGGCGACGGACCCTGCAATGCCGAGCGCCTGGAAGCGCGCCGCACGGCTTGGGAAGACGGCGCGTGGTTCCGCGATGCGCTGACGGCCAATGCCGAAAAGCGCGCCGACCTGTCGATCGCCGCCGAGTAAAAGCAGCAGGAATACACGACACACGCACCCGTCCTTTCCACATGGGGCGGGTGTTGCTTTGAAGGGACAAGGACCATGCCGAAGAAAGAGTGGCCGCTCTGGGAAATTTTCATTCGGGGCCAGCACGGTCTGTCGCACCGCCATGTCGGGTCGCTGCATGCACCTGATGCTGAAATGGCGATGAACAATGCGCGCGACGTCTACACGCGCCGCAATGAAGGTCTGTCGATCTGGGTCGTGCCCGCTGCGCAAATTACGGCCAGCGCGCCGTCCGAGAAAGGCCCGATGTTCGAGCCGAGCCAGAGCAAGGTTTACCGCCACCCGACCTTCTTCAAGATTCCTGACGAGATCGGAAACATGTGATGAGCGCTCCCACGACATCCTCCACCGAGAACATCGCCCAGCTCGATAAGGCGCAGCTATTCGACTATATCCTGCGGCTGGGCGACACCGCGCTCATCCTCGGTCAGCGCCTCTCGGCCTGGTGCGGCCATGCGCCCGCGCTGGAGGAGGACATCGCCGTCGCCAACACCGCGCTCGACCTGATCGGCCAGGCCAAGAACTGGCTCAGCCTCGCGGGCGACGTGGAAGGGCAGGGCCGTACGGCCGACGATCTAGCTTACTTGCGCGACGAGAGGCGCTTCCGCAACGCCCTGCTGGTCGAACAGCCCAATGGTGATTTCGGCCAGACCTTGATGCGCCAGTTCCTGTTCGACGTGGCGCATTACCACCTGCTCGACAGGCTGAAGGACAGTACCGATCAAGCCGTCTCCGAGATCGCGCAGAAGTCCATCAAGGAAGTGGCCTACCATCTGGAGCGCTCGACCGACCTCATCATCCGCCTGGGTGACGGGACGGAAGAGAGCCACCGCCGCATGCAGGACGCACTCGACAAGCTCTGGCGCTTCACGGGCGAGCTGATGACGGCCGACGAGCTCGATATTGCGCTGTGGGAAGCGGGCGTCGCGCCGGACATGGCGCGGGTGAAAGCGTCATTCGACAGCTACACGGCCGAAGTCTTCCGCCGCGCCCATCTGGAGCTGCCGGAAAAGGTCTTTATGCGCAAGGGCGGCAAGACCGGCGTGCACAGCGAGCATATGGGTCCGCTCCTGGCCGAGATGCAGTCATTGCACCGCGCCCACCCCGGCGCCAAGTGGTAGGCGTGGGCGAGGTTCTCAACAGGTCGGCGGACGACGCCATCTGGGCCACGCTGGCCGATGTGCCGGATCCGGAAATCCCGGTCGTCTCGGTCGTCGATCTGGGTATCGTGCGCGCCTTCCGCTGGGACGGCGATACGCTCGAAGTGGATGTGACGCCGACCTATTCCGGCTGCCCCGCCACCTCCGTCATCTCGATTTCCGTCGAGACGGCGCTTCTGCAATCCGGCATCGAGAAGGTCCGCATCAAAACGGTTCTGTCGCCTGCCTGGACGACGGACTGGATTACGGACGAAGCGCGCGAAAAGCTGAAAGCCTACGGCATCGCGCCGCCCGTCAACGGCACGTCCTGCGCGGGCATGCTGCGCATGGACGGCGCGGCCACTCTCGACATCGACTGCCCGCGCTGTGGCTCCTCTGACACCGAGCGCGTGTCCCAATTCGGCTCCACGCCCTGCAAGGCGAGCTATCGCTGCAAGGACTGCCTCGAGCCCTTCGACTATTTCAAGAGTTTTTAGAATGAGCACCGACGTCAAAGACAAGCCAAAAACGAACAGGTCGCGTTTCACCCCGCTGACCATTACCGACATCCGGCCAGAGACGCGCGACGCCGTGGTGCTGACGCTGGAGCCGCCCGCCGACCGCGCCGATGACTTCAAGTTCATACAGGGCCAGTACCTGACCTTCCGGCGCGAGTTCGAGGGCGAGGAGCTGCGCCGCTCGTACTCAATCTGCTCGGGCATCCACGACAACCAGCTGCGCGTCGGGATCAAGAAGGTCGATGGCGGCTGGTTCTCGACCTGGGCGAATGATGAACTGAAGGTCGGCGACACGCTGGACGCCATGGCGCCGATGGGCAAATTCTACGCGCCGCTCGATCCAGACGCCGAGCGCCTCTACTACTGCTTTGCGGGCGGGTCGGGCATCACGCCGATGGTGTCGATCATCCGGACGGTCATGCAGGCCGAGCCGAAGTCGCGCGTCGTGCTGGTCTATGCCAACCGCTCGATCAATTCGATCATGTTCAAGGAAGAGCTGAACGACATCAAGGACCAGTATCTGGAGCGCTTCACGCTCTTAAACGTTCTGGAAATGGACAGCGGCGACATCGACATGTTCAATGGCCGGGTCGATGCGGAAACCTGCGACCAGCTCTTCACCAGCTGGCTCGACCCGCGCGAGGCCGACTACGCCTTCATCTGCGGGCCGGAGCCGATGATGCTCGGCATCGCCGCTGGGCTGGAACGCCACGGCATGGAAAAGGACAAGATCAAGTTCGAGCTGTTCAAATCCGTACCGCCGAAAAAGGCTCGAACTAAGACGAACGTCGAAAAAGGCGGCAAGAAAGTCCGCGCCACCATCATCGTGGACGGCCAGCGCCGCCTGATGGACATGCCCGCCAGCGGCGCCTCCATTTTGGAAGCCGCGATGGAGAACAAGATCGATGTACCTTACTCCTGCCGCGCCGGAGTATGTTCCACCTGCTCGGCCAAGGTTATAAAGGGTGATGTCGACATGGAAGTGAATTACGGCTTGGAAGACTACGAGGTCGAACGCGGCTTTGTCCTGACCTGCCAGAGCTTTCCGAAGTCGGACGAAATCGTCATCGACTACGACCAGCACTAGGCGGGATTCGACATGAGTGATGCAAGCAAGGTCGCAGTCTGCGGCTCGGGCGCGATGGGCGCAGGCATCGCGCAGGTGGCTGCGCAGGCGGGCTGTGACGTCGTCGTCTATGACAGCTTCCCCGGCGCGCTGGAACGCGTGCAAGAGCAGGTCGCCAAAGGCGCGGCGGCGCTGCTGAAGCGCGGCAAGATCGACGAGGCCGAAGCGCAAGCCATGCAGGACCGCGTGCGCTGGACAGATAGCTTGGATGACCTGTCGGACCGTCAGCTCATCATCGAAGCCGTCATCGAGAATTTCGACATCAAGGCGGAGCTGTTCGCCAAGCTGGAAGGCGTGGTGGCACAGGACTGCGTGCTGGCGACAAACACGTCCTCGCTCGGCGTGTCGGCGCTGGCGTCAAAGCTGGAGGGGCCGGAACGCTTCATCGGGCTGCATTTCTTCAATCCGGCGGCGATCATGAAACTGGTCGAAGTGGTGCCGGGGCTGCGATCCGCCCCCGCGATCATCGAAGCGGCTGCCGCGACCATGCAGGGATGGGGCAAGACGGCCGTGGTCGCCAAGGACGTGCCGGGCTTCATCGTCAACCGCGTGGCGCGGCCCTTCTATTCCGAAGGCTGGCAGGCTTACGAGGAAGAGGTGGCGAGCGCCGCGACGATTGACTTCCTCTACCGCGACCTGGCGGGTTTCCGCATGGGGCCGCTGGAACTGGGTGACCTGATCGGCCACGATATCAACTCTACCGCCGCGCAGAGCGTCTATGACAGCTATGCCGGCCGCACACGATTCCGCCCGTCCCTGACGCAGGCCGCGCTCGCCAAGGCCGGACTGTTGGGCCGAAAGAGCGGGCAGGGCATTTATGACTACGGTGAGGGCGCAGAGAAGCCCGCTTCCGACTTCGCCGACGCAGCTGATGCAGGCGAGGTCAAGCGCGGCCCCTTCGCGGAGAGCTTCGGCGAAATCGGCATAGCCGATGACAGCCTCGCGCCATTCACCTGGATCGTGGATGGTATGTCGGTCCGCGTCACGGACGGCCGCTCCGCCCGCCAATGCGCGCGCGACGAAGGCCGGGACGTCGCCGTGCTGGACTATGTTCGGGACATCGGATCCGTTACCGCAATCGCCTATTCCGCCAGCTCGGACGGGGCCGACAAAGCCGCCCGCGCGCTGATCACGGCACTCGGCAAGAAGCCCGTTACCTTGCGCGACCGACCCGGTGCGCTTGTCTTTCGCACGATCCTGCAGCTCGTCAATGCGGGCGCGGATGCGGTCCGCGACTGGCTCTGTTCGGCCGAAGACGTGGACACGGCGCTGCGGCTCGGCGTCAACTACCCCTTCGGGCCGATGGATTGGGTGTCCAAGATGCAGTCCGGTTACGCCGTGGCGGCGCTGGAAAACATCGCGCGCGAAACGGGCGACGACGCCCTGTTCCGGCCCAATCATATCCTTCGCAATTTGACAGCAGGCTGACATGCCCGGACAGCTTCTCATCTCCACCCCGTCCGAAGGCGTAACCTTGCTGACGCTCAATCGCCCGGACAAGATGAACGCGCTCGCCACGCCGCTGCTGCGCGAAATCGCCGAAGCCGTGGAAGCCGCCGATGCGGACGACGCGGTGAGGGCCGTCGTCATTACTGGCAACGACAAGGTCTTCGCAGCCGGGGCAGATATCAACGAACTGTCCAAGAACGGCGTTGTGGAAGGTCTGGCGGATGTCCGCCCCGCCATCTGGAACCGCATACGCAGCGCGCGCAAGCCAGTGCTTGCCGCTGTGGAAGGCTATGCGCTTGGCGCGGGCAATGAACTCGTGCTCTGCGCTGACATCGCTATCGCGGGGGAAGGTGCGCAATTCGGCCAGCCCGAAACCAATCTCGGCATCATCCCCGGCGCGGGCGGTGCAGCGCTGCTACCCAAGCTCATCGGCCGGGCGCGGGCTATGCGGCTCGTGCTGCTCGGCGAACGGCTCAGCGCGGAGGAGGCGCTCGCCTGCGGGCTGGTCTCCGAAGTGACCGATAAAGGTGCGGCGCTCGCCTGCGCAATTGAACTCGCCGCCAAGATCGCCCGCCGTGCTCCGCTCGCCATGATCCAGGGCAAGGCCGTGATCAAGGCCGCTCTCGACGCCCCGCTTGATGCGGCGTTGGCGACTGAACGTCAGGCGTTTACTGTCTTGCTAGGGACAGAGGACAAACGACTTGGGACCGATGCTTTCCTCACAAAGATCCGTGCGAGATGGACGGGAAGTTAGCTGCCAGACGCGACTGCCATACGGTCTAGCCCTACACCTTGGCGTAGATCGAACCGATGCCCTGGCCGACGCCAATGCACATCGCGGCCAAGGCATGCTCGGTGCCTGTTTCATGCAGTTCCTGAATCGCGCTCATCACGATGCGCGTTCCGCTCATGCCCAGCGGGTGGCCGAGCGCGATGGCCCCGCCATTGGGATTCACATGCGGCGCGTCGTCGGCCAGACCAAGACCGCGCAGCACAGCAAGGCTTTGCGAAGCGAAGGCCTCGTTAATCTCTATGACATCAATCTGGCGGATCTCCATGCCTGCCTGCGCTAGGCATTTCTTTGAAGCGGGCAGCGGACCCATGCCCATGATGCGCGGCTCCACGCCCACCGCCGCGCCGGTCACGAAGCGCGCGCGCGGTGTTAGGCCATGGCGTTTCACGCCCTCTTCGCTGGCGACGATTAGCGCGGCCGAGCCATCGTTGATGCCCGATGCATTGGCGGCCGTTATCGTGCCGCCTTCCTTTACAATGGGCCGCAGCCCAGAGAGTACGTCGAGCGGGGAGTTGCGCGGGTGCTCATCAGTGTCGAATACGAGGTCGTCCTGCTTGCGGCGCGGAATGGTGACAGGCACGATCTCTTTGGCGAGGCGGCCGGAGGCAATAGCGGCTTCAGCGCGGTCCTGACTGCGCTTGGCGAATGCGTCCTGATCTTCGCGGCTGACCTTGAAGTCCTCAGCCACGTTCTCCGCCGTTTTCGGCATACCTTCGGAGCCGTATTCTCGATCTAGCTGCGGGTTAGTGAAGCGCCAGCCGATTGAGGTGTCGTACATCTCCGCATTGCGCGAGAAGGCCGTCCCTGCCTTGGCGACCACGAAAGGCGCGCGCGTCATGCTCTCCACGCCGCCCGCAATGCACATATGTGCCTCGCCCGCCATGACTGCGCGCGCCGCCATGATGACCGTGTCCATGCCGGATCCGCACAGACGGTTGACGGTTGTGCCTGGCACTTTGTGGCCAAGCCCCGCGAGCAGCGCAGCCATTCGACCCACATTGCGGTTGTCCTCGCCCGCTTGGTTAGCGCAACCCATGTAAAGGTCATCGACGGCGTCCCAGTCGATTCCTTGGTTGCGTTCTTTAAGTGCACGCAAAGGGATCGCTGCTAAGTCGTCCGTCCGCACGGTAGCCAAACTGCCCCTGAAGCGTCCGATAGGCGTGCGCACGGCGTCGCAGATATAGGCTGTTTTCATCGGGACTTGTCCTAACATTGATTTAAATTTTCGAAAATTATGCCTAGCAGAGTTCAAGGCTGGGTTGAGAAGATGGCCACGCTTCGCCTGCCCATTCCCAGAAATATAATGGCGCCGTGTCAACCTCGGTTGTGGATGGTAACTTCGCGGACTTCCGTTCGCAGCGATTTATTAAACCGACTTGTGTTTTGAAAATGACTGACGCCTGTCGCGCTACCATGAACGGATCGTGTTGGTTGCATGCGTAGGCCAGATCCGCATCGGTAAACGCGAATTCTATGTCACCATGCGCTCTTTTATGATATTTTGATATTTTCTCGCACACTCTAATTGATATACATAGTCACACAAAGTCTTCAGCCTCGTTTTGGAAATTTAAGCCACGCTCTTGACTCACCGTGACAAGAGCGTCGATCCGACAATTTATACCATCATAAAATTTCCGAGAGTTCAAAACTCACGACCTTCCATCCAATAATTGTTTGGCTCGGTCCGTTTTGGAACGGGAACGCTAAATACTAGCGCTGATCAAGCACTCGCACAGCTTTTCCTTGGCTTCGAGGGATTTCGTCTTGGCCGCAGACTTCGACTTTGCACGAGGTGCCGATGTTGGTCTTGATGCGGGCTTCAAGAGACTTTGCAGCCGTGCCGTCTGGGTCCTTGCCCTCTACACGAACCATCATCACGTCCATCCTATCTGGCCGGCTCAGCACGATCTGATAGTGAGCCGTCAAGCCGCTTGTTTGCAGAATTAACTCTTCAACAGCACTTGGAAATACGTTCACGCCGCGTACGATCATCATATCGTCGCTTCGGCCACCTATACGTGCGAGGCGTCGCATGGGCCGCGCTGTACCAGGCAGAAGGCGTGTCAGGTCACGCGTGCGGTAGCGGATAATGGGCATAGCCTGTTTGGTGAGGCTGGTGAATACCAGCTCGCCCTCTTCACCGTCCGGAAGGACCTCGCCCGTTTCCGGGTCGACGATCTCGGGGTAAAAGTTGTCCTCCCAGATGGTGAGTCCATCTTGAGTCTCCACGCATTCCTGCGCCACGCCCGGGCCGATGACCTCCGACAGGCCGTAAATGTCTGTGGCCTTGATGTCGAACGCGGCTTCGATATCGGCGCGCATCTCAATAGTCCATGGTTCTGCCCCAAAGATGCCGATCTTGAGCGGTGATTTGCGCGGATCTAGACCCTGACGGCGATACTCGTCCAAAATAGAGAGCATGTAGGATGGTGTGACCATGATAATCTCTGGCCGGAAGTCTTCGATTAGTCGAACCTGCTTCTCCGTCTGGCCGCCACTCATTGGGACCACCGTACACCCTAACTTCTCTGCACCGTAATGTGCTCCCAGTCCGCCTGTGAACAGACCGTACCCATACGCGACATGCACACCCATTCCGGGGCGCCCGCCTGCCGCACGGATGCTACGCGCGACCATGTCCGCCCACATGTCAATGTCCCCTTTCGTGTATCCGACGACGGTCGGCTTGCCCGTCGTACCCGAGCTTGCATGCACGCGTACGACATCTTCCTTGGGCACGCAGAAGAAGTCGAACGGGTAGGCGTCGCGAAGGTCGTCTTTTACGGTGAAGGGGAACTTGGCGAGATCGTCGAGTTTCTTCAAGTCTTCTGGTGTCACACCCGCCGCATCGAACGCTACCCTGTGGCGCGCATTGCCCGAATAGGCGTGGGAAAGCTGCGTGCGGAGACGGTCCAGCTGTAACGCACGAAGATCGGAAACGGACATTCGTTCAGCGTCGTCGAGAAGGGGAACGTAAGTCATGAAAGGATCCAAGTTATCACGATGAATCTAACACGCCCATCATCTCGTAATGAGACCTAGGCGTATTATGGATATCCGTGTGGATTCGGAGGGTCTGGCGAAACCGAAGGCACCAAATCGCAGCGGGATATTTTTAATAACCAACGAAGATCTGGGCCTAGTACTGCCAGCCGAGTCTTACGCCGTATGTCCGAGGGCGCCCTGGAAGGGCAAACACCGTGTCACTGACCACGTCAACTGACGTTCTATAGTTCTCTTGGAACAGATTGTTCGCAAACACTCCGATATCAAATCCGCGATCCGTGTTCAAAAGGGTCACTGTGCCATTTACAAGCGTATAGGCAGGAATTCCGAAACCAGATTCTTCCGTTAGAGATGAAGATGTTTCCGAGAAGTAGCTGGCAGAAGCAACAGCACGAAGTCCCCATTGGGCAGAGAGGTCTGTTTCGTATTTTGCCAGACCCGTCAGTTGCCAATCCGGCGTCAAAATAAAGCTTGATCCTTCGAAGTTTTCAGGCTCGCCGAAACGGTTGAAGCCTTCGAACTCGGTAATCTCTGTGTCCGTGTAGGACACTGTCCCGCGCAGCGACAAGGCTTCTGTGACGTCTACATCGAGCTCAGATTCAAATCCAAGTACACGCGATTCCGGCACGTTTACCAAGCGTGGCAGCGCTGTGAAGACTGGGTCTAAGATTTCGGAAAAGAGCTGCTGATCCTGATAGTCATAGTAAAAACCCGAAGAATTCCACTGCATCCGACCATCGGCCAGCGTAAGCTTAGCCCCCGCTTCGAATGCCAATACTTCTTCTTGGCGCACAGGTTCGAGCTGTTCCTCTACATTGGCTGTAATGACCGGGGCAGCGCCCGACTTGAAACCTCGACTGACAGAGGCAAATAGCAAGGTGTCCGGGTCGGCCTGGTATTCCAAGGCGAAGCGACCGGACAGGTTGTCCTCTTCGAGGGGCGGGCGTTCGAAACTGGCCCGGTCGACCCGGTTCTCTGCGATCGTAAAACATTGATCCGGAGCGATTGAAAAGTTGGGGAACGCTCCTGTCACTCCGGCGATGCCTGCGAAAACGGCCGTAGAGAAGATCGGCAGCGTGTTGCTCTCAAAGTCGGCCGAGCAGGTGCTATACTCCAAGCTATCATCACTGTAACGCAGACCCGCAGACACGCCCAGCTTTTCGGTCAGGTCGTAATTGATGTTGCCAAATATAGAGACGGTCTCGCTTTCTTGGTCACTGAGGTTACGGTAGCTACGGAAGCCGCCCGCATATTGTTCGGGCGTGAAAAGGGCATTAGTCGGGTCCACGAAGTTCTGCGCAACAAAGCGTAGAAAATAGATGGCAGAGCTCTCATTTATGAAGCCGATCTGATCATCGGTGATATCGTCCTTGGCGTAGTAACCGCCGACCATAAAATCGCCGCGATCAAAGCTGCCGACCAAGCGAACTTCCTGCGAGAAAGACTCAACCTCGCCAATGGATTGTTGAGTAAAGACCTCGATCGGTGTGCCGTCCAGGTCGTTTTGATCATTGCGGTCGAGAGAATTATAGGCCGTAAGGGACACAACGGAAAGATCGTCAGAGATATCGAAGGAGAGACGAGCTGAGAGGGAGAAGAAATCGCTGTCGGTCCTGAAGGGAGGCTTGCTGCCATCGTCTGGATCGAAATCCGCTGTGCGATTATTTGGGTTTTCGAGAATAAAGGACTCTGTCAGCGGATTTTCGAAACCCGGATTGTCGGGATTGAACGCTATAGCCTGCGGGGCCAGCGTGTCGGACTTGTTTTGCCAGTAACTGGCGATCAGATCGGCGCGGAACGGGCCGTCATTGTCGTAGCTAAGAACGCTCCGTAGGCCGAGCCTATCAATCTCGCCAAGCCTGTCGCCGGGGCGCGATGCGCTTTCTTGAAAGCCTTTGTCGGAGTTCTCCCAACGTCCTGCTAGGCGCGCACCAAATCCGTTCCCCAAAGGTGCGGAGACAAAGCCTTCGAAATTGTAGGTTTGAAAGTTGCCAAACTCCGCGATTGCGCCTGCTTCGACTTCATTACCGGGTTTGGCCGCGATGAAGTTGATGAGGCCGCCTGTCGTATTGCGGCCATAAAGCGTACCCTGCGGCCCTTTCAGAACTTCGGCGCGTTCCAGATCGAATACTGGGCCAGACGCGAAGTAAGGATAGGCGTAGGCCACCTCATCATAATAGATGCCGACAGGTGATGTCGCTGATAGGTTCGGCGTATTAAAGCCGACGCCGCGAATTGTCAGGATCGGTGTGTTGGCGTTGCTTTCGGCAAAGGACAGGCCTGGCGTCAGATTGCCAAGTTGGGATACGTCGGTAACGCCAAGATCGGTCAGCAGTTCCTGGTCATAGGCCTGGATAGCCAGCGGCACATCGTTGATGCTTTCTGCCTTGCGCTGCGCAGTAACGATGATCTCGTCATCAACCTGTGCGGCGGCTTTGTGAGGCATGAGACTGAGCCCAAGGGCCGTACCCAATGCCAGTCCTGCCAGTTTTGTCTTATGGGTCTGCGTTACTGCGGTCATTGGTTTCCCCCTCATGTGTAACTAATCTGCGGTTTCCGACGCAGCGTCTTCCATTGCGTCCTCGCCGAACGCGTCGCGGCCCGATACGGTCTCGATGACGTTGCGCTGGTCGGTCTTGTTATGGAGCAGCTTGAACACGTCGGGACGGCTGTAATGGCCGACTGGATCGGCGGCCGCTTTAGCGTAGGCGATCATCGATAGATCAATCTCTGCGATCAGAAGTCCCTCGGACTCGGGATCGATCGGTTCGGCCAGTGGGCTGCCGTCAGGACCGAAGATGCGCGCATGACCGCCGCCGACATGGAGTAGCTGCTTGCGTTCCTCTGTGTCGCACAGGTCCGTGTGGATCTCTTCGGAGACCATACCGCACGCCGCAACGACGAAGCAGGAGCCTTCCACGGCGTAGAGGCGACTGGCGGCCGTGTTGACTTCAGGCCCCAACGCGTAAGCCGCACCGGGATAGACGCTAAAAGCAGGCCAGGCGGCTGCGTGGATTTGCTCATGTTGAGCATACATGGCGAACTTGGTTAGCGGCTGGATATGCTCCCAGCAGCAGAGGGCACCGATGCGTCCTAGCTCTGTTTCGGTCGTGAAGACATCGCTGCCGTCGCCATTGCCATAAACGGTACGCTCCACATGGGTCGGTTTGAGCTTTCGACGACGCGAAATCACGGACCCATCGCTGCCGAAGTGCCATTGCGATAGGTAGAGCGAGCCACCCTCGCGCTCCGATACGCCCAACATTACCTGAACACCATTGCGGGCGGCAGCCTCGCCGATGGCGTGCTCTTCCGGCCCTCCAGCTTCGACGCTGTTTTCGAAATAGCGCCCAATAAATTGCATGCCCCACGCGGCCGAACCCAGCCAAATATGCCACGGATAGCCCGGCAGCCAGACTTCCGGGAACACCATGAATTTGACACCTTCGCGTCCGGCCTCGTCGATCAGAGCGATGGTCTTTTCGACTGTGGCCTTGATGTCGAGATGCGCAGGCGCGGCCTGCACGGCGGCGACCTTGAAGGGGGCGGGCGTTGACATGAGGTGACTTCCTATCGGCAGTATTGTGTGGCGTAAGATTTGAAGCCCGTCTGGTCCGGGCAGTTGGCATATAGGCCCCACAAGCCGCCGCCAGGCACGACGGATACTTCGTGCCAAAGCTCATAGCTTGGCGCGCGTTGGATTTTCTTGGCTATGGCCTGATAAAGGTGGAAGATGCGCTGATGGGTTTCGTGCTTGCCCGTCCAGGCATGCAAATCGTCAAGAGACACGAAGTAGACCAGCATGCATATCCGGTCCTGCGCGTTGCCATCCAGGTCCGTCATGCGAAGGAATCGACTTGAGTAGGCGTTGGCAACATCCGGTTCGTCACGCAGATATTTATGCGCATTTTGCAAGGCGGGGTGGAGCTGTTTGAGGTAGAAAGCCCGTTCGTCCGGTTCTGCCGCGCCCCAATTGGCATTGCCGTTGGTCAGGCAGACATTGTGCGGCATGACGGCGTGGACGATATCGCCTTTGGGCGGTGTCGCCGCCTTTGGATGCGGTCCTTCCGGATTGGACATGTCGCGTGTTTTGTAGGCCGCGACGCGGTCATACATGCCGCCCCAATAGCCCATCACGTCCGTGGCCCGGTGTCCCCCGACGAGTCTCCCCATGCCCGTATCAGTCGGGTGAGATCCTGATGTTTCAACTTGATCCGACAGGATTTTAGCGCTCTCCATCCAGAGAGACACGCCGGTGCCAGAAACGGAGCTGAACCAGCTTTTAAGCGCGTCTGACGCCGACCAAGTTTCGAACGTCTGCACCGATTTCCAATAAAGGTGGATGACATCGCCTTGGCGGGGTGCGATTTCTTCCTGAACGCTAAATTCTACGACGTCAGGCGCGTTTTCACCTTCAAGAAGGTCGATGATCGCGGCGCGTCGATCGGCTGCAAGAGCAACCGCGTCTTCGTCCCGGCTATCACATTCAATGCCGATATATGCATTAATGAAATAGTCAGTGTCCTGGAAATCCACGACATAAGCCACATAGCCGAGGTCGTCCTTTTTCTCAGTCGGTGGTAGTCCCTTCGCCATACATCTTCTCCCGCTTGACACACTACTGTCATCTCTGTGATGTTCGAAAGCAGGCAAGCGGGTTGGGGGATTGAAGAATTCGGCATAGCAACTTGAAAAAAAAGGAACGGTTTCAGAGCTATTTCATGCAAGGAGATATAGTCCTGACCACAACATCTACATCATCCAGATCACTCAACCCATTGCTTGTAAAGGTTAAGCCCGTC
>JBCCCX010000027.1:0-18783 GCA_039033275.1 Pseudomonadota bacterium | reverse complement strand
GGACATGTCGGAGATGGCAACTTCCACATGCTGGTCCTTTTCGACCCCCAGGACGCAGCCTCTCTTGAACGAGCGGAATCGTTCGGCAGGTTCGTCGCCCATACGGCTCTGTCCCACGACGGAACCATCAGCGGCGAACACGGCATCGGCACGCATAAGCGCGCCCTCATGGTGGAAGAACATGATGAAGCCGCGCTGCGGATGATGACGGCCATAAAGCGTGCCTTGGATCCGCATGACCTCGCAAACCCAGGCAAGCTTTTGCCGTGATGCAGGAATGCCACACTGGATAGAAAAATAAGCAGGGCACTTGTCAAGGTCGGGAACAGTCTCTACCCACAACATACATAACTGTATGCTGGGATTGCTTTCCAGCGGGTCAGAGGGGGAAATGTCATGAGATCCAATTTTCTGAACGCTACGTCCGCGCTCGCCATAGGCTTGACGGGGCTCATGGCATCCGCCCCGGCCTATGCGCAGAATGAGGAGGGCGGCAGCTCGCGTTTCCAACAGGCCGACGAAATCATCGTCACCGCGCAACGTCGGGAGCAATCCGTTCTCGAAGTCCCTATCGCCATCAGCGCCATCACTGCCGAAGAAATCGAGAAACGCGGTGCTGACAGGCTCAGCGACATTCAAACCTCCATTCCCGGTTTCTGGGCGGTTGAGCTCTATCCGGGATCCGAACGTGTTCAGATCCGTGGCATCTCGCAGCAGATCGGCCTGCCGACGGTGGCGACATATATCGACGAACTGGTCGTGACGCCGCCCTCCGTGCAGGGCGGGCAGGACATTCGGGTCATCGATGTCGAGCGCGTGGAGGTCCTGCGCGGCCCACAGCCCACCCTTTACGGTGAGGGGTCTATGGGCGGAACCATTCGCTATATAACCCGGAAGCCTAACCTGCAGGACATGGAAATCCGTTTGGAAGGAAGTGCGGGTACGATCGCTGGGGGCTCCGAAACCTACAGGACGGAAGGCGCCGTCGGCGTCCCGATCGTCAAGGACAAGCTCGGTCTGAGAGTATCGGCCGCCTACGACAATTCCGGCGGCTGGGTGGATACGCCGAGGGGTGAAAACGCCAATGAAACCACGTCGCTGACGGTTCGGGGCAATGTTCTGGCGCAGCCGACCGACAGGCTCTCTCTCACCGGCACTCTGCTCTATCAGGAAACGGAGCAGGATGACGCGAATTTCGCAAATTCCTCATTGGATGTCTTCACACCAATCGCGCAGCGTGGCGATGCCGAATATATTCTCGGCAATGGCGTGATCGAGTATGATTTCGATGGGTTCAGCTTTCTGAGCTCGACCGGTTACTACGAATCCGACACGCTCTTCGATCTGGCTTTCCAGTTCGCCGTCCCCACGCCTTTCGGACTTTTCCCAGTGGATTCCTTGAGCCGGAATGTCGGCGACTTCGAACGGTTCACGCAGGAATTCCGCGTGACTTCGGATCTGGACGGTCCGATCCAGTACATTCTCGGCGCGACCTATACTGACGACGAGACCGTGAATGGCGGTTTCATCTTGGGTGGCCCGGCCCCTATCGCTCTTCCGGACACGATCAACTCGTCCGAAGCCTATGCGGTCTACGGCGAACTCAGCTATGAAGCCGGACCCTGGTCGCTATTGGGCGGGCTTCGCTACTTCGAAGATAAGCGGACGACCTCCGTCGTTCCCGGTGTGTCCCAGACGTTCGACTCCCTGAACCCCCGCGTAAACATATCCTACGCCCTTTCCAACGGCATCATCTACGCGAACGCGTCCAAAGGTTTCCGAAGCGGTGGTTTCAACACGCCCGGTCTTTTCGCGCCCGGTGAAGAGACGTTCGACCCCGAAGAGCTCTGGTCCTATGAGATCGGCACCAAGCAACAGTTCGCTGATAACCGCCTGACCGTAGAAGCCGCCGTCTATTACAGCGACTACAAGGATATCCAGGCGATCGAAATCCCGATCGACAACAGCCCGCGCCAAGGCCGGACACTGAATCGCGGCGCCGCGAGCGGTTTCGGAGCAGACTTCTCCCTGTCTCTCCAGGCATCGGAGTTCGCGACCCTCGGCGCGACCCTCGGCCTCAACGATCTGAAATATGACAGCAATAATGCGGCCGTCATCGAAGGGGACGCACTCGATCTGACACCGTCTCTCACCGCGTCCTGGTATGTGGATCTCGACAAACCGATAAGCGATGACATGTCGCTCATTGGACGGCTCGATTTCGGCTATTCAAGCGAACTTACCTCCACGGGGCGGAACATTCCTTCAATCCCGATCCGCCAACTCAACGGAGATCCGTTCCCTGCCGTCGTCACGATCGACGCCCGCACCGTGATCAATGCCAACCTTGGCATTGCGCGCGATGCCTATTCCGTGAAGATGTTCGTGAGAAATCTGACGAATAATACGGATGCGGTCTATGGGGGCGGAGTGATCGTCGCCGAGGAAGGCGTCCGTCCAAGGCCTCGTACAATAGGTGTCGAATTCGCAGCCGACTTCTAACTATTGTTTGCCGAAACGGCGAGACGTCGGTCGAGGCATCGGCTGTGAGTGAAGACGCGGTCTGCGCGTCTTCATCGTTTTTAGGTCGAAATGTTGGCCGACGGTTCGTCAGGTCGGGTTTCCCGGACGATTGCTAAAACGGTCTGACGCGCATTCGGGCAGCTTCGCACGGACATTTTGTCGACCACTCCAAGCGATTTTGGGCTTCGCTCCGATATGGAGTGACGAGACACAGCCCTTCAGCCGTCGAGACGTGCTCCGTCGGCATTCAGCAAAGTGCGGACGTCTCGGCCGTCGATTTCGACTGACGGGACGGCGTCCTGCACGGCAAGGCGGGCCGCCATGCCCAATGCGTGTCCATATGAAAAGCACTGCGCCGTCACGCGCGCGGACGCGACGGCTTCGTGTTCGGCGGACAGGCAGCGGCCGCCGAACAGCAATCCCTGCGCCGCATTGGGCACGAAAGTTTCGAACGGTACCTCGTAGAAGTCCTCGATGATCCATTCGACCCGTGGCTTTTCGCCTGTGTGAAGTTCTATCGGCCAGGGCGAGCGTGCAATGCCGTTGCTGAACTTTCTAGCGGAGAGGATGTCGGCATTGAGCAAGGTCGCCCGCCCGCGGCCTTGGCGAGTCTGGCGCACACCGACCTGAACGCCCGTGTCGACCACGAAGCTGTTTTCGCACCCTTCGAGCCGCTCTTTGAAAAAGGCAGCATAGTCCCTCATTTGAAGTCGGCCCTGGATTTCCGCATCGGTGAAATCCTGCTGGATCAGCGTGTTGAGCTCCCGGCCATCCGGTCCCAGCACACGGGTACAGTTGCAAAGGAGTTGCCCCGGCTGCGGGGTCGGGAAAAGCCATATCTTGGCGCGCGGAAGATGATATCTTCCGCTTTCATTCGCTTCCCGGATCAATGCAGACACGCTGAGCGGCATGATCGTATCCGGGCCGTAGTGTGCCATGAAACGGGCCACGTCCACACCGCCCAAACGGAAGATCATAGTCGGGTTCTGCACATGGCCGTCATCGCCGACGAATGTCTCCAGTCCCGCCATGGCGGTGAGATCGCAGTCGCCGGTTGCGTCGATCGTCAAAGCCGCCCGGATCGTGAATGGCCCCTGCTTGGTATCGACATGGACCCCCTCGATCCGTTCGCCGCCTTCACTGAGAACTCCGACGACGCGTGCGTGATAAAGGATCGTAACGCCTGCCGCCGTCAATAGGCTGTCTGCAGCCTCTCTCCAGACGATGGGGTCATGGACGCGCGTATAGGTCTTGCCGTACCGGATCGCCGAGCCGAGCCCGTCCCGGCGTTCCATTTCCGCGATGAAATCGTCGACGAAGCCATGCACGACCTTGACGGGGCGGCGGGTCTCATCGTTGCTGGCCTCGTAGAGGCCGCAGATCGTTCCGGACAGGCCGGCCACCGCGCCGCCGCCGCAAAAGCCGTATCGCTCCACGAGCACGACGTTCAGTCCGTTGCGAGCCGCCGTTACGGCTGCCGCCAGCCCTGTCGCGCCGCCTCCGGCAACTAGGACGTCGCATTGCAGGGTCGTCCGGGGTCTCAAGTCGGTCATGCGTTCAGGTCCCTAGGCAGTTCGAGGCCGAGACCTGGCGTATCGGGCGGGCGCAGGCGGCCTCCTTCGAGGCTCCAGCCCTCTGACCAGAGATGGCAGAAAAGCGTCTGGTGCAGAAGATGGTATTCCACGCTGTCGGCACCGAACGCGCACGCGAACTGGGCATTGGCTGCGAGGCTGACGGCAGATCCGGAACAATGGAGCGACAGGAGCCGGTTATGCGCTTTGGCGAGCCCCGCAATCCGCACGGCCTCCGTGATACCGCCGCAAAGCGTCACATCGAGCTGCAGATAGTCGACGTTTGCGACCAGCAAAGCGTCGCGAAAACGGTCGAGGCCGCTCGACATTTCGGGTCCGGCGAGGGGGAGGCCGGAACGCTCTCCGACCAGACGCCAACCCTCCATGTCGGATAGACTTGTCGGCGCTTCCAGAAAACGGATGTCGTAAGGGGCGATGCGCCGCGCGACCCTGACCGCGTGCGCCCGGTCAGGCGCGAAGAGAAAATCCGCCATCAGCCAGGCCTCCGGCCCGATTGCTTTTCTGACTGCGGCGATGCGGGCCTCTTCCTCGTCCAGATCGCGCGACAGGCCGGCCTTGACCTTGACGCCCACGGCGCCGGCTTGAAGTCCGGCCGCCATATCTTCCGCCAGATCGTCCGGGCGATAGCCTTCGGCATAGAATCCGCCGCTGGCATAGGTGTGGACGCTGTCGCTTTCCCCGCCCAGAAGCTGTGAGAGCGGCAAGCCGACCGTCCTGGCCAAGGCATCCCATACAGCAGTGTCCACTCCGCCGACGGCGGCATAGAGCGCGCCGCCCCTCTGGCTCATCACCATGTCGGACATCATTAGGGTCCAGAGCCGTGCCGGACGTTGTACGGGTTCCCCAATCACTTTCGGAGCGAGGTCTGACCCGATGAAGTCGGCGACGCGTTGCGGGTCGCCACCGTCGCACCAGGCCTCGCCGATTCCGACGGTTCCATCCTCCAGTGTCACGATGACGATAAGCGCGTGTTTTTCGGTCCATGCCATGTGCGGATTGGAGAAACGGCCCTCATAGGACCGGCTGACGATCCGTGTCGTGACATCCTCAATGCGCATGCGACCCTCCGGCTCGGACGATACAGAAATGTATGGAAGGCGGCAATGCTTGTGGGCTAGACTGAAACAAATTCAGAAGGACCCCTTATGTCAACGCCCGTTCTTCCGCTCTCGCCCGCCATCCGGCACGGCGACACGCTATATCTTTCCGGACAGATCGCCTTCGACGGTGCGGGCCGGTTGGTTGGCGAAGACGTGGCCGGACAGACCCGGCAGGTCATAGCGAATATCGAGACCGTACTCGGAACCTACGAACTTCAGCTGTCCGACATCTTCAAGGCGACGATCTGGCTGACCGACCGAAGCGATTTTTCGGCCTTCAATGCGGTTTATTCCGAATATTTCGAAGCCGGTGCCTTTCCGGTCCGGTCCACGGTCGTGTCCGACCTCGCTATAGAAGGCGCGAAAATTGAAATCGAGGTCATGGCCCGGCTATCGTGACACGGCGCGTCTTTCTCGCGGGGCTGTTTCAGGAAACGTCGGACTTTTCACCAATCCCGACCGGATCCGGCAGTTTCGAAGCGCAAAGCTTCCGTCCGGGGGAGAATCAGGACCCCGCTCTCCCTCCCGAAAATCTCGAACCGCTTCTCGGATATGGCGGCGCCTGGACGCAGGCCTTGGAACAAGGGTGGGACGTGGTGTTAGGTCCGCTCCTGGTCGCGGTTCCGGCCGGGCGGATGAGCCGGACCGTCTGGGACGGGCTGGTCGACGAGATTCTTTCCGCTTTGCGCCGTGCGGGACCCGTCGACGCCGTGTTCCTCATGCTGCATGGGGCGACCCTCGTCGCGGGCCTGGACGACGCACAGGCTCGACTTGTCGCCGCGATCCGGAAGGAGGCCGGAGACGTCACCGTCATCGGTGCGGCCTTCGACCTTCACGGCAACATGAATGCGGCCCTCCTCTCCCGAGTGGATATCCCGGTCGCCTGCCGGACCTACCCGCATGTCGATTTTGTCCAGACCGGCCGGGACGTGATGACGTTGATCGACAAAGCGTGTCGTTCGAACGCCGTGCCCGCTTTGTCGGCCTACAGTGTTCCCGTCGTGGGCATCTGCCCGACGGGCCTGCCGAAGATGAGGTCGCTGCTGGATCGCATGCAAGACGCCGAGGCGGACGCGGCAGTTCTCAGGACCAGCCTGTTCCACGGCTTTGCGGGCGCGGACCATCCGGATGTCGGCGCAACGGTCCTGCTTCTCGGCCCGCGTCCCGACCTGGACGAGATGGCGCTCGTCCGGTCCTGGGCCGGGGACTTCGCGGACGCCGCAGCGTCAGGCAGTGAGGGGTTGGATGCCAACAATGCCGTGCAAAAAGCCTTGAACCTGTCCACTCCTGGTCACCCGGCCATCGTGGCCGACAGGTCCGACAATCCTGGCGGAGGGGCCGCTGGCGACAACACCGAACTCCTGTCGGCCTTGTTGGACGCCGACGTGCGGGACGCCGCTCTCGCCATGATCTGGGACCCGGTCTCCGTCTCGCTCTGTTTCGACGCCGGCGTCGGTGCCGTCCTGGACCTCAGGATCGGTGGCAAGGCCGGCCCGCTTTCAGGAAAGCCCGTCGACATGCGCGTCGAGATCGTTTCCGTGTCCGACTCTGTGAAGCAGGCTTGGTTCGGTATCGGCCCGCCTTCGCTTCCGGTCGGCCGGTCGGTCCGTGTCAGGCACGGAACGCTCGACATTATTCTCAACGATAAGCGGGGGCAGGTCTTCAGTCCGCATGTCTTTACGCAACATGGGGTGAAGCCCAAGGACAAGGCGGTCCTGGTGGTCAAATCCACGGCGCATTTCGAGACGGCCTTCGGTCCGCTCGGTCCGCTCGTGCCTTGCGACGTGAAGGGAACGCTCCCGGCGTCGGCCGGAACCATGCGCGCGCTCCCTTATCGACGCATTACGCGGCCGCTTTGGCCCCTCGATCCCTATGATCCCGAACCTCGGCTTCTGATCCGGCGTCCGCTCAGAGAGCTCCGGGGCTGAGCTGGACCTCCGCCTCGGTGGGCTCTTGGAATGGCCTGACCATCTGCGCGAGAAGATGGACGAGGATGATGACCGCAAAGATCGGTACGATGGACACGATCCACGCGCTGTTGAGCTGCAGAACGTCTGTCTCCCGCGCTGCATGGCGTTGAAGAAATCCGAAGGACGCATAAAGGAGCGGAAGGAAGAACAAGCCGATCGAGACCGCCCGACCGGCCCGCAAAAAGCGTTTCGCCCCGTACGACTTTGCATCCAATTCGTTTTTCAGTTTCGGATCGAGCCCCGTCCGGAACGCTGCGGTCGAACCCAGCAACGCCATCCAGATCATCACATAGCGCGCGGCCTCGTCCAGCCAGGCCGGAGCCGCATTGAACCCGTAGCGCCATACGACCTGCAGCAGGACGAGACAGACCATGACGATCATGAGCGCGCAGGCAATGCGGACCACCCACTGGTCGAGCCGATCCGAAACGCGCTCCAACATATGGCTCGCAGGCTTCATGGCCGCTCTGCTCCCGGACAATGGGCCGACACAGTCCAACTGACAGCCGATACGCTCTCATCCGAAGCCAGTCGCGGCAGACCTGTCGAGCTGCCTTGCGGAGCTTCTGGCTTGTCGCCTCGTCCGGAATCGTGACGGAGATGCCAGCGGCGTCCAAGTCTTGCAGATCCTGCTCCGTCTTGGTTTTGATGGTTTGGAGGTTGCCGTCGAGCGCTCGGTCCAGCGCCGCGTCCAATAGCTCGCGCTCGGTCTTGTCGAGCCCGTCGCGCCATCTCTGCGAGATCGTGACGAAGCGGAAGCCCGCGAAGATGCGCAGGTCGATGAAATGCCGGACCTGGCGCTCGTGCCGGAAGTCTATCGCGACCGATGGGGGGTTGATGTAGCCGTTGGCGATCCCCGTCTGGAGAGCCGTCTGAATCTCCTCCCAGGGAAGCTTCGTCGGAGACGCCCCAAGGGCGCCGAGTGTTTCGACCTGTACCCGGTCCATCGCCCGGATGCGCCGCCCGTTCAGGTCAGCAGGGTCCGTTATGGCACTGTCTGTCGTGAACAGTCCCGCCATGCTTCCACTGAAGACGACGCCCGCGACGTGGATGCCCAGCGGCTCCGTGCGGCGGTTGACGGCGTCGAGGAAGTCGGTGTCGGCGATCAGGCAATGCAGCGTATCGGCGGAATCGATGAAGAATGGCAACTTCAGGACCGAAAGCTCCGGACTGAACTGCATCAGATGCGTGCCGCTGGATATGTTGAAGGGCAACAAACCGAGCATGAGTTGCTCCTCGCGTTCAATCTCCGTTCCGAGCGATCCGCCAGGATAGGTCCTAAGCATGAGGTCGCCGTCCGACAGATCGGCGCTCAGTTCGTCGACGAAGCCCGTGATCGGGTTCCGCTCCGTTAGGACGGTACCCATTCCCATGTTCACGACCTTTTCATGGGTTGCCGCGGGGCGGTCCGGCTGACAGCCGGAGGACGTCAGTCCCAAAAGGAACAAAGCTGATTTGAGGGCCCACTTCATCGCAAGTCCAGGGCCGTCGGCAGGAATAGGCTGAGGCCCGGGAAGATGCCAAGAAGGATCAGCACGCCCATCGTCACCAGAGTGAAAACGACCGTGCCGCGCACAATGTCCATATAGGTCAGTCTCGCAACGGCCGATGTGACGAGCAGTACCGGTCCGAAAGGGGGCGTGACCAGGCCGAGCGTCAGGGACAGGCAGACGACGATGCCCAGATGGATAGGATCGAACCCCTGGCCGATGGCAGGCGGGATGAGGAGCGGCACAATGACGAACAGCGACAGTCGAACGCCCGTGAACATGCCGGAAATCAAGAGGATGAGGACCAGTAAGGCGAGATAGGGAAGCCCGACGATGCCGGCATCCGCCAGCCATGTGCTTAGGCTTTGGGCGAAACCGGACAGGGCGGCCAGATAGGTCAGCAGTCCCGATGTCAGGAGCAACATGAACATCGCACCGCTCAGCGCGACGGCATCCCGGAGGGCCTCGGCCAGTGCGTTGCGGTCCAGCCGCGTGTAGCGCAAAGATGCCCCCCATGCGGCGACCACGGCAAGGGCGCCAGCTTCGGTCGGCGTCACGACTCCGAAGACGATCCCGCCCAGAATGATCAGCGGAAGAGACAGGGCCGGAGCTGCTCGCCATCCCGCGGCGAGAAGCTTGCGGACTGAAAATGCGTCGCCTCGGGGATGGCCGTCCCGGATGGCGAAACCCGCATTGGCCAGCATTAGTGCCGCCGCCAGCAACAGGCCGGGTACGATGCCGGCCGCGAACAGGGCCGCGATGTCCGTCCCGGTCAGCGCGCCGTAGAGGATCATGATGATGCTGGGAGGAATGATGGGGCCGATGATGGCCGAAGCCGCCGTGATCGAGGCGGCATAGCGTCTCGAGTAGCCGCGCTCCTCCATGACGGGAACGAGGGTTCGGCCAAGGGCGGCGGCGTCCGCAATGGCCGACCCCGACACGCCGCCGAAGAAGACTGACGTCGCCACGTTGACATGTCCCAGCGCGCCTGGCGTCCGCCCGGTCAGGCTCATCGCGAAATCGATCAGGGCCCGCGTGACCCCGCCCCGGTTCATGAGTTCGGCAGCGAGGATGAAAAGCGGCAACGCCATCAGCGTGAACATGTCGATCCGGCTGAAGACGGTCTGCGGCAAAATAAGGAGGTGTTCAGGACGCCCCATCGCGACGACAAGCAGTGTGCCGAGCGCACCGATCAGATAGGCATATTCCGTGCCCGACAGGACGAACCATACGCACAAACCGACGACGATGAGAAAGACAAATAGAGACACCGAAGCCCTATTCCCGCAACCGGGGTAGGACGCGCCTACTCGGCGGCATCATAGTCACGAGCCTGCATCGAGGCGGTCTCGGACAGGCGGGACGGGCTAACGGCTTGGCCCAGCTTGCGCCTGCGTGGCGTGTCCTTTTCAAGCAGGATGTCGCAGCCCAGCCGGGCGAGTCCTTCCGCCATCTGGACCCCGTAGCCGCCCTGACCGGCATACCAGAAAAAGCCCGGGCATCTGGGATCCCACCCCGCAACGGGCGAGCGGTCGGGCGCGAACGTCCGCAAGCCCGCCCAGCTATGTTCGACTCGTCTGACGTCCAGTGTCGTCGCTTTGTGAAAGCGGTCCATGGCGATGGCGATGTCCAACTCTTCCGGTTGGGCGTCACATGGCACGCTGGGATCTTCGTTCGCTCCGGACACGAGCAGCTTTCCGGCATCCGGGCGGAAATAGAAGGACTCGGTTGCCTCGATAACGAGCGGCCAGTGTTCGAGACCCTCCCAGTCGCCTATATCGAGCGTCAGGGCCGTGCGGCGCAAGGGTGAGAGTGCCAACGGCGTCGCGCCCGCCACGCTTGCGATCTGGTCCGCCCAGGCTCCGGCGGCGTTCACGACCGTCTTGGCCCTGAGCGGTCCAGTCGTTGTCCGCAAATCCCAGGCACCTTCGTTCCGGTGCAGCGACAGGACCTCGGAACCCAGATTGACACTTGCGCCGTGCTGCCTGGCCCGGCTCAGATAGGCCTGGAGCAGGACATCGACATCGAGATCCCCGCACCCCTGCTCGACGGCCGCGCCTTGCACGAAATCCGGTGAAAGAATGGGGGCGAGTTCGACTGCTCGTTCGACGGAAACGCTCTCCAGCGCGGGGGACTGCGCCTTAAAGCCTTCGAGCGCGTCGATATTGCCAGGACCGGCGATCATCAAAAGCGATCTCTGAATGAAGATCGGAGCCTGGGCGAACCCGTCTGGGGGATTGTTGTAGAAGTCTATACTCTCGGCGGAGAGCGTTTTGACGGTGTCGTTGCCGTAGCTGCCGATGGCGGCAGCAGCGGACCGGCCGCTCGCATGATATCCCGCATGGTCCTCGCGCTCCAGAAGAGCGACGGATGCATCCGGGGCGATATGTGCGGCCAGGCTCGCACCGGCAATGCCGCCTCCGATGATCGCGATGTCTACGGCCGATATCACGGCGTGTCCGCAATATAGGGTGTCAGATCCACGACCGGCAGCATGAGACGTGATGACAGGACTTGGTCGTGGAAGACGGTCTGACGCGCCGCTTTCGGAGGGGATGTGTCCGTGGCGATCGGGAGTCCCGTATTGGGGTTGGCCGAAATCCAGGGATAGTTGCTGCTGCTGACGCTGACCCGAACGCGGTGTCCAGGCTGGAAGGTATGGCCGATGTCGAAATAGTCGAGCGAGATTTCGAACGGCTCGTCTGGCACGATCGGGGTTTCGCGTTCGAAACTGTTCCGGTAGCGCGCCCGGCCGTTCGCCCCGCTCTGCGGTCCTAGCTTGATGGCCACGCCGTCCGGACGGACATCGGCGAGATGGCTCGTGAAATCCGTGTCCAGCGCGTCGGACGCCGCCCAGAGCTGGAGCCTGACATTGCCGATCACGGTCAGAGGTTCCGCCAAGGGCTCGCTCTCGAAGACGAGGACATCGTCGCGGTCCTGAACGGGCGTGACGTCGACAGGTTGGCTTTGCAGCCGCACCATGCCGCCATCCGGAGTCGGGACGCTTTCCGGAACGGGATTGTGCGGATCATATGTGAAATGGCTGGGCGTCTGGGCGCCGGGCTTCGACCAAGTCAACTGGCCGGGGGTCGCCAGAACGGGCCGGCCGTCTTGTGCGGACAAATAAAAGGCCCTCGTATCGGCGGGCGGGGGATAGGTCTCCGGCTCGATC
Source organism: Pseudomonadota bacterium (assembly GCA_039033275.1). Taxonomy (GTDB): domain Bacteria; phylum Pseudomonadota; class Alphaproteobacteria; order Caulobacterales; family Maricaulaceae; genus Litorimonas. The sequence continues at coordinate 6,936 of JBCCCX010000027.1, read as the reverse complement.
CAAATGTCGGACCCGGTCACGTAGACCTTCGCGGCCGGGTGATCGAACTCGCCTTCGTCTTTCAGGCAGCTTTCGTAGAAATCCAGCGTGAGCTGACGCCCGTCGAGAAAGGCGTGGTCCGGGAAGCTCAACAGGCCGACGTTCCGAACCGGTTCGCCCGTTCGGCGGTCGACGCCCCCATTCGTCAGCGTGCCATGCTGCCAAGGGCCGATGACGATGTGCGCCTTGTGGTCCGCGGGCGCATGGGACCTCACGCCCTGATAGCCGTAGACAGTCCCGGGAAGCGTTCCGTCGAACCAGCCGGTGAAGGTCAGGACGGGAATGTCGATGCGGCTGAACTCTCGCGCTGTCATGGCGATTTTCTGCCAATATGCGTTAAGCGCGTCATTCTCTACAAAGGCGTTGAAGAGCGCGTTGTCCTGTCCCGTGAGCTTTTCGTCCAAATCTATGAGGGCTCCCTCGTGCAGGATATGATCGTAATCGAACCCGCCCTCGCCATCCACGCCCGGAATGGAATAGGTGATGCCGGAATCCGATAGATGCGCCAGCCACTCCACGGCCCAGCGGAGCTTGAAGGCTCCGCCATTGCGCGGCAATTCCTCTGCCGGTCGCAGCACGACGGCATTTGGGACGATGCAGCGTAGGGACGGCGGATTTTTAACGGCCGCGTAATATTGGCTGGAGCCTGTGAAGGAACTTCCGCGCAAGCCTACTTTGCCGTTGGCCCAGGGCTGTGCGGCTGCCCATTCGATGACGTCGTAATTGTCATCGCCAGTATCGTGAAAGAAGCCGAACGTTCCTTCCGAATCGCCCTGCCCCCTTGCATCGACCGCAAGAAAAGCAAAGCCGTGCGATGTCCAATAGGGCGCCTCGTCGTAATAGCCGCCCCGCCGCCGCTCATACGGTGTGACCTCCAGAATGACGGGCAGGGGACCATCGGCATCGCGCGGAAGGTAAAGGTCGGCCACAAGTTTCGTGCCGTCCCGCAAGGGAATGTTCAGGCCCTCCTGCACCTCCATATGAGAGGCGGAGGCCGGAAGTCGCGTCTGTGCCGCCGACAGGGTGTCCGGAGACTGCGCTCTCGACGTTGCCGCCAAGAGCATTGCGACGGCAACCAGCGCGACGCCCGAATAAAGGCTGCGAGTCTTTATTGCGCCCACCTAGAACCGCACACCCAGACCGACTTCATAAGTCGTCGGCGTGCCGGGGTTACTCTGGAATCCCACCTGGGTGAAATAGTCTTCGTCGAAGATGTTCCGCACCGTTCCGAAGGCATACCACGGTCCGTCCGCCGGGTCGAATCGCAGGAAGGCATTGGCGAGCGTGAAGGCGTCCTGGGCTTGGACCGGGTCGTTCTCTTTCAAGAAGAAGAATTGGCTGCGGTGGTTGATTTCCGCGCGGGCCGACAGATCGCCCCAGTCGCCGATGGGCTGGGTGTAGGTCGCCGATGCGGTGAGAGTCCATTTCGGCGCGCGGCTGACGACATTGCCCGTCAGGTCCGTGCCGTCCGCACTTTGGAAGTCGACGAATTCGCGCTCCGGCATGAAAACGAGGCCGCCGGAAACCTGAAACCGGTCCGTCAGGTCCGCTTCCGTCTGAAGCTCGACACCGTAGATGCGGACCTTCGCGGCATTGTCGATCTGGCCGATGATGTTGTTGTTGGTGAAGGTCGTCGTCAGGACCTGGAGGTCCTTGAAGTCGTAGTAGAATCCGGCACCGTTGAAGCGCAGTCGCCGGTCCAACCAGTCCGACTTGATCCCGACCTCGTAGGCGGTGAGGTCTTCCGGTCCGAATTCGTCGAAGTCACCTCCTGGCAACCGATCGACCGTCACCCCACCGGATTTGAACCCGTTGGACACGCCCGCATACAGCAGGACATTGTCCTGCGGCGTGTATTCGGCATCGACCCGCCAGGTCACGTCGTCGAACGACCTTTCGTTGCGAAGGGTCGTCGGCACGGCCGGGATAAGGTTCGTCTCCGCAACTCCCCGCGTCTCCTCGCTATATCGCAATCCACCCGTAACCGAGAATTGGTCGTTCATGCGGACAGTGCCCTGACCGAATAGAGCCCAGGCCTCTTCGGAGGTTTCCCCCCTATTGTTTTGCAACGGTCCGTTCGGGTTCAACGCCGGGATGGAGAGGCGAAACCGGTCGTCGCCCTGTCCGTCGAAATAGAAGGCCCCGACCAACCAGTCGAAACGGTCATTGCCGTAGGAGGACAGCTGCACTTCCTGGCTCCACTGTTCGTAGTTCGCGGGGAAGACCTCTCGCTGGCATCCTGTGAGAACGGGATTGCCGGCGCAGTCGCGGTTCTCGCGCTCCACATTGTCCGCAAATCCGGTGATGGATTGCAGCTGAACCGGACCGAAATCGTAGCCTACGGTCAGGTTGGCGTTGGTGCTCTTCACCGATTGGAAGATGTTGGGGACCGTAATGCTTGTCAGTCTGATGTCGTCCGGATCGGGGAGAAAGTCCGGGCGAGGCAGATAGACCTGTCCACGGCCGCCCGTATCCTCGATGCGCTGCACCATGAGAGATGCGCTGAGCCGGTCCGTGAATTCATAGTCCAGCGTCCCACGCAATCCCCAATAGTCGTCCTCTCCGAAGCGGCGGTCGTCGGCCGTGTTGCGCACATAGCCGTCGCCGTCGGAAACGGCGCCCGCCAGTCGCAGGCCGCCGCGCTCGAACGGAATGTCGACATGGCCTTCCGCACGGACCGTGTCGAAGCTGCCAAAGGCGACTTCTGCCTCGCCTCCCGGCGTCGTTCCAGGACGCGCCGTGAAGAAGTTGATCGAGCCCCCGGTCGAGTTGCGCCCGTAGAGCGTGCCTTGCGGCCCTTTGAGGACTTCGACACGCTGCAGATCGAACATGCGCGACACGGCCAGGTTCGATGAGCCCAGATAGACGCCGTTCAAGTGCGTGGCGACCGACAGGCCGGAGCCACCCTCGTCCCCCACACCCCGCAAAGCGAAACGCGCGCCCGCTCCGAAGTTGTTGATGACGAGGCCGGGCACGTTGAATTGAAGTTCGAAGGGCCGCGTAATGTTGGCGTTGTCGATGAAGTCGCCGCTCAGGACGTCGATACTGATCGGAACGTCTTGCGCGTTCTCCTCGGTCCTACGGGCTGTGACGATGACCTCGTCATTGACCAGGACTCCGGGGCGCGGCTCGTCCGCGTCCGGAGATTGAGCGTGAGCTACGCTCGGAAGTGACAGGCCGAAAGAAAAAAGGATCGCGCTCGAAGCCAGAGCTTCCGCCCATCGAGGCTGCATTCTGAAGGCCGAGCACCCTCGTTCATGTGTGTATCCAAGCATAATGTCCTCCCGCAGTGCCTCTAGGGCATCCCAAGGGACATGTAGCATCGAGACAGAATTTTTCCAATCGGAAAGTTTTGTCGGTTATTGAATGGTCTACGGATTTTTCGTTATGCGCAGGGTTTCCAGAAGGGTTTGCAACTTCCCTTCCTCGTCCACGCAAACCGACAGAACGCGGCAGGGCTCCGGCCCGACCGCCAGATAGGCATGGCCCATCGAGCTGTCGAAATAGATCGAGTCCCCCGCCGAAAGCTGGACGGGTGCATATGACTCGGAATGGAAGGCGACGCTTCCCGAGACGATATAGGCGAATTCCTCGCCCGGATGCCGGATGAAATCGCCGAACTCCTCCATCGTCCTGGCCTTCGGATCGGCTAGGATCGAATCCATCCTTTTGCCGAGCAGATCGGGCGAGAGGTATTTGTGGGAATAAAGCTCCGTCTCGATAGGCTGGCCATCATCTTTCCGGTTGATGGAGAAGCGTCCGGTCGACAGCCTACTCTGTCCCGAGCCGCTGAACAGACGGGTGATGTCGACATCCAGAGAGCGCGATATCTGCAGAAGCTTTTCGTAGCTTAGGGACAGGTGCCCGTTCTCGACCTTGGACAGGGTCGAGGTTGAGATGCCGGTCACGTCGGAAAATGCGGAGAGGGTCATATCCCGCTCGCGCCTGAGCGATCTGACATTCGCTCCAAGATCGTCCGAGTAACGGGTCCGCATGCTCCACCGTTTCGCGCGGGTATCGGCTGAATACAATAGCTGAGTGGCATCGAAAGGGGCGGAACTCGCTTGCCGTCTCCCTGGTCGCGGTTTCCGGGATGACCGCGTCCAGGTCTTCGGAATAATCCAAAACGCCCATCCACGTGGCGGTCGCCCCCTTTGGCAAGGGCGCCCTGCCGTCCGGACCGATCGCCGTCTGGAACTGGTCTGGACTCTGATGAATTGGTCACCCTGATGGGCTTTTTGGAATATGTCGTAGCCCGCGCACGGAAATGCGGCGTGCCAGTCGCGAGCGGCTTTTAAATCGTCCGCCAGCGGCTCCATTTGCCAGAAGTCGCTGTAGCGGTTTTTGCCCTCCACCTGACGGCCCGCCATGGCCGCATCATAAGGTAGAAGTGTGCCGAAAAAACGTGTCACGGGAACCGTCGTTCCGTTATCCAATCGCATTAGGGGCTGGCTAGACGCCTAATTGCCATGTTAGCGCCCGCGTCATGCCGCGCCGCAACACATACTCCGCTGCCGCATTGCTGCGCCATGGACTGACCGGACAGCCTTGGCCGGCAAATTGGGGGTATCCGGACCCCAAATCCCGTTACGACGTCGTGATTATAGGGGCGGGCGGGCACGGGCTAGCGACCGCCTACTATTTGGCCGCGACCCACGGAATCACGGATGTTTGCGTGATCGAGCGGGGGTGGCTTGGCGGAGGCAATACGGGTCGCAACACGACCATTGTCCGCTCCAACTATTTCTATCCGCAAAGTGTGGCGCTCTATGACCTGTCGGTCCGACTCTATGAAGATCTATCCCGCGACCTGAACTACAACATCATGTTCTCCCAGCGCGGCGTTCTCACGCTCGCCCATACGCGCCACGACGAGGAGATGCAGGCGCGTTGGTCTAACGCCCTGCAGATTAGCGGCGTGAAAGCAGAGCAGCTATCCGAGGCTGAAGTGCGTGAACGCGTGCCCTTACTCGGCCCACAGGAGGCTTTGCGCCACCCGATTCGAGGGGGCTTATTCCAACCTGCGGGCGGGATCGCGCGGCATGATGCCGTGGCCTGGGCTTATGCCCGGCAAGCGCATGCGATGGGTGTCGATATCGTGCAACGATGCGACGTGGAGGCCATCACCACGGCGAAGGGGGAGGTGACAGGCGTCAGGACGTCACGCGGCGATATAATCGCAGAGCGTGTCGTGATCTGCGCCTCCGCACACTCCGGCTTATTGGCGGAGACCGCCGGGGTCAGCCTTCCCATCACGACCTATACGTTGCAGGCCGCCGTGACCGAACCGCTACAACCCGTGCTGGACACGGTCGTCATGTCCTCCGCCACGGGGGCTTATCTGTCTCAATCCGACAAAGGCGAACTCGTCATGGGTGGCGCGCTCGACTTGTATCCATCCTTTTCACAGCGCGCCTCGCTGCCGACACTGGAGGGCGTAATGGCCGGCGTGATCGACCTGTTCCCGACGGCGTCTCGCGCGCGCATGCTGCGCAGCTGGGGCGGGTCGGTCGACGTCGTGTATGACAGCTCGCCCATACTTGGAGGCTGCGCGGTCGAGGGGCTGATCCTCAATTGCGGTTGGGGCACGGGTGGTTTCAAGGCGATTCCGGCGGGGGGCGCCCTGACGGCGGAACATGTCGCGACGGGTCGCCCCTCCGAAATCGCACGCCCCTTCGGCCTTGATCGTTTCACTACTGGTGCTTTCCTCGACGAAGGTGCCGCATCTGGAATCGCCCACTGATGCTGCTGCTAACCTGCCCGCATTGCGGTCCCCGTGCCGAAATCGAGTTCCGTCACGGCGGACAGGCCGAGACACGTCGTCCTGGCCCCTTGGTAGGCGACGGCCCGATCAGTGACGAGGCCTGGGCCGCCTATCTGTTCGAACGGGCCAATCCCAAGGGCGAGCTGTTCGAGGCATGGTGCCATTCCGGCGGTTGCGGACAGTGGTTCACCTTGAGGCGCGACACGCGCGACAATACGATCCTGTCGGAGCCTGGACTGTGAGCGGCTACCGGCTGAACACAGGTGGGCGAATCGACCGCGCGAAGGTCCTGACGGGCACATTGGACGGACGACCTTTCACCGGCCATCCGGGCGACAGCCTGGCTTCGGCCTTGCTCGCCTCGGGTGTCGATATTGTCGGCCGGTCCTTCAAGCTGTCCCGCCCGCGCGGACTGCTGGGGGCCGGGCTGGACGAGGCCAATGCCATATTCACGATAGGCGACGGTGCGGATCGCCGACCCAACGTCAAGGCGACCGAAGCCTCGATGATGGACGGGATCCATGCGCGCGTACCCAATGCTGTGCCCAATGCGCGGCGCGATATAGGCGGTGCGCTCGGCCTATTGGACCGCTTCCTGCCCGCGGGTTTCTACTACAAGACCTTCCTCTGGCCGGATTGGCATTTATTCGAACCCGCGATCCGCAGGATGGCGGGCATGGGTCGGTTGCCGGACGCGCTCGATCCGCAAGGGTACGATCACGCCTTTGCCGCGTGCGACCGTCTCGTCGTCGGCGGCGGCCCGGCGGGACTGTCCGCAGCCCGGGCGGCGGGCGAAGCCGGGGAGCGCGTAATCCTTGTGGAATTGGACGCTGAACTGGGCGGTCATGCGCTGTGGTCGTCTGGCGACGCTTGGCTCTCGGAGACGCTCGGTATTCTGGATGCGCTCGACAATGTGACCGTGATGACCCCCCCATTCTCATGGCTCTTCTTGTTAGGCCGGATGTTGTATGGTCGTGAAATCGAAGCGAAAAATCGAAAGTTTCTAAAAATCAAGGGTCCCGATTTTCCGGGAAATTTTTCTCTGGGCCCGATCTTGTACCGGTTGGTATGGGAACAAAAGGAAACTGAGGGCATTTCGGAGGCTTCATGAAGTTGGGTCTGTGCTAAATGAT
>JBCCCX010000026.1:0-19025 GCA_039033275.1 Pseudomonadota bacterium | reverse complement strand
CGACCTAGCCCGGTTCTTGAGGCCGGGGCGGGGATGGGCTAGCGCGCCCCCACCCTTTGCCGGAGCGTGCCATGCCCAACCTCGTCCTCGTCCGCCACGGACAATCCGTCTGGAACAAGGAGAACCGGTTCACGGGCTGGGTCGATGTCGACCTGACCGAGCAAGGCGTGGCGGAAGCCGAAAAAGCGGGCACGCTGCTGAAGGCGGAAGGCATACGCTTCGACGCCGCCTTCACCTCCTTCCAGCGCCGTGCGATCAAGACGCTCTGGCTGACCCTGGAAGGCATCGACCAGATGCACATTCCGGAGACAAAGGCGTGGCAGCTCAATGAGCGCCACTACGGCGCGCTGTCGGGGCTTAACAAGCAGGAGACGCGCGACGAACATGGCGAGGCGCAGGTCCACATCTGGCGGCGCAGCTTCGACACGCCCCCGCCGCAGATCGGCCCGGACCATAAATACCACCCGGCCAACGACCCGAAATATGCCGGCTACGACCCGGCCATCCTCCCGGGCGGCGAAAGCCTGAAGATGACGACCGAACGCGTCGTGCCCTATTTCAACACTCATATCCGGCCGATGCTGGATGCGGGCGCGAACCTGATCGTCAGCGCCCACGGCAACAGCTTGCGCGCCCTTATGAAGGACCTGTTCAAAGTCGCTGACGCCGACATACCCGGCTTCGAGTTCCCCACGGGCAACCCGCTCTTGCTCGATCTGGGCGACGGGCAGACGGTGAAGAGCGCGCGCTATCTCGATGCGGACCGGGCGAAGCCGTTGCCGCAGACGTAGATCGCGGATTGCGGATCGGCTTCGGAAGGACTATGTCTCCTTACGTAATGTAAGGAGACAGTCTTGGCCACGGCAACTCTCACGTCGAAGGGGCAACTCACCCTTCCTAAATCCGTCCGAAGCTCACTCGGCCTGTCCACGGGCGACCGGGTCACCTTCGTCCGGCTCGAGGATGGCAGCTTTGCCCTTGTGGCGGCGACACGGTCCGTCCGGTCCCTCAAAGGTATCGTTCCCGTGCCTGCAACCCCGGTCTCACTTGACGACATGGACCGTGCCATAGCGCAAGGGGTGTCGGGACGGGCCGTTCCTAACAAGTGACGGGCCTCGACACGAACGTCCTGATCCGCTTCCTGGCGCAGGATCACCCCGAACAGGCGCGCGCGGCAACGGCGCTTATCGAATCGCTGACGCCTGACCGGCCTGGATATGTATCTGCGGTCGTTCTTGCGGAGATCGCTTGGGTGCTCAAATCAAGCTACGGCCTTGACCGTCACGCTCTGGCCGACACGATGGGAGCGGTGCTGACGGCGTCGGAGCTTGTGATCGAGAACAAGGACGCGGCACTGCAAGCCTTGGCGACGTTCCGAAAGGGCCGAAGCGTCGATTTTCCGGACTGCCTGATCGCCGAATGTGCGCGCGCGGCCGGGTGTGCGGAAGCCTATACGTTTGATCGCAGGGCCGCACGGCAGACATGGATGACGGAATTGGTTTGACTGGCCCGATTTGTGTCTGACTGGCGTCAAGGGCCAGGCGCTCCGTCCATGTTGCCCAGCATTGCGGGGATCACATAGCGTCCGACCAGCTCGTCCCGCCAGCGCCCCCAGATGGAACCCTGGCGGTAATTGCCGCCGACCATGACGACCGATAGGTCCAATTCAGGCACGACGATGATGAGCTGCCCGCCATTGCCGGAGGCTTCGAAGCTGTCATAGCGCCTGTCGCCCACGCGCACCGTGTCCGTTCGCCAAATATAGGCCTGTCCGCCGCCGAAATATTCATTGTCGAAGTCCTCCTGGCTCAGTCCCGTCGTGGCCGGCGTGATGGGCAGGTGCGTTCGGGTCGACTCCGCGACCCAGCCCTCCGACGCGATCCGGATGCCGTTCCATTCCCCGCCTTTCGCGTAGGCCGCGCCGACTTTCAGCAGGTCGCGCGGCCGGATATAGGCGCCGCCGCCCAGATAGGCCTCGCCATTGGGTGCGAGGTTCCAGTGATAGGGACCGAAGCGAAGCGGTTCCGCGATCATGTCGTGGAAGACGTCGAAGACGGGTTTGTTCGCGATCGCGCGCACGACACTGCCGACCATGTTGGCGCTGCCCGAACAGTAGGCATAGCGTTGCCCGGCAGTATGGCGCACGGGCAGGCCCGCGAAGAAGCGCCAGAAATCCGGCTCTGCCTGCTGCTCCCACATGCGGTCTTCCGAACAGGGCGAAGCCCCGCTTTCGCTGCAGTCCAGCCCGCTGGAATAGGTCATCAGGTGCGCCGTCGTGATGGTGTCCCGGCGCGGATCGCCGGATGCGTCTCCGAGCGATGCGAGATAATCCGACACGGCCGGAGTGTTCATATCCACCGACGCGCCGCCATGATCCAGCGCGCCGAGCATGACGGGGCCGAAGACCTTGCCCAAAGAGCGCACATCGTGACGGTCTTCCGGACCAAAGCCGTGGAAATACTCCTCCAGGAACAGCGTGTCGCCTTTCGCGGCGAGGATCGCATGGAGCTGGACCGGCCGGTCCTGGCGCGGGTCGGCCGTGGCCAGCGTCTCGACCATGCGGTCGAGCGAAGCCGTGTCGAATCCCAGCTCCTCCGCCGAAGCGGTGCGCCAGCCACCGTCCACTGGTTCTGGCGCGGCATAGGCAGCGTCCCGCCCCCCCATGCGCGCGAAGTAGCCTTCGGCCCTTTCCGGCGAAGTGCGGCTGAGATGGAGGGCGTCCTGGAAAAAGGGGTGGTTCAGGCGGAGCGTCCCGTCGCCATTGCGAAACAGGGACAGCCCCTCTTCGCGGTTCCCGGATGGATGGTCGAAGGCCCAGCCCGTTTCCTCGGACCCGGTCAATCGAAAGGGCCGCGATCCCAATATCTCGTTGCGCTCAGGATTGTGAAGGACGGCCCGGAGTCCGCCCGTTTCGTCCTCGAAGACATCCAGAGTGATCCGAAAACTCCGATGTTGCAGCTCCGTGAGGCCGCTCCAACGGCCTTCCGCAACGGCATCGAGCCGGGCCGGTGTCCGGACGGTGGAGTAGGCGAGATGATCCGCCGTCTGCTGCCACCATCCCGTCATGGGGTCCGTTGCGGATCCGGCATGCCCGACGAAGCCGAGCTCGTCCGGTCCGTCGATCTCGAAACGGTCGCCCTCGCGCTCGAGGGGGACGGTTTTACCGTTCAGCGTCGCCTTGCAGGGCGATGCCGTGCAGTCGATCGTCAGCCGGGCATCCCGAATGGCGACAGGCGCGGCCCATTGCCAGAGCCCTTCGGGAGCGCTCTCCTGCGCTCCGGACGTTGCGCACGCGATCAACGCGAACCCTGACAACAGCGCGATGCCGATGAAACGGTGAAGCATGGATTTCCCCTATTACGTCAATTGTCGTATAAGTGGGTAGAGGGCGACGCGAAGTCAGTCAATCGAGATGTGGGCGAGATGTGCTGGCTGGGGCCTATGCGTTGATCGTTGCTAAGCCAGTCGCCAGTGCACCGATCCGCCCGCAGCATTCGCTGAGTTTGTTCGTAGTCAGAAATCTTCCAAACAAGGTGACGTTACCCTGTCCATTTCAAGCGGACCGTTCGCAGCGCTCACGGCGCCGTCGCTATTTTCGGCTTCACCGAAAATTTTCCTGCGGAAACCGCTTCGGCGCGCAGTCAGGGCGGGATTCGAACCCGCGATAGAGTTGCCCCTATACCGGATTTCGAATCCGGCGCTTTCAACCACTCAGCCACCTGACCTTGGGCGCGATGCGTCCCGCCCGCGCCAGTCGGCCGGAGCCGTTGACGCACGGGAAGGGGCGCGCTCTAACGAGCGTCCGCCGGAATGGCAACGGGGCAGGGGAGCGGAAAATGCAGTCTGGAACGGGCCTGAGATCGACATTGGGGCGAACATTGGGACCGACGCTGGAGACGGATCGGCTGCTCCTGCGGCCGATCGACATGGAGGCGGACTTCCAGGGGTTCTGCGACACCTTCTCCGACGCGGACACGATGCGTTTCCTCGGCGGAAAGACCAAGTCGCCCGCCGAGACCTGGCGGACCATGGCGACGTTTCTCGGCCATCATCTGGCGCGCGGCTATTCCTTCCTGTCGGTCATAGAGAAGGCGACCGGCGACTGGGTCGGCGAGGTCGGTCCCTGGTACCCCGAAGGCTGGCCTGATCGCGAAGTCGGCTGGACGCTGCACCCCGCTCACCGCGGCAAGGGCTATGCGCGGGAGGCGGGCCGCGCGGCGATCGATTATGTGCGCGACGATCTCGGCTGGCCGTCCGTGATCCACATCATCGAGGACGGCAATGTCGGCTCCGAACGCGTGGCCGAAGCGCTGGGCTCCACCAGGCTGCGCACGCTGGACCGCATTCCCGGCATCGGCGAAGGCGTGTTCAACATTTACGGGCAGGATTTCTAGAGCCCGAGACTAAAGCCTGAGATCAGGCGAGCCAGCCCGCGTCCCGTACGCGTTTCGCGCCCGCGCGGCTGACGGGGACTTTGGCACCGTCCTTCAGGCGAAGGACCATGCGTCCGCCTTCGCGCGAGACCTCGGTCACGCCGGCTTCCGCCACCCACCAGGAGCGGTGCGGGCTCAGCCCGTAAACGGGCCGGGCGAGGTCCGGCACATCGGCCAGGCGTAGCAGCAACAGATGGTCGCCCGCGCTGGTGTGGATGCGCGCATAATGGTCCTCGGACGACACGGCGTAGAGCGCCGCGTCGCGCATCCCCACGGGTAGGCGGTCCATCAGGGCAGGGCGGACCGTCCCCGCCTCTTGTGTCGCGACCGGATCGGCTGCTGCGCGGCGTCCCGTCAGGATGCCCACCGCCGTGATGGTCGCGGCGATGACCCAGATGTAGAAGAGCGACAGCGCCATGGCGGCGGGCGTGGCGATGTCCAGGCCGAGGATCACGAAGGGCGCGACCGCTGCCGTCGCGCCCAGCGTCTGCATCAGGCCGAGCATCCAGGCTGAGGGTGTCCAGGAGCTGCGCGACGCGATCCGCTCCGCCGCCCACGCGCCCAAACCACCGGCAAAGCAGAGTCCAATCCAGAACAACGCCCGAACGAACAGGCTCATCGAGTCCGTGCCTAGCGGGGAGAGCACGGTCAGCACCAGCCCCGCCAGGCCGGGCACGGCGATACGGGCCGTCAATGTCGGCAAGTGCGCGGTCATTGGCGCTTCGTGAATGGCGGAGGCGGTCTTTTCAAGTCCGTTGGCGAAGCGCAGGCGTCGGTTCGTGCAGGCGCGGTGGCAGCGCTCTGCCGGGTCTGATCAATACGGATGGAACCACCCCGTAAGGCTAGGCAGGAGACCCGCCATGAACCCCGAATATTTCACCCAGGCCAGCCTCGCCGTCCAGATCCACGTCCTCGTCGCCTTCGCCGCGCTCGCCATCGGCCTCGCCATGTTCGTCAAGCGCAAGGGTACGTGGATGCACCGCTACGGAGGGCGTACCTTCCTGCTGCTGATGCTGGCCACGGCAACGTCCGCACTCTTCATCCGCGAGATGAATGCGGGCGGCCTTTCCTGGATCCACCTGTTCGTACCGCTGACGTTCTTCGCCTCTTGGGAGACGGTCCACTATATTCGCAAGGGCGACGTGCGCCGCCACCGCCGCGCCGTGATGGGGCTGTTCTTCGGTGCGCTCCTGATCCCGGGCATCGTGTCCTTCCTGCCCGGACGAACCATGTGGATGATATTCTTGAGCTAGGGGAGCTGCCGCCCGGCTTCACGGTTGCGAGGCGGGCGCGGGCCGCTATAAGCCGCGCGAACCTCCGTTAAACCCTCCTCCCCGGAAGACCGACACAAGATGAACATTCACGAATATCAGGGCAAGCAGGTACTCAAAGAGATCGGCGCGCCCGTGTCTCCCGGTATCGCCATCTTCAAGGCGTCCGAAGCCAAGGCGGCGGCTGAAAAGTTGGGCGGGCCGCTCTGGGTCGTGAAGTCCCAGATCCACGCCGGCGGGCGCGGCAAGGGTAAGTTCCTGGAAGAGAAGGCCGGAGAGCAAGGCGGCGTGCGTCTGGCCAAGTCGGTCGATGAGGTCGTCAAATTCGCCGAGCAAATGCTGGGCTCCACCCTCGTGACCGAGCAGACCTCCGACGAGGGCAAGGTCGTCAACCGCCTTTATATCGAGCACGGCTCCGACATCGAGACCGAGCTCTACATCTCCATCATCATCAACCGCGAGACCAGCCGCGTCTCCTTCATCGCCTCGACAGAGGGCGGCATGGATATCGAGGCCGTCGCCCACGACACGCCCGAAAAGGTCATCAGCTTCGATGTCGATCCGGCCACGGGTTTCCAGCCGCATCACGGCCGCACGTTGGCCAAGGCGCTGGGCCTCGAAGGCAAGCTCGCCAAGCAGGCGGGCAAGCTCGGCAAGACGCTCTATGACGGGTTTCTGGCCAAGGACATGGCGATGCTGGAGATCAATCCGCTGATCGTGAACGGCGACGGCAATCTCCACTGCCTCGACGCCAAGATCAGCTTCGATGAGAACGCGCTCTTCCGCCACCCCGACGTGGTGGAGATGAAGGACGAGACCGAGTCTGACCCCAAGGAAGTCGAAGCCCAGAAATACGACCTGTCCTACGTGGCGCTGGACGGCAATATTGGCTGCATGGTCAACGGGGCCGGCCTCGCCATGTCCACCATGGACATCATCAAGCTCTACGGCGCCGAGCCCGCCAACTTCCTCGACGTGGGCGGCGGCGCGACGAAAGAGAACATCGTCGCGGCCTTCAAGATCCTGACCAGCGACGACAAGGTCGAAGGCATATTGATCAACATCTTCGGCGGCATCATGAAGTGCGACATCATCGCCCAAGGCACGGTCGAAGCCGTCAAGGAAGTCGGCCTCGAAGTTCCGCTCGTCGTGCGCCTCGAAGGCACGAACGTCGAGAAGGGCAAGGAGATCATTGATAACTCCGGCCTGAACGTCATCAGCGCCGACAACCTGGACGACGCGGCGAAGAAGATCGTGGCGGCGGTGCGAGGGTAGGCCTTTTGAGGGTGAGACTCAAACTACTGGCGGCATCCCTCTTTTTTGTGGCTTGCCAAGCTGATAGCAATTACGGCAACTCTGAGTTGTTTAGTGACACAGGGTCAAGCTCCCTGCCTGAAGGATACGTGGTTGTAGAAGATTCAATGTCTAATGCTCACGAATTCATGAATTTGTTCAATGAATTCTGTGCCGCAAACATGCCACGTCTAGATAAAATCGAAAGTGCAGCAAGACTTTATAGTTGGGAAAATCTACCCGCAGAAATGGCTAATATGGTTTCGCCAGCGGACCCGTCGACACCGTTCAAGGGGTGGTACATTCCAAGTGAAAATTTGCCTGTAATGATTGGAATTACAGAGACAGTGTTTGAGGGTGAGCCTGCTTATGGCTGTTCACTAGCAGCTGATCTAGACGGGAATCAGGTTAAGGGCATCGCAGTAAAAAGTTTTCCTGATGCTAAACTCATCGCTGATCAAACTCAGCATGGCCAGCGCTATCGTATCTGGCAAGGCACGGATTATATCTACAACCTAACAGATGCTTCTCCGTCAGAACTCACTGGTGTAAGTCTATCGATGATGTGGATTGGTGAAATATAAATGGTATGGCTGAGCGTGAATCGGTTCAAACCATTGACAGCTTGGAAATTTCCTCACTCTCAATCAATTAATTGGATTGTATTATTAGTCTTTCTGCTCGGAGCGTGTTCCCCCGTCTCACCTGATGATGTGGAAGGCGGCGGGCTTGAACCGCCACCAGGTTTTGTCGAACGCGTTGACGCGAATTGCCGGGTTGTGGCGGAGGTGCCGCTCTCGGCTGACGCCCCAATAATCCGCCAGCTTAATGGTCAGAGCCTGCTAACTTACACATTAAGCGACGGCCGTACGGCTCAATGCGCCGTCCGGCATGCGGATGGTAGCGTGATCGATCTGCGGGTGATCGGGGCGGAGTAGGGTTGCGGAGCTGTGCTACACAGGATATGTGTGGCTGTGATGAAAATGACGTTCGTCACGTTTGAAGTCGAAGATAGCCTCTATGAGGAATTGCTCGCTATTGCCGAAAAGGCGGGTCGCTCAATCGAGGATTACTGGTCCGAACGGCTAAATCGCCGCTTGCATGCAATGTTTGGTGAAATGGATGCGTCCGATGCCCAGTAAGAACGTCACCCTCGCCATGCCGGAAAAGCTGGTCGCCGACATGAAGGTCGCGGCCTTTCAGCAGGGCACGTCCATGAACGCCGTCATTCGCGACCTCTGCGAAACCTATGTCGGAAAGGCGCGCGCCAAGGACGAGGCGCGGGAGGCTTTATTGAAACTGATCGACGAAACGGACGGGCAAATGGGGAAGGGCCGGTTCGATCGCGACGCGACCTATTCCGGCGAGCCACGTTTCGACAGGTTTAAAGCGTCCTGATCCGTGACGCCGGACTGCCTGATCGATACGAATGTGTTGCTCTACGCCGCGCTTCATGCCGAGGACGCGCCGGAGAAGTGGGGGCGCGCTCGCAAGATCGTGGCGGAGGAGAACTACGCCACATCCGGTCAAGTGCTGGCGGAGTTCTACACCAACGCAACCAACCCGAAGAAATTCGACAAGCCCTTATCGCGTGAAACAGCGGCGAAGTGGGTCGCAACCCTATCGATGAAGCCTTGCGCCGAAGTGGACAGCGCCGTCGTCATGCAGGGCATTCGAATCGCCCTGCGCTACCAACTCTCTTACTGGGACGGCGCGATCATTGCGGCCACCAAAGCCCTAGGTGCGCCTATCCTCTATTCCGAAGACCTAAACCACGGGCAGACCTACGGCTCCGTTCGTGTCATCGACCCTTTCAAACCTCACCCCGATTTCAACTGAAGGAAACTCAATGTCCGTCCTCATCGACAAGAACACTAAGGTCATCACGCAAGGCATGACCGGCAAGACCGGCACGTTCCACACGGAACAGGCCCTGGAATACGGCACGAAAATGGTCGCGGGCGTCACGCCCGGCAAAGGCGGGACCGAGCATCTGGGCCTGCCCAACTTCGACACGGTGGCTGAGGCCGTCCACGCGACCGGTGCGACCGCGTCCGTGATCTACGTCCCGCCGCCCTTTGCCGCCGATTCCATCATGGAAGCCATCGCGGCCGAGGTCGAGTTGATCATCGCCATCACCGAAGGCATCCCCGTGCGCGACATGATCCCCGTCAAGCGCGCGCTGCAAGGCTCCAAGTCGCGCCTGATCGGCCCGAACTGCCCCGGCGTGCTGACACCCGAAGAATGCAAGATCGGCATCATGCCGGGCAAGATCTTCAAGAAGGGCACCTGCGGCGTGGTCTCGCGCTCCGGCACGCTGACCTATGAAGCCGTCTACCAGACCAGCCAAGTCGGCCTCGGGCAGACGACCGCCATCGGCATTGGCGGCGACCCCATCAACGGGACCAACTTCATCGACTGCCTGGAACTGTTCCTGAATGACGACGAGACCAAGCAGATCATCATGATCGGCGAGATTGGCGGCTCCGCCGAGGAGGAAGCGGCCGAGTTCATCGCCCACAACCGCAAGAAGGGCCGCAGCAAGCCGATGGTCGGGTTCATCGCGGGCCGTACCGCCCCTCCGGGCCGCACCATGGGGCATGCGGGTGCCATCGTGTCGGGCGGCAAGGGCGGCGCGGAAGACAAGATCGAGGCCATGGAGAAAGCCGGCATCACCGTCTCCGACAGCCCGGCGCGTCTCGGCACCACACTGATGGAAGTGCTAGAGGGATAGGCCGCATCACATCCATGAGGATGAGGAGCCGCCTTTTGGGGCGGCTTTTTTCTTGGGCGATTAGTCTTGCCATCCGGGTCGGCACACTTCCAAAGGGAAGGCGATGGCAAATTTCATTCAACGGCTTTGGAGACGGAGGGTCTTCCAGATCGGCGCGCTCTATTTGGGAGCGGCATGGATCATCCTGCAAGTCGCCGTCGTTGTCGAACAAACGCTGGAATTGCCCGACTGGATTGATCAGTTGGTCCTTGTCCTTCTCGGACTTGCCTTTCCTCTCGCGCTCCTTCTAGCCTGGGCACAAGCCATCAAGGAGACGCCGGACAGGCCAGGTGTGACGGACGCGAAACATGAGTCTGATGTCGTCGCTCAACCGGTCATCAAAAAACCGGACGACAAGCTCTCCATTGCCGTCCTGCCGTTCGCAAACCTCTCGGAGGACAAGGCGAATGAGTATTTTGCCGATGGCATGACCGAAGACCTGCTGACCGCCTTGTCTCTAAACAGGCATATGTCTGTCGCCTCGCGAACCTCGTCTTTTCAATTCAAGGGCAAGTCCGGCGATATGCGACAGATCGGACAATCGTTGGGCGTCGACTATGTGGTGGAGGGGAGTGTTCGCCCGATGGGCGAGCGCGTCCGCATCACCGCGCAGTTGATCGAGGCGGAAACCGGAGCGCATCTCTGGGCGGAGAAATATGACCAACCTCTCGACGCTCTCTTCGATGTTCAAGACGACGTTCTGAGGAGCATCATCGGGTCGCTCAACGTCCATCTCTCTGTCGGGATCGCACAAGACCATGTCCTGAACCGACCGTCTTCGCCGACCCACTGGCAGAAGGTGCAGGAAGCGATGGTCCGGCTTTTTACAGGAAGCCCTGAAAATCACGATATGGCCATCCAGATTTTGGAAGGCGTGTTGGAGGTCGAACCTGACTATGCCTATGCGAATTCCGTTCTGGCTTTTGCTTATCTCAACCGCATGGTGAACGGGAACAGCAAGACTCCCTTTGCCGACTATAAGTCTGCCTTGCCTTTGATCGAGAAGGGGCTTTCCCTGTCACCGAACGATCCGACGAACCTGTTCTATGTCGCGAGCGCAGCTGGATATTCGGGGCAGTTCGAACGGGCGATCGAGTTGGCTAGGCACGGTCTGGATATCAATCCCAACATGATCGACTTTTATGCGTCGATTGCCCAAGCCTGCACAAACCTCGGTCGGTATGAAGAGGCGGAAAGGGCCTTGGACCATTTGGTGGTCATCAGATCGCCATTATATAAGGCGGGGGCCATATGGTATCGGTCCATCTTGCGCAGCACCGAGCTTCGATATGCCGAAGCATTGCCACTGATCCGGAAAACGATCGAGGCCTTTCCCAAATATGCGACTCCGCGGCTGCATATGGCCATCGCGCAGGCATCGCTGGGTAACAGGGAACAGGCGCTCGAGACCGTTGCAAAAGTGCGGAAAATGACGCCGGACTTCAACGTGAAGGCATTCGAACGTTCGCTTAAATCCTATGTTTATCCAATCGAAGGGGAAGCCGACCGCCGCATCGCCTTGCTCCAAGACTTGTGGGATATTGCCGGAGAGGCCGCCTAGGCCAATAATCGTCACCCTGTAGGTTAAACCTTGTCCACTCATCGCAGGATAGTCTGTGCCCGTCCGTTAGACGAGACAGACAGTTTTGACTGAAGGGACTTCCATGACACTCCGTCTTCTCACCGCCGCCGCAATGTCCACCGCCTTGATCGCCTGCGCCTCCTCCCCGCCGTCGCGACAGGGGGACCGGCCGCAAGGTGAGAGGCCCGAAGCCGGGGCCGGCATGGCAGGCGGCAGCGTGACGAGCCCGCTGGCCCTGGCACTGACGGGCCTGGCATCCGGTCCGGATGGCCGTATTCGGATCGGCAATCTTCCCGCAGCTGTCGGCGACATGTTCGCCCGCTTCGACACGGACGGCTCAGGCGGCCTGTCGCGCTTGGAGCACGCCCGTTGGGCCGAAGCGATCCTGGGCGATTCTTATGGCCGTCCGGGTCACATGGTTCTGGACAGGGACGGTGACGGTGCCGTGTCGCAAGCGGAGATGGCGGGCTTCCTCGAAACGGCGGCTGAGCGGATGGACCGGAATTCGGACGGCGTGCTCGAACGCGCGGAACTGATCCGGGACCTCCCGCAGACCCGGACCCGCGGCAGGCGCTCGCAGGAGGGTCGACAAAGCGGACGGCCCGGCCGCGGGCAAGGATAGGGCTTCGACGAAGCCAGACGTGTCAGAAACTCAGGGCGCGGCCTCCACCACCCCGCACACGATGCGGCCGCCCGCGCCGCCGATGGGCTGCGTCACGTGGTCGTCTTCGCTCTCGTGGATGATGAGCGTGGAGCCGTCCGCGTCGAGCAGGGCGGCGGGGCCTTCCGTCAGGCTGACCAGATGGGTGTGGAGTTCCACGGTGGCCGTGCCGTCCGCCGCCACGATCAGGTTGGGCAGATTGCCCGCATGCGGGCCGTCCGGATGCATGTAGCCATGGGGCTTGCCGAAGGGCATGACGTGCCCGCCCGTCGCCATGAAGCCCTCGCCCGGATCCTCGCACGTGCCCTTGGCGTGGAAGTGCATGCCGTGCACGCCGGGCGCGACGCCGCTCAGCGCGATGCGCATCACCACCCCGTCCGTACCCTGGTAGAAGGTTGCGGAGCCCGTGGCCGCGCCGTCCCGGTTGATCAGCTCAGCCGTCGCCTCCGCAGCACGCGGGGCGGGCGGCGGCGTCACGGGTGCGGCGACCGAGACGGCTCCCGGCGCCGTGGCGCAGGCCGTCAGGCCCAGCAGTGGGGCGGCGGCGATCGTGACGAGGGCGGCGGTGGCAAAGCGGTGGGGCATGTGCGGGTCCTTTTTTTGCGAAAGTCCGCTCTGCATGGCGCGCCTCGAGCCGGACTTCAAGCGGCGGGCGTGCCCGGAAGGGCGATCTGCGGACGATGAAAGATTGTTTTCCCGCCGCTGCCATTCGGTCGAACGACATGCAACCTTCCGCCGTTCACCCTGTATTGACCATACGCCCCGATGACAGGGGAATGAGGCTGGGCTATGCGCCCCGCCAGATCGCGAGCAAGAAGGCTGAAGGCGCATGTCCCAGAACGACCAGAAGCGGACCGAATTGAACCAGCAGTTCATCGACACGGACTTCCTCGACGGGGCGTCCGCGCTCTATCTGGAACAGATGCAGGCACAATATGCGCGCAACCCGGCCAGCGTCGATCCGCAATGGCGGGACTATTTCGCGGCGCTGGGCGAGTCGGCCGCCAATGCGCGCGCCAATGCGGAAGGCCCGTCCTGGAAGCGCGAGGATTGGCCGCCCACACCCAATGGCGAGCTGACGGGCGCGCTGACCGGCGACTGGGGCGACAGCCCTGCCAGCGCGGAGAAGACGATCGCCGCCGCCCGTCCCGAACTGTCAGCCGACGAGGTGCAGGGTGCCGCGCGCGATTCGCTCAACGCGCTGATGCTGATCCGCGCCTACCGCGTGCGTGGCCACCTGATCGCGGACCTCGACCCGCTGGGCTTGCGCAAGGCCGGCACCCATCCGGAACTCGATCCTGAAACCTACGGCTTCGGGCCGCAGGACCGGAACCGGGAAATCTTCATCAACGGCGTGCTGGGCCTGGAGTATGCCACGGTCGATCAGATTCTCGAAATCGTGCAGCGCACCTATTGCGGCACGATCGGCGTGCAGTTCATGCATATCAGCAATCCGGAAGAGAAAAGCTGGATTCAGGAGCGGATCGAGGGTCCGGACAAACAGGTCAGCTTCTCCAAGGAAGGCCGCCTCGCCATCCTGCAGAAACTGATCGAGGGCGAGAGCTTCGAACAGCTGCTGCACAAGCGCTATCCCGGCACGAAACGGTTCGGCCTGGACGGGGGCGAGGCGCTGCTGCCCGCCATGGAGCAGGTCATCAAGCGCGGCGGCCAGTTGGGCTTGCAAGACATCAATATCGGCATGCCGCACCGGGGCCGTCTGAACGTCATGGCGTCGGTGATGAAGAAGCCCTATTCGGCGATCTTCTACGAATTTTTGGGCGGGGTGGCGAGCGGCGCGGAAGACTTCGGTTCCGGCGACGTGAAATACCATCTGGGCGTGTCGGACGACCGCGAGTTCGACGGCAATTCGGTCCATTTGAGCCTCGCGCCCAACCCGTCCCACCTGGAAGTCGTCGCCCCCGTCGTGATCGGCAAGGCGCGCGCCAAGCAGCAACAGCTGTCGGGCACCTACCGCACCCACAATCCGAAACGCGTCATGGCCGTGCTGCTGCACGGCGACAGCGCGTTCGCAGGCCAGGGCGTGGTGACCGAGACCTTCCAGATGAGCCAGCTGGTCGGTTACCGCACGGGGGGCTCGATCCACCTGATCGTCAACAACCAGATCGGTTTCACCACCACGCCGGACGAGTATAGCTCCGGCGAATACTGCTCCGACGTGGCGCTGTTCGTGCAGGCGCCGATCTTCCATGTGAACGGCGACGACCCGGAGGCGGTCGTCTACGCGGCGCGCATCGCGACGGAGTACCGCCAGAAATTCGGCAAGGACGTCGTGATCGACCTCGTCTGCTACCGCCGCTACGGCCACAATGAAGGTGACGATCCGTCCTTCACCCAGCCCATCATGTACAAGGTCATCGACGACAAGAAATCGGTCGCCCAGATCTATGCCGAACGGCTGATCGCGCAGGGCGACCTGACCCAAGCCCAGTATCAGGAGCGCGAGGACGCGTTCTACGCCTATCTGGACACGGAATTCGACGCCGCAAAGGACTTCGAGACCAAGGCGCCGGAATGGCTGGACGGTGTGTGGTCGGGCATGACCCTGCCGGGCCTCGACGATGAAAAGCGCCGCGGCGTCACCGGCGTGCCGGTCGAGACATTGAAGGAGATCGGCACGAAGATCACGACCGTGCCCAACGACGTCAATATCCACCGCACGCTCAAGCGCATCATCAAGATGCGAGCCGATAAGGTCGAAGCGGGGGCCGACATTGATTGGGGTCTGGCCGAACATCTCGCCTTCGGCTCGCTCGTGATGGAGAAGCACGCCGTTCGCCTGTCTGGCCAGGACAGCGAGCGCGGCACGTTTTCGCAGCGCCAGAGCCATTTCATCGATCAGGTGACGGAGAAGAAGTACACGCCGCTCAATCACCTCTCTGATGACCAGCAATACTACCAGGTGCTCAACAGCCACCTGTCCGAAGAAGCGGTGCTCGGGTTTGAATACGGGTTCTCGACGCAGGCCCCGTCCGCCCTGACCATCTGGGAAGCGCAGTTCGGCGATTTCGCCAACGGTGCGCAGGTCATGGTGGATCAGTTCATCAGCTCCGCCGAGCAGAAGTGGCTGCGCATGAGCGGCCTCGTCATGCTCCTGCCGCACGGCTATGAAGGGCAGGGGCCGGAGCACAGTTCAGCCCGGCTTGAGCGTTATCTGCAGATGTGCGCCGAGGACAATATGCAGGTCGTAAACGTGTCCACGCCCGCCAACTATTTCCACGTGCTGCGCCGCCAGGTCCACCGCAACTTCCGCAAGCCCCTGATCGTGATGAGCCCCAAGAGCCTGCTGCGTCACAAGCTCTGCGTCTCGACCTTCGAGGAGATGGGACCCGACACCTTCTTCCACCGCGTGCTGTGGGACGATGCGGAATATGTGCCGGAACGCTTCGAGACCAAGCTGGTTGACGACAAGAAGATAAAGCGCGTCGTGATCTGCTCCGGCAAGGTCTATTACGACCTGCTGGAAGCCCGCGAGGAGCTGGGGCGCTCGGACGTCTATCTTCTCCGGGTTGAGCAGTTCTATCCCTATCCCGACGACGCGCTCCAGGTGGAGCTCAAGCGCTTCCCCAAGGCCGACATGGTCTGGTGCCAGGAGGAACCCAAGAATATGGGCGCGTGGCAGTTCATCCAGGACCGGCTGGAGGAGACGCTCACCGCCATCGGCGCGCAGAATACGCGCCCACGTTACATCGGCCGCGCCGCCGCCGCGTCTACCGCCACCGGCATCGCCGCCAAGCATAAGCGCGAGCAGCAGGCGATCATCGACGGCGTGTTCGCGAAGTAGTCCGTGTCCAACTCCGAAGACGATCCGCAGCCCGGCTGGCAGGCCTCCATCGCCTTTACAGCTGCGGTCGTCGGTGGCGGGCTCGTCCTCGTCGGCGCACCGGCGCTTTTAATTCTGTTATTCGTTTGAGAGGAGCGCTAGAGCGCCAATCATGACTGATATCGTAATTCCCAATGTCGGCGAAAGCGTCTCCGAAGTGACCATCGCGAGCTGGATGGTGGAGGCTGGGGCGTCCGTGAAGAAGGACGATCCCATTGTGGAGATCGAAACGGACAAGGCGAGCCAGGAGCTGGTCGCGCCGGAAGACGGGGTCCTGTCCGAAATCCTTGTGGCCGAAGGCGACACGGTCGCGGTCGGCGCGCTGATCGCCCGGATGGGCGAAGGCTCCGGCGAAACGTCCGCGCAAACCGAGGCCGGAAAGGGCGACGCCGAAGTCAAGGCGCAGACCGAAAGCGCGTCTTCGGGCAAGACGACCGGTTCTTCCTTCGACATCGACGTGCCCAATGTGGGCGAGAGCGTGTCCGAAGTGACCGTGGCCAGCTGGATGAAGGCGGTCGGCGACGCGGTCGAAAAGGACGAGCCCATCGTGGAGCTGGAGACAGACAAGGCCGCGCAGGAACTGGTCGCGCCGCGTTCGGGTGTTCTGACGGAAATCCTGGTCGCCGAAGGCGATGTCGCCACCATCGGCCAGACGCTGGCCCGCATGGGCGAAAGCAATTCGGGCGGAACGTCGGCCAAGCCCGTCTCGACCGAAGCTATCGAGAAACACAAGACAGAGGGTATTCCCGGCACCAACGTCGAAGGCGCGCCCAACGACGTCCACGTTATGCCGGCGGCCGCCAAGATCATCCGTGAAAACGATCTCGACGCATCGAAGATCGCGGGCACCGGCAAGGATGGCCGCATCCTGAAGGCGGACGCGCAAAAGGCGCTGGACGCCGGAACGGCCAAGAAATCCGCACCCCAAAGCACCCCGGTCGCGCCGCCGCCCGCGCCGGCCCCTGCTGTGCCCAAGCCCCCACGCGAGATCGGCGAACGCGAGGAGCGCGTGCGCATGTCCCGCCTGCGCCAGACCATCGCCCGCCGCCTCAAGGACGCCCAGAACACGGCGGCCATGCTGACGACCTACAATGAGGCGGACATGTCCGAGATCATGGCGCTGCGGTCCAAGTACAAGCAGCCCTTCATCGACAAGCATGGCGTGAAGCTGGGCTTCATGTCCTTCTTCGTGAAAGCCTGCGTGCAGGCGCTCAAAGAGGTTCCGTCCGTCAATGCCGAAATCGACGGCACGGACATCATCTACAAGAACTTCTATGACATCAGCATCGCGGTCGGCACCGATAAGGGCCTGGTCGTTCCGGTGCTGCGCGACGCGGACGCCAAGTCCCTGGGCGAGATAGAGATCGGCATCGGCGAATTGGGCGCGAAGGCGCGCGACGGGCAGCTCTCCATGGACGACATGCGCGGCGGCACCTTCACCATATCCAATGGCGGCGTCTACGGATCGCTGATGAGCTCGCCCATCCTCAACCCGCCGCAGTCCGGCATTCTGGGCATGCACAAGATCGAGAAGCGGCCCGTCGTCGTGAACGACGAAATCGTCATCCGCCCGATGATGTATCTGGCCCTGTCCTACGACCACCGCATTGTGGACGGCAAGGAGGCCGTGACGTTCTTGGTTCGGGTCAAGGAATGCCTCGAAGATCCCGAGCGGCTGCTGCTAGACCTCTAGCCAACTGAAAGGGGCCGACCGTTAGCGCCCGAGTCCCTTTCGTCCTCAGGCCGCGCACTCAGCCCCTTCCCTCCACCGGGCGTAATGGATAAACGCGGGCCATGAAGATCACCCTTGAACGCAGTGCGCTCCTCACCGGATTGTCCCACGTCCAGTCCGTGGTGGAACGGCGCAACACCATCCCGATCCTGTCCAATGTGCTGATGGGGGCCGAAGATGGCCGCATGACCCTGGTCGCGACCGATCTCGACATCGAAGTCTCGGAGTCGGTTGAAGCGGGCGTGGACGCGCCCGGACAGGTCACGGCGCCCGCGCACACGCTCTACGATATCGTGCGCAAATTGCCGGACGGGGCGCAGGTGCGGCTGACCATCAGCGACAATGACCGGCTGGACGTCGATGCGGGCCCGGCCCACTTCACCTTGCCGCTCCTGCCTTCGGGCGACTTCCCGAAGATGACGGCGGACGGCTTCACGCACGATTTCACCCTGCCGGCGTCGGACCTGTCGCGCCTGATCGACAAGACACGCTTCGCCATCTCCACGGAGGAGACGCGCTACTATCTCAACGGGATCTATCTGCATTCCAAGGACGGCAAGCTGCGCGCAGTCGCCACGGACGGCCACCGGCTGGCGCTGGCGGAACAGCCTCTGCCGTCCGGCGCGGACGGGATGCCCGGCGTGATCGTGCCGCGCAAGACGGTCGCGGAACTGCGCCGCCTGATCGACGGCTCGGACGCCGACGTGTCCATATCCGTGTCCGAAGCCAAGATCCGCTTCAAGACGGGCACGGTCGTGCTGACGTCCAAGCTGATCGACGGCACGTTCCCCGATTATGAGCGCGTGATCCCGCGCAACAACACCAAGGAGCTGGTGCTCGACAACAAGGTGTTCGCCTCCGCCGTGGACCGGGTCGCGACTATCAGCGCGGAGAAATCCCGCTCGGTCAAGCTCAGCCTCGAACAGAGCAACCTGTCGCTGTCGGTCAACAATCCGGAGAGCGGGCAAGCCCATGAGGACCTGCCCGTCAATTACGACGCGGACGCGTTGGAAATCGGGTTTAATGCCAAATACCTGCTCGACGTGGCCGGACAGGTGGAAGGCCAGGACGCGACCTTCATGCTGGAGTCCGCCAGCTCGCCCGCACTGGTGACGGACAGCGATGACGAGAACGCGTTGTTCGTGCTGATGCCGCTGAGGGTGTGATTCCAACTCTTGCCGACCGCTCTCCCACCGGCAAAAGGGCAGCTCACGCAGGCGCAGCCGAGTAAGGTGTCATTTTGCCGCCGCGCGCGGCTCCAGCGCGCCGAGCGGCAGCGAGAGCCCGCTAAATACGCTGGAAACCCGTCACGCGACTTTCCTCCCCCTTCAGGGGGAGGTGCCGCGCAGCGGCGGAGGGGGCTGTCGCAGTGTAGCGCCCACTCCGCTTCGGCAGCCCCCTCCGACCTCGCTTCGCTCGCCCACCTCCCCCTGAAGGGG
>JBCCCX010000025.1:0-19089 GCA_039033275.1 Pseudomonadota bacterium | reverse complement strand
GTGAGACCAAGTCGATGACCCATTATACAAAAGGTACGCTGTCAGGGCTCAAGGCCCCTCCAACTGGTTGTAGGCGTTCGGTTTCAGGCGTGATCGACATCGGCGACGGCGACGCGATCGTCTTCAAGATGGAGAGCCACAACCACCCCTCCTTCATCGAGCCCTATCAGGGCGCGGCGACGGGCGTGGGCGGCATTATGCGGGACGTGTTCACCATGGGCGCACGGCCCATCGCCTTGATGAATGCGTTGCGCTTCGGCGAGCCGGACCACCCGAAGACCAAAAGCCTCGTCTCCGGCGTGGTCGCAGGGATCGGCGGCTACGGCAATTGCGTGGGCGTGCCGACAGTGGGAGGGGAGACCAACTTCCACGCGGGCTATAATGGCAACATTCTGGTCAATGCCATGTGCGTCGGCCTCGCCCGGGCCGACAATGTCTTCTATTCGGCCGCCAAGGGCGTCGGGAACCCGATCTTCTATGTCGGCTCCAAGACGGGCCGCGACGGCATTCACGGCGCGACCATGGCGAGCGCAGAATTCGACGACGATAGCGAGGAGAAGCGCCCGACCGTGCAGGTGGGCGATCCCTTCACGGAAAAGCTGCTGATCGAGGCCTGCCTGGAGCTGATGGCGACGGATGCCATCATCGCGATCCAGGATATGGGTGCGGCGGGCTTGACCAGCTCCTCCATCGAGATGGCGGACAAGGGCGGGGTCGGCATCGCGCTTGACTTGGACAAGGTCCCTCAACGCGAAGAGGGTATGACCGCCTATGAGATGATGCTCTCGGAGTCCCAAGAGCGCATGCTCATGGTCATCAAGCCCGGCAAGGAGCAGCTCGCCTTCGATGTGTTCGAGAAGTGGGAACTCGACGTCGCCGAGATCGGCAAGACGACCGATACGGGCCGGCTGGTGCTAGAACATGGCGGCAAGACCGTGTGCGACATTCCCATCGCGCCGCTGGCCGACGACGCCCCCAATTACGACAGACCGCACACGCCCACCGAGGCGCGCGAGGCGCTCTTGCCGCACACGGTCGAGGAGCCCGGCGACTACAATGACGCATTGCTGCGCGTGATGACAGATCCGGACATCGCCTCCAAACGCTGGATCTGGGAACAGTATGACCGCCACGTCATGGCCGACACGGTTGACAGCAGCCAGAGCGGCGGCGACGCGGCCGTTGTGCGAATCCATGGACCCGATGGACCGACCAACAAGGCCGTGGCCATCACGACCGATTGCACGCCGCGCTATTGCTATGCCGATCCGGTGCAGGGCGGGCGGCAGGCCGTGGCGGAAAGCTGGCGCAACCTGACATCTGTGGGCGCGGACCCGATCGCCATCACGGACTGCTTGAACTTCGGCAACCCCGAACGGCCCGAAATCATGGGCCAGTTCGTCGGCTGTATCGCGGGCATGAACGAAGCCTGCCGCGTGTTCGACTATCCGGTCGTGTCCGGAAACGTGTCCCTCTACAACGAGACCAACGGCATCGCGATCCCACCGACTCCAGCCGTGGGCGGTGTCGGATTGCTACCCGACATCTCGCTTCTCAAGACGCTCAAGGGCGCGCGCGAGGGCGACACGCTTATCCTGATCGGGGCGAGCGAAGGCTGGCTCGGCAGCTCCATCTATCTACGTGCCGTTGCGAACCGCGAGGACGGCGCGCCGCCGCCCGTGGACCTGTCGACGGAGAAGGCGAATGGCGACTATGTGCGCAAGCTGATCCGCAACCGCCGTGTCGCGGCTGTCCACGATCTCTCGGATGGCGGTCTGGCCGTTGCGGCCTGCGAAATGGCCTTCGCGTCGGGCATCGGCCTGTCTCTGACTAACCCGACCGACCTGCCTACACATGCTTGGTATTTCGGTGAGGATCAGGGTCGCTATCTCGTCGCGACCGACAAGAATTCTATCAACCCCATCCTCACCACGGCGGACGGCCTCGGCGTCCCGGCCCGGGTCGTCGGCACGGTCGGCGGCGCGCGCCTCACCGCGCAGGGGGCGTTCGATGTGACGCTGGACGGCTTGCGCGGTCGCTGGGAAGAATGGATGCCGGGCCTCATGTCTGGCGGCACGCGAACCGTCTGAAGAAAGCCGGATCACCCCGAAGGAGAACACGCATGGCCATGGAAGGCGATCGCATCGCGGCAATGATCAAGGATGCCTTGCCGGACGCAGAGGTCGAAATGATCGACCTGGCCGGCGACAATAACCACTGGAAGGCCGTCATCACGTCGGAAAGCTTTCGCGGCAAGTCCCGCGTGGCCCAGCACCAGCTCGTCTACGCGGCGCTGAAGGGCAAGATGGACGGTGCGGATGGCGAACTCCACGCGCTAGCCCTGGAAACGCGCGCACCATGATGGCCCGCCGCGTCTAACGCCTTCGTCAGTTGAACGCAGTCCCGGGCTTGCCTACCTAGCGGGAAACGCGAACAGGAGACTTCCATGTCCGAAGCCAAAGCCAAGATCGACCAGACCGTCGCCGAAAACGACGTCGTGCTTTACATGAAGGGCACGCCGACCTTTCCGCAATGCGGCTTCTCTTCCACGGTCGTGCAGGTGTTCGACTATCTGGGTGTGGATTATGCCTCCGTGAACGTGCTGGAAGACCCGGACATCCGCCAAGGCATCAAGGACTATAATAGTTGGCCGACCATCCCGCAGGTCTTCGTCAAGGGCGAGTTCATCGGCGGCTGCGATATCGTACGTGAGATGTTCGAGTCGGGTGAGCTGCGCACGCTCCTGTCCGACAAGGGCGTGGAGATGGCTGCTTAACCTTTCGTTCACCCGGTCGGACTGGATCGCTTCGAGCGCGGTCGCGACAATGCTATGTCCAGGGGCGCAATGCCCCAGATCGGTTCTAGATTCGGATGGAAAAACAGCCGGGCCAGCACCGGTCCGGTCGCGCCAATCGTGGTCGACCCGAAAAGGGGTCTTGGCACATGGCCAACCTGCCCGTTCGCCGCTGCTTCGGGCCGCCATCGTCTGCGCCATCCTCTATGCGGCGCTACAATATGTTCCGGCCCGTGCCCACCCGGACCGGCTGCTAGCCGGGTTGGACGCGCACTTGCTCCACTCCAAGCGACCGGTCGTGGAACACATTCTCCTTCCGGCCTGGCGGCTGACACAGTTGCGGCGCGGCTATCTCTCCGAGGGTGTGGAGCTGAAGGTGCACCACGCCCTGCAACCTGGCCAGTCCATGGAGCTTGTCGTGCGGCGCTGTGCGCGCCGTTGGCTGGTCGAGGTCCTAACCTGCCACCCGGTCGGCGAAAGCCGCGTCCGCATCGATGGAAGGTCCGACCACAAACGACTCGTTCTCGCCGGACCGGGCTACTACACGTTCCGGAATGCGGACGCGGCCGCGGATCTGCCAAAGCCCATATGGCGCCGGGTCATAAAAAAACCCGCCTCCGAAGAGGCGGGCTTTCTTGAAGTCGATCTCGCCAATAATCAGCGGGAATAAAATTCGATAACGAGGTTCGGTTCCATTTGAACCGGATAGGGCACTTCGTCGAAGCTCGGCACGCGGGTGAAGGTGGCCTTCATGCCCTTGACGTCGAGATCGACATAGTCAGGCACTTCGCGCTCGGCGAGTTCCAGCGCTTCGAGAACGAGCGCCATGGTCTTGGACTTCTCGCGTACCTCGATCGTGTCGCCCGGACGGACGCGGTAGGACGGAATGTTGACCTTCTTGCCATTGACCAGAACGTGCCCGTGATTGACGAACTGGCGTGCGGCGAAAACGGTCGGCACGAACTTGGCGCGATAGACGACGGCGTCGAGACGCTGCTCCAGCAGGCCGATCAGGTTCTCGGACGTATCGCCCTTCATCCGGGTGGCTTCGTCATAGGTGCGGCGGAACTGCTTCTCGGTGACGTTGCCGTAATAGCCCTTGAGCTTCTGCTTGGCGCGTAGCTGCGTGCCGAAGTCGGACATCTTGCCGCGACGGCCGCCGCCATGCTGGCCCGGGGGGTTGGGGCGCTTGTTGACCGGCGACTTGGGACGGCCCCAGATGTTCTCGCCCATGCGGCGGTCGATCTTGTATTTGGTGGAGTGACGCTTGGACATGGTGCGCCCTTTCATCTGTTCGCGGGCCGGCTGTCCAGCGGTCTGGAGAGCGATTGCAACGGCGGCGGCGCGAATATCCCGTCGTGAAGGCGGGCCACATACTGCACACAAGCGTGAAGTCAACACGGACTGACAGGCCCGGCGAGACGTGTATGGGGCGCAAATGGCCGCCCCGCAGCACACGAATTTGCAAACGGACTCCAGAGCCGGACTGGTTTCCGGCCTGTCGGCCTACTTCATGTGGGGTCTGTTTCCGATCTACTTCGTGGCAACCAAGGCGGTGCCCACGACGGAAATCCTCGCCCATCGCATCCTCTGGTCCCTGCCCTTCGGGCTCCTCGTACTGGTCTTCCGCCGCCAGCTCGGCGACATGGCGCGCGCTCTACGCAACCTCCGCACGCTTGGTCTGCTGACGCTGGCGTCCGTGAGTCTCGCGGCGAACTGGGGCGTCTACATCTACGCCATCCAGATCGGGCAGATCTTCCAAGGGAGTTTGGGCTACTACATCAATCCGCTTATCTACGTGTTGGTTGCGGTGTTGTTCTTCGGAGAACGCCTGTCGAGGCTCCAGGGCGCAGCGATCGTCCTGGCGGCGGCGGGTGTGATGGTGCTGACCGTATATGGCGGGCAGTTCCCGCTCATCGCGCTCTTCCTGGCGACGACCTTCACGATCTATGGCGTGCTGCGAAAGCTGATCGATGTGGGCGCGATGCCGGGCCTGTTCATCGAGGTGTTGGTGCTATTCATTCCGGCGGTCATCTTTCTGGCCTGGCTGTCGCAGTCGGGACAGCTCGTCTTCGGACAGGACCGGGCGCTCGACTGGTTGATGGTTGCGGCCGGTCCGATCACGGTCCTGCCGCTGCTGGCGTTCGCCTTCGCCGCGCGGCGCATCCGCTTGTCCACGCTTGGCCTATTGCAGTTCATCGGACCGACCATGCAGTTTCTCTGCGGGATCTATTACGGCGAGCCCTTCACGATGGCGCACGCCGTCTGTTTCGGTCTAATCTGGGTGGGTGTCGCGCTCTTTGCGCTAGACGGCTGGAAGGCTAGCCACCCATCATCCGCATGAGGAAGATGCCAAGGGCGAAAGCCACGAAGTGGACCAAAGTCTGCTGGAACACGAGAAAGGCCCCGTCCAACGCCATATTCCGGTCCGGCGCCTGAGGTTGGGTCCGGAGCTGGTTGCGGCGCAAGGGAAAGAGCAGCACCGCCGACAGGACCGCAACGCCGAAAACGATGGAGAAGGGAAAGGACAGATAGCCGAGCGCGAAGCTGGCGATCAGAGTCAGATAGGGCAGCAATCGCATGTCGCGCCCTTATGCAAAAGGAGCCGCGCGTGCAACGCGGCTCCTGAAATCTTCAAACCGTGTGGAAGGGATTATTCCTCGTCCACGTCAGTGGCGTAGATGAACGTCTCCAGTCCGGCCGGGATGGTCGCATTGACCGTCGCGGGCAAGACGAAATCGCGGGCGCGGACCATGCCTTCGATGTCGACAACATCGCCACGGTCGATGTCCAGCAAGCCTTCACGGGCCGTGCCCGGTGTCAGCGTTTCGTCGAACACGATGAAATATTCCGTGCCGTTCATGTCTTCGGCGTAAAACGACATGTCGCCGGTCACATTGGTCACGCGCAGATCGTCCATGTCCACGGCGCTATCCACGGCAACACGGTCCACGGCCGTATAGGTCGCGACGTCGTCATCGTCTCCGGCCAACCACCAGAACAGCAACGCGCCCAGCAGTAAGGCCCCCAGCAACCACAGCCACCAGAGCGAATTCTCTTTCTTTTCAACGGGTATTTCAGCCATGGGTCGTCTCCTTCGGAAAATTTGGTCTCCGACGCCTGGCACAGCGCGGGAGAGGCAACGCATGATCCTACGCAGATCGCGCCGGAGCGTTCCGAAAGAGGGTGAGGATCAATCCTTGGCGCTCTGCCTCTGCAGATGCGCCCCGCGACCCTTCGACAGCGCCTTGACGATGCCGCGGAAGGTCCGCACCTCCTGCTCGGTCATGCGCGCGCGTGTCAGGGGCGCCCAGATATTGTGGCGCATCAATTCCTTCTTGGTCTCTGGAAAAAAGAAACCGGCCGCGTCCAGTTCGGTCTCCAGATGGTCGAAGAGGCGGACCAACGCCTCGCGGGGAGCCGTGTCCGACAGCTCGGTCTCGAACGTGTCCGGCACGCCCTCCCCGGCCGCGTAGAGGAAAGCGAAAACATTTACGGCCATGGCGAGATTGAGCGACTGGAAGGCCGGGTTAACGGGATAGGTTAGGATCGCATCTGACAATGCTACGTCGGAATTTGTCAGTCCGGACTTTTCGGGGCCGAACAGGATGCCGGTCCGCACACTCTCGTTTTCCATGGTCCGCAATTTCGCGCCGATCCCGTCCACGCCGACGACCGGCAACTCGATGTCGCGCCGACGGGCCGTGGCGCTCAGCACATAGTGGAGATCCGCCACGGCCTCTTCCGTCGTCTCGAACAGCCGCGCGGAGTCGATGACGGAAAGCGCGCCTGCGGCCAGCGTTACGGCCGCCGGATTGGGCCAACCGTCGCGTGGCGCGACAAGCCGCAGGTCCGTCAGCCCGAAATTGAGCATCGACCGGGCGGCAGAGCCGATGTTTTCGCCGAGCTGCGGGTTGACGAGTATGACGGCGGGCACGGTGCGGCCTCGCGTGTCGACCGTCCGGCCAAGCTGGTCCACGATTTCCTTGCCGGGCTTGTTGGCGCCCATGTGATGCTCCTTTTCCTTGCGGAGGCGAGTTTGGCGATAAGCCTTTAACTCTGGGCGCGCTTTGCTATATGCGCCCGCGAAATCCCAAGACTTTTCCCAACAATAACGAGGACCTCATGGCCAAGATCAAGGTGAACAATCCCGTCGTCAACATGAATGGAGACGAGATGACCCGGATCATCTGGGACATGATCATCGAACGCCTGATCGAACCCTATCTCGATATCGAGCTGCTGGACTACGACCTGTCGATCCAGAGCCGGGACGCGACCGACGACCAGATCACGGTCGATGCGGCCCACGCGATCAAGAAACACAATGTCGGCATCAAGTGCGCGACCATCACCCCGGACGAGGCCCGCGTCGAAGAGTTCGACCTGAAGAAGATGTGGCGTTCCCCCAACGGGACGATCCGAAACATCCTGGGCGGGGTCGTCTTTCGCGAACCGATTATCTGCTCCAATATTCCGCGCCTGGTCCCGGGCTGGACGCAGCCCATCGTCATCGGCCGCCACGCCTTTGGCGACCAGTACAAGGCGACCGACTTCGTCGTGCCGGGCAAGGGCACGGCCACGATCAAGTTTGAGGGCGAAGACGGCGAAGTCATCGAGCACAAAATCTTCGACTTCCCTGGCGGCGGGGTGCTGATGGGCATGTACAATCTGGACAAGTCGATCGAGGATTTCGCCCGTGCCTGTTTCAACTACGGCGTCCAGCGGCGCTGGCCGGTCTACATGTCCACCAAGAACACGATCCTCAAAAAGTATGATGGCCGCTTCAAGGACATCTTCCAGTTGATCTACGACAATGAGTTCAGGGACCAGTTCGAAGCGTTCGGCGGCGAGTATCAGCACCGCCTGATCGACGACATGGTCGCGGCCGCGATGAAATGGTCTGGCGGCTATATCTGGGCCTGCAAGAACTATGATGGCGACGTGCAGTCCGACACGGTGGCGCAGGGCTTTGGGTCGCTCGGCCTGATGACATCCTTCCTGCTGACCCCGGACGGCAAGACGATGGAAGCCGAAGCCGCACACGGCACGGTCACGCGCCACTACCGCAACCACCAGAAGGGCGAAGCGACCTCGACCAACTCCACGGCCTCCATCTTCGCCTGGACCCGGGGCCTCGCGCACCGCGCCAAGCTGGACGACAATGAGGCGCTGTTGAAATTCGCCACCGGCTTGGAAGAAACGGTCGTGGAAACGATCGAGGGCGGCCAGATGACAAAGGACCTCGCCCTGCTCGTCGGCGACAAGCAAGGCTGGCTGACGACGACGGGCTATCTGGAAGCCATCGACGAGAACTTCCAGAAGAAGATGGCCTAAGTTTAGGTGAAGCGCACGCCGCTGTCGCAAGCCGCACGCAACGAGATCGCGAAAGCCAAGTCGTCTTGGTATCGGACGATTTCGTTGGGACTTATGGCGGCGGCGATCATTGACCCAGTTAGGGACATCTCGACGTTGAACCCGTATTTGTCCGGAACGGCTGTAGCCCTGTCATTATTGACTTACAGACTTTCGATTCATATTTTGAAAGATGTAGAGGATTGATGATGTCAGGTTTGAGCTTTCTTTGGATTGTCATGTTCAGCATTGCTGCAATGGCCGTCTATGATCTCTGGGAAATGCGCCGCAACGCCGATTAGACCATAGATGCACGGCATCCGCCTGAACCAGGTCACGCTCGGCGCCACGGATATGGCGGCGAGCGTTTTGTTTTACGAGAGGTTCGGCCTGACCCTTATCGTTGATGCAGCGCCGCGCTACGTGCGTTTCGAATTCCCTGACCCGCCCGGTGGCGGTGAGCCCGCAACCCTATCCCTCCATGCGGTCGAGGCAGGTTGGACCGCGCCCACCGATTGGCCGCTCGTCTATTTCGAGGTGGAGGACGTAACGGGCTTTCTAACTGTGGCGAAGCTGACGCCCTTTGCTGCGCCCGAACTCAAACCCTATGCGTGGGAAGAGGCGGACGTGCTCGACCCGGCAGGCAATCGCATCCGGATCTACCGCGCCGGAAAGGCCAGGCGCTTTCCCGATTGGCGCGTCTGAGTGGATGCCTTTCTTGCCGCTTGGGACCGTCTGCCGCGCGGCAACTTCGACGGACTATACAAAGGACGGCGCTATGCCGTGACGCGAACCGAACGCGCCGGAGGGCGACAAGGCTGGATCTGGGCGGAGGAGTTGGGCGGGCGAGGCCGGATCAGCGCCAATCTTTACCGGCTTGCCTCTGGCCCGCAGTTGAATCCGTGCGAGATGCCCCACGAGACCGTGATCGATTTTGTAACCAAAGTCAGGGTCATCGACAAAGTTTAATCGAAGTTCCTGCCCCGCAATGCTATGGTCAGGCCATGACCCGCTTTCCCCTGATCCTGGCCGCCATCCTTGCCGGATGGTCGGGACCGGCCCTTGCGCAGAACCCACCTGTCGCGGGCGAGGACACGATCCAGCTCGGCGGCGCACTGGCCTATATCCCGCAATATGCAGGATCGGAAGATTACGACCTGCGCGTCCTGCCCTATATCGGCTTCGACGATCTGGCCGGGTTCGAGCTTAACGGCCTCGCGCTCAGCTATCCGCTTCTCGACGTCGGGACCGGACAGGGACCGGGCCGCTGGTCGGTCAAGGCCGGGCCGCGGCTGGGCTTCGACTTCGGACGCGACAGCGAGGACAGCCCGACCTTGACAGGCTTCGAGGACATAGGAGCCAGCTTGATGGCCGGTGGCTATCTGCGCGCTTCGTTCGGCATATTCGGCATGCGTGTGGATGCCGGACAGGACGTGGCAGGCGGGCATGACGGCTTCAACGCAGACCTGTCTCTGGGCACGTTCATTCCGCCCGGCATCATCGCCGAGCGTTTCTCCGTCGCGCCGTCCGTCACGCTCAGCTGGGCTGACGAGACTCACAATCAGGCGATTTACGGCGTGACGCCTTTGCAGGCGGCCGCGTCCGGTCTCACACGATACGATCTAAGCGGTGGTTTCCACCGCGCCTCGGCCAACCTGGTCGGCACTTACCGTC
Source organism: Pseudomonadota bacterium (assembly GCA_039033275.1). Taxonomy (GTDB): domain Bacteria; phylum Pseudomonadota; class Alphaproteobacteria; order Caulobacterales; family Maricaulaceae; genus Litorimonas. The sequence goes on along the minus strand of JBCCCX010000025.1, from coordinate 9,266 downwards.
TTGATGAAAAATGGCGCCTCAACGCGATCCTGTCCTATCGCGAATATCTGGGCGATTACCGCGACAGCCCGATCCTGAGAGCGCCGGATGGATCCACGTCCAACCTCTTCACCCTGGTCGCGATCAGCCGGAGCTTCGGCCTCTGACGACTAGTTGATTTCAGAAGTTTTCCTTCAGCCACTGCACGGAACGAGTGAGCGCGTTGCCCGAATAGCGCGACCGCTGATAGCGTCGGCCGGACAGGTCCGGTGGGCCGGACACGGCCTCACCCGTCGCTTCGAACGCGTGGCGCAGCAACCCGGCCGCCACGGCGAAGTCGGGACCGCTGATCGCATCCGGAAGCCCGAACACGCCGTGCGGTGCGCCGACCCGGACGCGCTTGTTGAAGACGCGTTCTGTCAATTCCGGCAGACCCGAGAGCTGCGACGCGCCCCCTGTCAGAACGATCTGGCGACCGGAATAGCTGTCCAGCCCGGCATCCATCAGCTTCGTCTTAACGAGTTCCAACGTCTCTTCGGTGCGCGCGCGAATGATGGAGGTCAGCGTGCAGAGCGGTTCGTGCCGCAGTTCCTCCATCGCGCTGACGGGTGGGCACGGGACGGTTTCATATTCGTCGCGCGCGCCGTGCAGCGCGGAACCGTAGAACAGCTTGATGCGCTCCGCCGCCTCCAGAGGCGTGTTCAGCCCGTGCGCGATGTCGGACGTGACATTGCGCCCCCCTACCCCGATGGCATCGACATGGACCAATGCATCGTCACGGAAAACGGCGACAGTGGTCAGGCCGGCACCGATGTCGATCAGCGTCACGCCGAGATCGCGTTCGTCCTGCGTCAGTACGGATTGCGCGGCGGCATAGGGGCTCACCGTCACGCTGCGAAGGTTGAGGTGGCAGCGCTCGATGCAGTGGGCCAGGTTACGAAGCGGGCCGATCCCGGCCGTCACGAAGTGCATGTCCACGCCGAGCCGCTGGCCGAACATACCGCGCGGGTCGCGTATGCCCGACTCCCCATCCACTTCCCAGTCCCGCGGCAGGGCGTGCAGAATGGCGTAATCCGGTGCCGACAGCTCCGTCAGCGACGACCCGATCACGCGCTTCAAATCCCGGTCGGCGATGGCGCCGGAGGCAAATTCCGTCTGGACGCGAAGATGGCGCGACGCGAGCGACCGCAGCCCCACATTGAGCGTGACGCCGTGTACGGCGACACCGGCGGACCGCTCCGCCTTTTCCACGGCTTGGCGTATACCGATCTCGGCCGCATCCAGATCGACGATCGCCCCGGCCTTGACGCCGCGGCTGACGGCCGTCCCGCTTCCCAGCAGGCGCACGCCGAGCGCGGGGTCCTTGCTGCCGATCAGGCAAGCAACCTTATGCGTGCCGACATCGAGGACGCAAACCGTATTGGGCGTGCGGCGGCTCACGCTTCGGCGGGCTTTGCAGGCGTCATCGTCATCCGGTCGTGCAGCCGTAGATCGACCACGGCGAAGCGTGCCATGTCCGTCCGGGTGCTCAGCGCGGCGTAGCGGGACAAAGCCGTGGCGATCCGGTCGGCCGGGAGGCGCAGCACCGTGCCGCCTTTCAATGTGACGTCCCACCGCCCAGATGCTTGCCGCGTCAGCACTTCCGTCCGCGCCCAAATGTCGGGACGGCGTTGCAGCGCGACCGTGACGGCATCCGATTGGGCGACGGCGTCCTCGCCAATGAATAGTCGAATGTCATCCGGCAGCTGCCCAGCTTCCGGATCCAGGCGTGAAATCAACTCCCCATCACGGGCGGCCAGATACAGCACGCCGTCCCGCTGGTGCAGGGCATAAGGCGTCGTCTCAACCAGTTGCACGACGATCCGATTTGGCCAGAGGCGCCGCACGACGGCGCGGTCTACCCAGGGCAGGCTTTCCGTATTGGCTTGCGCGCGCTCCAGGTCCGTCCCGAAGAAATAGTCGCCCTCATAAATTCCGACAGCGGCGCGCACATCCGCTTCGCTCAGCCGTCCTTCTCCGGTCACGTCGATGCGCTCGACCGTGAAACCCATCGCCATCAGACGGTCGCGCTTGTAATCGTTCAAGCTGTCGCGAACCGCGGATAGGTGGCCGCCCAGCCACAGGGCCGTCAGGGCCAGAAAAAACAAGGCAGCGAGGACCGTGCCCGTTGCGCGCGCAACGCTGGCGGGGGACCGTCCGGCGGCGCGCATCCCGGCTTGGACGCGCGACTGGACGAGGCGGGATGCACCGCGCAGGCCCGGCTTAAGCGGGCTGACGCGCTTCAGGCTGGCAGGCTTTGCGCCCTTCTTGCCGCCTCTTTTATTGCCTCTCTGGGCCATGAAGCATCCTCAACCATCCAACGACAAAGCGACCCGAAATCCATGCCCTTATGGGCGCACTGTTCGGGAACCAGCGATGTCGGAGTCATTCCGGGCTGAGTATTGAGCTCAAGCATTACCAATCCATTTACCACATCCGATTCGGGTGGGTTTTCCGGCCAACCCGCATCGTCCAGCCGGTAGTCGGCCCGGGTCACGCCGCGACAGCCGAGCGCCCGATGCGCCGTCTCCGCATTACGTAATGCCAGTTCTGTTACGGCGGACGGCAGGGGCACGTCCACCAAGTGCCGCGATCCGCCTTCCGCATATTTGGCGTCGTAATCGTACCACTCGCCCTGCGGCAGGATTTCGGTCACGCAAAGCGCCTGACCGCCGACGACGGAGACCGTCAGTTCGCGGCCCGGAATGAAGGGTTCGATCACCGGATGGGGGCCGAGGCCGTCATCTTGGGCGATCCGCTCCATCACGTCCGGGCTTTCCTCGGTGACGATATAGACGGAAGCGGACGAGCCGGACCCATTGGGCTTCACCACATAGGGCACGGGTAGCATTCCACCTCGCGCGATTTCCTCACGCGAAGCCGTTCGGCCCCGGGGCACGGTGATGCCGTGCAAGGCGAAGATGTCCTTGGCCCAGTCCTTGTTCATGGCGAGCTTGGATGCTGCGACACCGGAATGGGTGTAGGGTAATTGCAAGCGTTCCAGCAGGCCTTGCACTTCGCCGTCCTCGCCCCAGTCGCCGTGCAGTGCGTTGAAGACCACATTGGGGTCTGCAGCCCGTAATCGATCGACAAGCGTCTCGGGATGGGCGATGATCTCCACGACGTCGAAGCCTTCACCCCGAAGGGCAGCTGCGCACGCCGCGCCGCTCACGAGGCTGACCTCGCGTTCAGCCGAGATGCCGCCTTTTAAGACCGCGACCCTCATCCGGGCCGCCCGATCCGGCGCACTTCCCAATCTAGTTGAACGCCCTGGGATACCAGCACGCGTTCCCGCACCGTCTCACCCAATGTCTCGAGATCGGAGGCGCTCGCATCGTCCGCGTTGATCATGAAGTTGCAATGCTGCTCGCTCATCTGCGCGCCGCCGACGCGGAAGCCTCTAAGCCCAGCCGCATCGATCAGCTTCCAAGAGGAATGGCCGTCAGGGTTCTTGAAGGTGGAGCCGCCGGTCTTGGACCGAATGGGCTGGCTCTCTTCCCGGCGCTGGGTGATTTCGTCCATGCGCGCCTGAATGGCGGCAGGATCGTCCGGGCGGCCTTCGAAGGTGGCGGACACGAAGATCAGATCGTCGGGCGCGCCACTATGGCGGTAGCTGTAGGCAAACTCACTTACCGGCATAATCTGTCGCCTTCCGCGTCGGTCGATCGCCACGGCTTCCACCAGCACATCCTTCGTTTCCGATCCGTAGCACCCGGCATTCATGCGAAGTGCGCCGCCGATCGTGCCGGGAACGCCCGCATAGAACTCCAGCCCGGCGATGCCCGCTTCCGCGGCCGCCTTGGCGACGCGCGCGTCCAGAGCCGCCGCACCCGCGGTCAGCCGCGTGCCGTCGGCCTCAATGGTCCCGAACGCCGGGCCCAAGCGGATCACCACGCCTTCTATCCCGCCGTCCCGGACAAGCGTGTTCGACGCCACTCCGAGCGTCGTGACAGGAATGTCCGGGTCGATTGTGGATAGGAATAGGGCGAGGTCGGCCTCGTCCTTCGGCATGAACAGAATGTCGGCCGGGCCGCCGACCCTGAGCCAGGTGTAGGGCGCGAGCGGCACATCGGCCCTCAGCGATCCCCGCACCTCCGGCATGCGGTCGATGAGCGCCATCAGGCGGCGAGCGCGTCCGCGAGCCCGGCCGCCCAGTGGGTGATATCCCCGGCACCCAGACAGATGACGAGATCGCCTGGGGCAAGATCGTCCTTCAAATCCGCAGCGAGCGTCTGGCGGGTCGTCATGGAAGCATGGCGGTGCCCGTGGCGCTTCAGGCTCTCGACCAATGCCGGGCCGGAGATGCCCTCGATCGGCTCCTCCCCTGCGGCATAGACATCGGCCACGCGGACCGTGTCGGCATTATTGAAGCAGGTGGAGAACTCCTCGAACAGGTCTTCGAGCCGGGAGTAGCGGTGCGGCTGCACGACCGCATGGACGCGGCCTTCCGCGACCTGGCGGGCGGCCTGCAGTACGGCCGCGATCTCAACCGGGTGGTGGCCGTAATCGTCGATCACGGTAACACCGTTCCAGTCGCCTACCGCTGTGAAGCGACGCTTCACGCCGCCAAAACCCTTCAACGCCTTACGAACCTCGTCCTCGCCCATGCCGAGCTCTCGCGCGACGGCCACGGCCGACAGGACGTTGAGCGTGTTATGCTTACCCGCCATGGGCAGGAACAGGTCGCGCCAGCGCACTTCGTCGCCATTGTCGCGGAACACCACGTCGAAACGTGTGCCGGTCGGCTCGAGGGAGAGGTCCACGGCCCGCACGGCCGCCTGCGGATTGAAGCCGTAAGTCACGATACGACGGTCGGAGACGCGGCTGACCAGCGCCTGGACTTCCGGATGGTCGGTGCAGAGCACGGCGAAGCCGTAAAAAGGCAGGTTCTGAACGAAACTGTCAAAGGCAGAACGGAGCGTGTCGAACTCGCCGTAATGCTCCATATGCTCCGGATCGATATTGGTGACGACAGCGACCGTGGGCAGCAATTTCAGGAACGAGCCATCGCTCTCGTCGGCTTCCACAACCATCCACTTGCCCATACCCAACTTGGCGTTGGAACCATAGGCATTGATGATGCCGCCGTTTATGACGGTCGGGTCGAGATTGCCGCCCTCCAGGAGTGCGGCGATCATGGTCGTGGTCGTGGTCTTGCCATGCGTTCCGCCCACGGCGACGGTCCATTTCAGGCGCATCAGCTCGGCCAGCATTTCGGCGCGGCGCACGACCGGTATGGAGCGATTGCGCGCTTCGACCAGTTCGGGGTTGTCCGGCTTGATCGCCGAACTCATAACGATGGCGCCCGCACCGACGACCTGCTCCGCCTTCTGGCCGATGAAGATCGTCGCGCCCAGCGCCTTCAGCCGCTCCGTGATAGCGCTCTCGCGCATGTCGGAGCCCTGGACTTGATAGCCGAGATTCAACATGACTTCGGCAATGCCACTCATGCCGATTCCGCCAATGCCGACGAAATGGATCGGTCCCATGTCGAAGGGGACCTTGGTGGCGAGATTGCGGGGTTGGATGTCTGTCACATTACGGTCCGGCGGCTGAGATGACGAGTGCGGCCAGGTCGCGGGCCGCTTCGGGTCGGGCGAGCTTAGAGGCGTTCGCGCCCGCGCGGTCAAGCCAGTCGGTGTCATTGAGTATCTCCGCGAGAATCGAGGTCAGCCGCTCCACGGTGAACTCGGATTCAGGCACAACTCTGGCCGCACCGAGGCGTTCCAGAGCCCGGGCGTTTTCCATCTGGTGGTCGTCCATGGCGATGGCCAGCGGCACGAGGATCGATGGCTTGCCCATCAATGCGATTTCGGAGACAGACGAGGCCCCGGCTCTCGCAATGATCAGGTCCGCCTTGGCGAGATGGGTTTCAATATCGGTGAAGAACGTGTCGAGGAACGCCGGAACACCGGCCTCGGCATAAGTCCGTCCTGCCGCCTCGATACGGCTTTCCGTCGCTTGCTGCACGACATCGATGTGCGCGCGCAAACCGTCAGGAAGCGCGGCGACGGCCGCCGGAACACGCTCGGACAGAATGTTCGCACCAAGCGAACCGCCCACAACGAGCAAATGTATGCGCTCTCGCGTCTTGTCCGATTTCTCTCCAGCGGCGGACAGAAGCGTGTCCCGCAGCGGATTGCCCACCACGACATGGTTCGCGCCCTCCGGCAGCTTCGCCAGATCGTCGAACCCGCTAGCGACGGCGACGGCTTTGCGGGCGAACACGCGATTGACGCGGCCCAGTACGGCATTCTGTTCATGGATGAGGCGCGGAATGTTCATGGATTGCGCGGCCCGAAGCGCCGGAAAGCTGGGATAGCCCCCGAACCCGACCACAACGTCGGGTTTCCAGTCGCGCATGAAAGCGCGGGCCTGACGCACACCGCGCCCTAGTTCGATCGCGCCGCGCAGGGCCTTGATAGGCTGGCGCGGGGATAGCGTCGCCGCCTTGACCTCGATGATGGGGTCCGCCTGAATGCGCCCGGCATGCTTGCGGCCGCGTGCATCCGTGATCATGGCGCATTGCCAGCCCAACCGGACCAATTCCTCGGACAGGGCTTGCGCCGGAAACATGTGTCCGCCGGTCCCACCGGCTGCGAGGACGGCGCGCATGTTAGGTCCTGTAAGCGCCGGGGCGGCGGCGCGTGAAAGCGAGAATCAGCCCGGCGGCGAAGCAGAGAGACATGAGCGACGATCCGCCCGCAGAGATGAAAGGCAGTGTCATGCCTTTGCTAGGCGCCATGTTCAGATTGACGCAAAGGTTGATGATGGCCTGCATGCCGATCAGCGTGGCCAGCCCCGCCGTCGCCAGCTGGCAAAAATGGTCGTTCAGGCGCAGCGCATTGGAAAAGGATCGCACGACGAAAGCCGCGATGAGCCCAATAAGAAGCAGGCTGATCAGGAAACCGAACTCCTCGACCGATACGGCGAAGATGAAGTCCGTATGGCCGTCGGGCAGGTCATACTTCACGGCCCCCTCCCCCGGACCGCGCCCGAAGAAGCCGCCGCCGGCAATGGCTTCCAGCGCTTTGTCGGTCTGGTAGCTGTCCGACTGGTCGGGCGACAGGAAGGTCGAGACGCGACTTCGCACATGCGGCAGGGACAGATAGGCACCGAAGGCACCCAGCAGGGTCACGCCCAGCATGACGAGCAACCATCCCAGCGACATGCCCGCGAAGAAGAAGACCGCGGCGAAGCAAAGCGTCAGAAGGAAGGACTGCCCGAAGTCGGGCTGGGTGATGAGCAGCAGGACCAACAAGGCATAGACTCCCAGCACGATCAGCACCGCCGGAACGCTGGGGTCGCGCTTCGCAGCGGAAAACATCCAGGCTGCGAACACAATGAAGGCTGGCTTGGCGAACTCCGACGGCTGCAACGAAAACCCGCCGATCCTGACCCATCGCACAGCGCCCTTCACCTGATATCCGATGCTGGGCAGCATCGCCATGACGAGAATCGCACCCAACAGGGCCAACACACCTATGCGCCGCGCGCCGCGCGGCGTGAACAGCGACACGAAAATCGCACCCGGCAGTCCGACGCAGACGAAAAGTGCGTGTCGGAATAGGTAGTGAAAAGGCGAATCCATACCGATCCGGTGCGCCGCCGCTGGAGAGGCGGCCATGGACAGCACCAATCCGGCGCAAAGCAGACAGACGAGCAGGATCAGCGTGAGCTGATCGATGGACCGCCACCATTCGGTCAACAGGAAGCGCTGCGACCGTGAGGTCAGACCGCTGGTCCACCGTTCCGGCATGACGGCAATGTTCATGCTGCGCTCTCCGCACTGGCCTCGTTCGAACACCGTTCGAACAGTTCGACCAGCTGCGCGACCTCATGGCGGAAGGCATCGCCCCGGACCTCGAAATTCTGGAACTGGTCGAAACTGGCGCAAGCGGGCGACAGCAGGACGACCGCATCGTCCACTCCGGCCGAGAGCGCATCGTGTGCCGCGCACAGCACGGCCATCTTAAGCGTTCCGGAGATCTTGTGGTCAACCGAATTTCGACGGAGCGTTTTGGAGAAACCCGGAGCCGCTTGCCCGATCAGATAGGCTTTGCGGATGTTCGGGGCCAGCGCCATCAACGGGTCGATCCCGCCTTCCTTTGGAACGCCACCTGCGATCCAGTAGACGTTCTTGTAGCTCGACAGCGCCTGTCCTGCCGCTTCGGCATTGGTCGCCTTGCTGTCGTTGACGAATCGAACCGAGCCTATGCTGCCCAGCCCTTCCATGCGGTGCGCCAATCCTGGAAAACTCAAGATGGCCTCGCCAATAGGCCGCGGCTCTAGCCCAAGGCTGGATATGGCGGCGTAGGCGGCGGCTGCGTTCTGCGCATTGTGGACGCCCTCCAGCGCCTTGGCATCCGTCAGGTCGCAAACGACACGGCCCGTGCGGCCCGTGCGGTCCACCAACTGTCCGCCCAAAGCGCAGACGCCGTGGCCCAGCGCGCGCCGGGCCGAGATCGGCACGATGCGGCGCCCATTGCGCGCCTTCAGCCGACTGACCAGGCTTTTGCCGAAATCGTCGTCCACGCCGACGATCACCGCATCGTCGGCCGTCTGGTTCTGGAAAATCCGAAGCTTGGCGCGGCCATAGTCCTGCATCGTGCCGTGACGGTCCAGATGATCAGGACTGAGGTTCAAGAGGATCGCCGCGTCCGCGCGCAGGGAAAAGGTCCGCTCCAGCTGGTAGGAGGACAGTTCGATCACATAGTGCGTTCCGGCATGCATCCGGTCGAGGTCCAGCACGCCGCGCCCGATATTGCCGCCAACCTGAGCGTCCTTGCCCAGCGAGCGCAGAATGTGGCCGATCAGCATGGTCGTTGTGGATTTGCCATTCGTGCCCGTAATGGCGATGACGCGTGGACGTTCCTGCGGTGGACGGGCCTCGATCTCGCGCGCCAGGATCTCCACATCGCAAATGATCGGCACGTCCGCCGCCTTGGCCTTCACAGCTGTCCAATGAGGCTCCGGTAGGTCGTGAGGCACACCGGGAGAGAGGACGAATTCGTCGACCGTCGTCCAGTCCACGTGATGCAGGTCGCGGATGACCACGCCCTGGTCTTCGGCGGTCTCGCGCGCGGCTTCGCTATCGTCCCATGCCCAGACATCCGCTCCGCCTTCTTGCAGCGACAGCGCGGCCGAGATGCCCGTCCGGCCCAGACCGAACACGCAGACCTTGCGGCCTTGGAATGTGGTGGCGCGGATCAACGCAGTTTCAACGTGGCAAGCCCGATCAGGGCGAG
>JBCCCX010000024.1:0-19202 GCA_039033275.1 Pseudomonadota bacterium | reverse complement strand
GCTGATTGCCAACAGCCAGTTTGAAATCTGTTTGCGGATTGCGTTTCTATTCTTCGTTCTTAACCTTTCAAGAGCCTGAGAATCGGTGACGTGCTCTTCCACGTCACAGACCCAACTTACCTCGCAACAGCTCGTTCACCGCCTGCGGGTTCGCCTTGCCTTGGCTCTGTTTCATAACCTGGCCGACGAAGAAACCGAGGAGTTTTGGGTTTTCCTTCGCCTTCTCGGCCTGGTCGAGATTGGCGGCGAGGACCGCGTCCACCATCGCCTCGATGGCGCCCATGTCCGTGACTTGGCGGAGGCCCTCGCGGTCGATGATCTGGTCGGCCGTGCCCTCTCCGGCAAACATCTTTGCGAAGACGTCCTTGGCGATCTTGCCGGATATGGTCTTGTCCACGATCCGGTCGATCAGACCACCCAGCGCGTCGGCGGAGACGGGGCTGTCCTCGATGGACAGCTCCTCATTGTTCAGCCGTCCGAACAGTTCGCCCATCATCCAGTTCGATGCGATCTTGGGATCGCGCTTCTGCGCGGCGATCTCGAAATAATCGCCCGTCGCCTTGTCCGCCGTCAGCACGCCCGCATCATAGTCCGGCAGGCCGTACTGCGAGACGAACCGCGCTTTGCGCGCGGCGGGCAGCTCCGGCAGGTCCGCCTTGATCCCGTCAATGAAGGCGTCCGTCAGTTCCAGCGGCAGCAGGTCCGGATCGGGGAAATAGCGATAGTCGTGCGCGTCTTCCTTGGAGCGCATGGTGCGCGTCTCGCCCTTGTTGGGATCGAACAGGCGGGTCTCCTGGTCGATCTCCCCGCCTGCTTCCAGGATCTCGATATGGCGGCGTGCCTCATACTGGATCGCCTGGCGGATGAAGCGCAGGGAGTTCACGTTCTTGATTTCGCAACGCGTGCCCAGCTCGCCGCCCGGCTTGCGGACGGACACGTTCACGTCGGCGCGCAGATTGCCTTTTTCCATGTCGCCGTCGCACGTCCCGAGCGCACGAACGATCTGGCGCAACGCATCGACATAGGCCGAAGCCTCGGCCGCGGAGCGCATGTCCGGCTTGGACACGATCTCCATCAGCGCCACGCCGGAGCGATTCAGATCGACGTAGGTCTCGTCCGGAGACAGGTCGTGGATCGATTTTCCCGCATCCTGCTCGAGGTGGAGCCGCTCGATACCGACCGTGATGGGTTCCCCGTCCTCCGGCGTGATCTCGATTTCCCCCTCGCCGACAACCGGGAATTCGTACTGGCTGATCTGGTAGCCCTGCGGCAGGTCCACATAGAAATAGTTCTTCCGGTCGAAGCGGGAGAACTTGTTGATCTGCGCGTTAAGGCCCAGCCCTGTGCGGACGGCTTGCTCCACGCAGAACTCGTTCACGACCGGCAGCATGCCCGGCAGGCCCGCATCGACCAGGCTGACCTGCGTATTCGGCTCTGCCCCGAAAGCGGTCGGCGCACCGGAAAATAGCTTGGCGTTTGACGCCACCTGCGCGTGGACTTCCAGCCCGATGATGAGTTCCCACGGACCTGTTTCGCCCTGGAGCCAGTCTTTTTCGTCCGCGACGCGGGGCGCGATGAACATCAGAATACCACTCTGTAAATATTGTTGCGGGAATCGCGGGCGATGCCCAGGCCTTTGCCGGAAGAACCGACAAGGGCGTATTCGACATCCATCGTCGTGCCCCGGTCGCCGACCAGATAGGCTTTGCCGCGATAGGCCTCCGGATTGGCGGCCAACTCGGCCGCGCTATTATCATATTGCGCCATCAGCGTACCCCAGGACGCGACCGAATTGGCCTTTCCGACCAACGACCACGGCCCTTCCAGCGCCTCGCCGTCCGGAAGCGTCACGCTCATCGTCCCACTATTGCGCACGGCGCCAGACAGGGTCACTTCGATGGGCGCGATCTGCGATGCCTCGTAGAAGCCTCCGGCCACAGGATAGAGACTACCCGATGTCGAGCAGGCGGCGAGGAGCGGCAACAGGGCCGCGAGAATCGTCGTCCGGAAGCTCACACCCACCACTTCTCGGGCTTGGCCGTGAATCCGGCTGCTTTCTCCAGCGCGCCTGCCGCCTTGAAGACGCTGCTCTCGTCCAGCGCGCGGCCGATGACCTGCAGGCCCAGCGGCAGGCCATTGCCGTCCAGCGCCGCCGGGACGCTGATCCCAGGCAATCCGGCCAGGTTCGCCGTCACGGTGAAGACGTCGTTCAGGTACATCTGAATCGGATCATTGAGCTGGCGGCCCACGGGGAAGGCCGCGCTGGGCGCGGTCGGGGTGAGCAGCACATCGCAGTGCTCCCAAGCGTTGCGGAAGTCATCGGCGATGCGGGTGCGGACTTTCTGGGCCTTGAGATAGTAGGCGTCGTAATAACCGGCGCTCAGCACGTAGGTGCCGATCATGATGCGGCGGCGGACCTCGTCGCCGAAGCCTTCCGTGCGCGTTCGCTCGTAAGTGTCGTTCAGGTTCTCGCCCTCGACCCGCAGGCCGTAGCGCATCCCGTCATAGCGCGCGAGGTTGGACGAGGCTTCCGCCGGGGCGACCACGTAATAGACGGGCAGCGCGTATTTGGTGTGCGGCAAGGAAACATCCACAATCTCCGCGCCCGCCTCTCGCATCCATTCCACGCCTTCGGCCCAGACATCCTCGATCTCCTTCGGAATGCCGTCCATCGTGTATTCCTTGGGCACGCCGACGCGCAAACCCTTGACGCTTCCGCCGACGGCAGAGCGCCAAGCCGGGATGTCCTCATTGATGGATGTCGAGTCCTTCGGGTCATAGCCCGCCATGGACTCCAGCAGAATGGCGCTGTCTTCGACGGTCTTGGCGATCGGGCCTGCCTGGTCGAGCGAGCTGGCGAACGCCACGATGCCGTAGCGAGAACAACGGCCATAGGTCGGCTTAATCCCGACCGTTCCCGTAAAGCCCGCAGGCTGACGGATCGAGCCGCCCGTATCGGTCGCCGTCGCGCCGAGGCAGAGGTCGGCTGCAACGGCCGCGGCGGAGCCGCCGGACGAGCCGCCGGGAACCAAGTCCTCGCCGTTCCTCCACGGATTGATGACGGGGCCGAAGCAGGAGGTCTCATTCGCCGAGCCCATGGCGAACTGGTCGAGGTTGAGCTTGCCCAGCATTACCATCCCGTCCGCCTTCATGTTGGCGGAGACGGTGGACTCGTAGGGCGGGGTGAAATCGCCAAGAATCTTGGATGCGGCCGTCGTCCGAACGCCTTCCGTGCAGAACAGGTCCTTCATGCCGAGCGGCGCACCTTCCAGCTTGCCGGCTTCGCCTTTGGCGCGGCGGGCGTCGGACGCCTCGGCCTGGTCACGGGCCAGATCGAAGGTCGGCGTGATGAAGGCGTTCAACCCTTCGGCGGCTTCGCAAGCTGCAATGTGCGCATCGGTCAGCTCCACGGAGGAAAATTCCCCGGCCGCCATGCCGTCTATCGCACCCGCGAGAGTAAGTTTGGTCAGGTCCGACATGATCTACTCCACAGACCGCGGCACGACGAAAAAGCCGTCTTCGGCCTTTGGTGCGTTGGCGAGGACCTTGTCCCGAATGCCACCCGCTGTCACTTCATCGGGCCGCATCGGCGCGGTCATGGCGACGGCCGATGTCATCGGCTCGACGCCCTCGCAATCGACTTCGCCCAGCTGCTCGATCCATTCGAGAATACCGTTCAGGTCGTCGGCTATGCCCCCGCACTGCACGTCTTCGACATGAAGGCGGGCCAGACGGGCGATCTTCTTCACGTCATCGGCGGAAACGCCGCTTTGAGGTTCGGCCACACGGCCCTCCCAATGTTCGAAACCAGGCGGCCCGTTAACAATGGCGCAGGAGGCCCGCAAGCGTTCGCATGGACCAAACGCATTGAAACGAGGCCAGCGCCTCGGTATCGGGCAATCCAGAATGAAGTACGACAATCCCCACATGTCAGAGGTTTCGCCGCGCGGCGGCAATGCGTTCACGCGTTGGCTCGGCTCTGTGGGGCTGAAACTGATCGGTTGGGAGCTGAAGGGCCGGATGCCCGATGCGCCGAAATTCGTCATCATCGGCGTGCCGCATACATCGAACTGGGACGCCGTCGCCGCGTCGCTGGCCATGCTCGCCTCCGGATTCCGGTACACATTCCTGATCAAGAAAGAATGGTTTTTCTGGCCGATGGGTCCGGTCTTCCGCGCGCTGGGCGGCTATCCGGTCGACCGGTCCAAGGGCAGCAATGTGGTGCGGCAACTGGTCAAAATCTTCGAAGAGAATGACCGCATCTGCATCGGCTTCCCGCCGGAAGGCACCCGGTCCTATGTGGACCGCTACAAGACCGGGTTCCTGCGTGTGGCCTATGCGGCGGATGTTCCCGTCTTCATCTGCGCCTTCGACGGCCCCAACAAGCACGTCGTCCTGGACCGGGAGTTCCCGCTGACGGGCGACGCAGAAACCGACGCCCGGGCCATCAAGGACTATGTTGATGCGACCTGGACGGGCGTGAACCCGCAGAACCAGTTTCCCACCGTGCCCGTAAAGACCGGTGAGGTTTAATCAATTCTTGCGGAGACCTGCCGCGCATCGACCTGTAGGGGCGGACCATGACAGACTCCGCCAATATGCCGCCCGCGCCGCCGACCGAGCCTGCCTACCGGATCGGTAACCGCGTCACCCGCTGGATTGGCCGGACGATCCTGCTGATGCTCGGATGGCAAATCGTCGGCAATACGCCGGACATGCACAAAGTCGTCATCATCGCCGCGCCCCATACGTCGAACTGGGATCTGATCCTCGCTCTCTCGGCCATGATGAAATTAGGCATGCCGATCCACTTCATGATGAAAAAGGAGGCCTTTTTCTGGCCGCTAGGCGGATTGTTCAAGAAGATGGGCGGTATGCCGATCGACCGCTCGAGCAGCAACGACGTGACGGGACAAGTCGTGAAACGTTTCGAGGCGGAAGACACGCTCTGGATCGCCATCACGCCCGAAGGCACACGCTCCAAGGTTCCTGGCTACCGAAAGGGATATCTGCGCATCGCCCAGGCGGCCGGAGTTCCGGTCTATCTGTTCGGCGTGGATGCACGAAACAAGCGCGTCGTTCTGGACCGCGTGCTGAAGACGACCGGCGACCTGGAGGCCGATGCAGCCGCACACTATGCCTTTGTCAGTGCCAACTATAACGGCATCAAGCCCCGCAACGACTAACGCATCGTGAACACGCCGACCCATGCGCTCGTGGCGTTGGCCGCCCTGTCGAAACGGGAGGATCGGGCGCGCAATCTCTGGGTCTTGGCGGGTGGCCTGATCCCCGATCTCGCCATCTTCCTCTGGGCACCATGGCAGCGCTGGGGACTAGGCCGCGATTGGAGCGCGATCTGGCGCGACCATTATTTCGAACCGCCCATGCAGACATTGATCGCCCTGTTCAACAGCGTGCCGATCTATGCCGCGCTCGCCCTCGTCGGATGGACCGCGCGCGCGACTCGGTGGGGCGGGCTGCTGCTTGTGTTCAGCCTCGCCGCGCTGCTTCACATCGCGCTCGACCTGCCTGTTCACGCTCACGACGCCTACCGCCACTTCTGGCCGCTTAGCGATTGGCGCTTCCACAGCCCGATCTCATATTGGGAATCACATCTCGGCGCCCGGTGGGTCTCCGTCGCCGAATTGGCGATCTGTGCAGTCTGTGCGTGGGTGCTGTGGCCGCGTTTTACGGCCGGCTGGGTGCGGGGCCTGATCATACTCTGTTTGGCCGTCGCCGTCGTCAATGCGGGCGCACAGCAGCTTGCAGCCCATTTCGACGTCGCCTAAGCGCCGCGACATGGCCTTGATCGATCTCGAGACGCTCGCCGCGAGCCAAGGCCCGCTGCTGGGCCTGGATCCCGGCACGAAGACGTTGGGCCTCGCCATCTCCGACCGCACGCGCCTGATCGCAACGCCCCTCCTCACCATCCGGCGGAAGAAATTCACGCCGGACGCCACGCAGTTGCTAGACGAATACCGCCGGAACGAATGCACGGCCCTCGTCGTCGGATTGCCGCTCAACATGGACGGCAGCGCCGGGCCGCGCGTGCAGTCCGTGCGGGATTTCTGCACCAACCTGCTGCGGCTCGACGATATACCGCTCTTCCTCTGGGACGAACGGCTCTCCACGGCCGCCGTGACTCGCAGCATGATCGACGCGGATGTCAGCCGGGCCAAGCGGGCGGAGAAGGTCGACGCGATGGCGGCAGGATATATTCTCCAAGGCGTTCTCGACCGGTTGCGCGCCTAGGCCCCAACCTATACAGCCCCCGGAGTTTTGCATCGGAGCGCCGTGTGACCCCATTCGAGGGATATGAGTTCACCAAGAGGCATTGCCTCGACATTTCCGATTTCCACCGCGCCGATATCGAAAACCTGCTGTCTTTAGGCGCGCACTATGCCGATATCGACGTGCAGAAGCACGGCCCGCGCGACGTTTTGGCGGGCCGCACGCTGGTCAATCTGTTCTTCGAGAATTCCACCCGGACAGAGAAGTCGTTCGAACTGGCCGGACGGCGGCTCGGCGCGGACGTCATCTCCATGCAGGTCGCCAGCTCTTCCGTGAAAAAGGGCGAGACGCTGTTGGACACGGCCGCTACGCTCAACGCGATGAACCCCGATCTGCTCGTCGTGCGCCATCCCAGCTCCGGCGCGCCGTCCTTGCTGGCACAGAAGGTGTCATGCTCCGTCATCAATGCGGGCGACGGAATGCACGCCCATCCGACGCAGGCTTTGCTCGACGCGCTGACGCTGCGGCAAGCCTTCGACGGCGATTTCTCCGGCATCCGGATCGCTATCTGCGGAGACGTGATGCACAGCCGGGTCGCACGCTCCAACGTGCAGCTGCTGAACATGCTGGGCGCGGATGTCCGGCTGGTCGGACCGCCAACTCTGATTCCGACCGATGCCGACCAATGGGGCGTGGACGTGTTCCACGACATGAAGGCAGGATTGGCCGGCTGCGATGCCGTCATGATGTTGCGCCTGCAGCTGGAGCGGATGAGCGGTGCGTTCGTCCCGTCCCGGCGGGAATACTTCCACTATTACGGGCTGGACCGCGAAAAGCTCGGCTACGCTAAGGACGGCGCGGTGGTGATGCATCCGGGGCCGATGAACCGTGGCGTGGAGATCAGCTCCGGCGTGGCCGACGATCCGGACATCTCGCTCATCACCCACCAGGTCGCGGCGGGCGTGGCAATGCGCATGGCGATATTGCACGCGCTGGCGGAAGGGATCCGATGATGGAAGATTTCTCAGTTCCAGTCGTTCCGAACCCGTCTTCTCCCCGCGGCGCGGGGGGAAGTGGGCTGGGCATCGCGCCAGCAATGACCAGGTCGATGGGGGGAAGCTATCAGCGAAAGCGATTTGTCTGGAGTGCGTGCCTCGGCGTCACGCATGACGCAGCTGTCGACGGTCTGACAGGACGATGCTTTGAAACGCCACCCTTATTGACGTCTGAGACCTTCCCCCCATCCGCCCCTTCGGGGCACCTTCCCCCCGCGCCGCGGGGAGAAGGAGTCACACTTTGACCCTCACCCTCACCGATATCCGCATCATGGACCCGGCCTCGGGCCGCGACGAGGTCGGGCACGTCGTCATCGAGGACGGGCGCATCGCCGCGGTCGGCGCGGATACGCCGGTGCGCGGCGAGGTCATGGACGGGCACTGCCTGTCTTGCGCGCCGGGCCTGATCGACGCGCGGGTGAAGGCGGGCGAGCCGGGGCTTGAAAATCTGGAGACCCTCGCCTCCGCCGCGCGGGCCGCCTTGGCCGGCGGCGTGACACAGATCGTCGTGCAGCCGCAGACCGTGCCGATCATCGACGACCTGTCGCTGGTCGACTTCATCCTGCGCAAAGGCGAAGCGCTGGACGTGGACGTCCACGTGGCGGGCGCACTGACCAAGGGGCTCGACGGCCGGACCATGACGGAAATCGGCCTGATGTCCGACGCCGGCGCCGTTCTGTTCGCCTCAGGTCCCGAGCCGGTCGAGGACGCACAGGTGATGCGGCGGCTCATGGCCTATTCCGCGACCTTCAACGCGCTGGTGAGCAACAGCCCGGTCACCCCCGCCCTCTCGCAAGGCACCTGCGCGCACGAATCGGACATGTCGGCGCGGCTCGGCCTGCCGTCGGCCCCGGCCGTGTCGGAACGGATCATGGCGGAGCGCGACATGGCGCTGGCCGAACTGACGGGCGGACGGCTGCTGCTCGACCTGATCTCGGCGGCTGAGACGGTGGAAAGCGTACGGCGCGGCAAGGCCCGCGACATCGACGTCGCCACCTCGGTCTCCATCAACCATCTGGCGCTCAATGAGTTGGACATTGGCGACTACCGCACTTTCGCCAAGCTCGACCCGCCCCTGCGCGAGGAACGCGATCGTCAGGCACTGCTGCGTGCTGTGGAAGACGGCACCATCGATATCGTCGTGTCCGACCACGATCCGCAGAGCGCAGGCCGGAAGCGCTTGCCCTACGCGGAAGCCGCAACGGGTGCGGTGGGACTCGAGTTGATGCTGCCGGTCGGGCTAAAACTCGCCGCAGAGGAGGAGCTGGACCTGATGGCTTATTTGCGCGCTACCACAGTCGCTCCGGCGGAACTGCTCGGCCTGGACGGCGGAACGCTGGCGGTCGGTGCGCCAGCCGATATCGTTGTGTTTAGCGAGACGGAGCCTTGGGTGCTCGACTCAGAGCAGTTGCTCTCACGATCCAAGAACACGCCCTTTGACGACCGGCGCATGACCGGGCGCGTGCGCCACACGATCAAGAACGGCCGGATCGTCTACTCCGCGGGCTGAACCGCACCGACGCCCGCCTTGCGAAGCTCCCGACCCATCGTTCCCGTCAGGAAGTGGAACAGCATCCGGAAGTCGGAGACGAGCGACCAGAGCGGGTAGGTGAAGGTGGCGGGCTTATTGCGTTCCACCAACCCATGGCTGAGCCAGGCGAAGAAATAGCCCGACACGACGGCCAGAGGCAGATAGGCCCAGCGGCCCGTCACAATGACTGCGATGAGTACGGCGATCGCCAGAGCGGTGCCCAGATAGTGCCAGGCGCGGGTGGCAGGTCGCGCATGCTCGCGCAGATAATAGGGCCAGAAATCGGCATAGCTTTCGATGGTCTTCATGAGTCGGCTTATACCAATTCCGGTGAGCGTCCGCAAAACAGGGCGTTAGCGTATTGTTAACCTTGATCGTTTACCACGATTTTGTCTCGCTGAGACACCCACCATTCACCTAAGCTATCCGGGCGCTTCGGCGCCCGTTTTTTTGTCCCGGTCCATCTCACAATATGTGAATTAGCGGCTTGAGGTCCGGGAAGCCCGCGTTATATAGCGCGCTCGCCCACGTGGTGATCCGCAATAGCTCAGTTGGTAGAGCAAGTGACTGTTAATCACTGGGTCGCAGGTTCGAGTCCTGCTTGCGGAGCCACGGGTGCACCTCCCGGAACCTAACCTCTCAGTCGAAGTCCCGCTTCCACTGTACGGACAGGCGTTCGCGGACGTTGGGGACGGTTTCGCCTTCCACGCTGATATTGTCCCGTACCTGCCATTCCACGGCAATGCCCGGCGTGCCTTCGGCGGCCGTGCGGACTTCCAGATAAACATTGTCGGACAGGTATTTGCCTGTCGTCAGCTGCGTCTGGCCCGTGTCGGACTGCCCGATTTCCAGCGTGTCCAGCCCGATCGCATTCTCGAGAGAGCCGAACAGGTCGAAACCCGATCCGCCGGACAGCTGCGCCAGCGCCGCCGCGAGGCGGGCCGCCTCGATGGCCGAAAGCTGCGTCGGCGAACGGCCGAACAGAATGCGCGACAGCACTTCGTCCTCCGGCAGGTTCGGTTCCGACGTCAGCTCGATTTCCGGACGGTCCAGCGTGCCGGTGATGGACACGACGGCCGTCAGGTCGGGCGTGCGGCGGATGGCCTCGAAGTTCAGAATGGACTGCATGATCTGGTCGCGCAGCACGACGGAGCTGTCCCGGAACTCGAACCGTTTGCTCAGGAAGTCGAACCGCCCGCGCTCTATGGACATGTCGCCCGTTACGACCGGGTCGTTGAAAGATCCCACGACACGCGCATCCATGCTCATCGCGGCGTCCAGCCCACGACCCGTGACGTTGATGCGCCCGTTGGAGCGGATGCGAATATCCATTTCCGTCGTCGTGGAGGCGAAGCTTGCCTGCTCGGCCTCTTCTTCCGCATCGCCGAAATCGACCTCCAATGTCGGCAGGCCAGGCTCGGGCAGGCGGGCAATGTTCAGGTCGGCGTCCGTGACCTGCAAGTCGCCGCCCAGCCTTAAAAGCTCAGTCGTGCGCGTCACGTCCAGTTGCCCGCTCACCTCGGCGCGGCCCTCGCGGCGCGAGATGACGCGCAGCCTGTCGGCCTCGATGTTCACCGATCCCGTCACGTCGCCAATGCCCATGCGGCCGGAGCCCTGCAAGGTCCCGCCATCGACGCCGCGCGCCGAAAGTGTCGGCACGGTGACGGTATCGCCCGACAGTTCAGCCACCATGGTGATGTCGCGCAGGCGCAGGCCGATGGCGCCTTGTTCGAAAGCGCCGTCCGAAACTTCGAACCGGCCCAGCAGCGCGTCGGGCCTGTGCGGGACCGTGAAACGCAGATTTGTTTCCACACGGCCCGCCACGTCGGTTTGCGGCGGAAGAAAGATTTCCGCGATCGGGCCGATCTGGCCGGAAAGGTCCGCCCGGCCCTGCAAAGGCGTGTCCGGCGGATAGACCAGATAGGGCGCGCGCGGCAGGGTCCGCACGGGGCCGACGACGATGGCACTGCCCTCCAAGCCGCCATCGGTCGCGCGGGTCACGGCCCTCAACTTTTCGTTTTCCAGGGTGACGACGGTCTCTATGGACACGGGTTCCGCATCGCTGATCGGGCTGCGCAACTCGTTGAGCGCGACCGTGGCCTGGCCTTCCACATGCTCGTCCACGATGCGGAAGGCGCCCTCTCCCGACACGCGGCCTTCGGTGGCGGGCCGGGCCAGCAGCGCGGCGATCTGCGGCACGGACAGTCCGTCCAGCGTGAACGCGATGCCGCCTTCCGGACCCGGCGTGAATGCGATGTCGAGTGTCCCGTCCAGCCCGTCTGCGTCCAACAGGCCCGACCAACCGTTCGGCGTCCGGCGGGTCTCTGCCAGTCCTGCCAGTTGCAGTTCGCCCAGATTCATCCCGAATTCCGCAGCTATGACCGTATTGTCCTGCGTGAGGTTCGCAGCGCCGGCCGCCGATACGGCCAGTTCGCGTTCGACATCCCGCACGCGCGTGTCGCCATTGACGGCGAGGTTGAAGACAACTTCCTCACGCGGGCCCTGCGCCACGAGCCGGACCGTCGCGTCCTCCAGCCGCCAATAGTTCAGGTCCGTGACAAGCGCGTCAACATCGACCCGGGCGTCTCCGAGGCGGATGGTGGCGTCGATCGACTCCGCCGGGATTAGCGGACTGCGGCCCGACAGGACGAGGTCGCCGCGAATCGCCGCAATATCCCCGCCCACACCCGACAGGCCGCCCGTCGCCGTGAGCTCGCCCAGCGTGCCTTCCAGCCCGCTTACCTCCCAATTGCCGTCCTCCATGACGATGTCACCGGACGTTTCGATGCGCCCCTGCTCGCTGTTGGCGGCCAGCGTGCCGGACGTCGTAATGACGCCGCCCGTATAGGTGCCCGACGCTGCAATCTCGGCCTGAGTCGTTTCCAATGCGCCTGCATCCAACGTCCCAGCCGTGGCGACCGTGTCGAACGCGATCTCCGAAACCGGGCCCGAAACGGTGGCCTCTCCCGATATGTCGGTCGCCGCCACGGCAGCGAACGCGTAGCGGTCCACGCTATAATCGACATCGGCCTCGATTCGGCCGTCCCGCCAGAGCGCACTTCCCGTCGCCCGCAGCCGCTCGTTTCGCGCCGTGAATTGCGGCACGCGCACGGCTCCGTCCACAAAGCGCAGCCGCGCCGTATAGTCCAACCCGCCCTCCGCCAGCGGCTCCACCGCGCTCGCCAAGCCCTCGATCCGGGTGGCGCGCCCGGACAGGTCCGCCACGGGGCCGTCGGCCGTGTTGCGAACCGTCGCCTCGCCGCGCAAGCGCGCGCGGGGTTCGTCCCGGAAAATCGACGTGTCCACGTCGTAGCGTCCTTGTAACGTCGTGCTCGGTGTCTCGCCGTAGCCGACCGAACCCTGACCGAGGAACGTCAGGCCCGGCAGGTCGATATCGGCCTGCGACAGGGTCACACTGCGCGAGTCGGTGTTCAGCTGGCCGGTGACAGCCAGCGCCGCGCCGTCCGCGCGCGCGGCCAAGCCGGTGCTCGCCTGCCCGGTCAAGTCGCCATCGAAGCTGAGAACCCCATCTGCCGATTCCAGCGTCGCTGAACCCTGGAGGCGGTCCACCGCATAGTCGCGGTAGCGCAAGGCGCGGGCGTCAAGCCGGCCGTCAAATGCATAGCGCTCGCCGATCGTCACCCGACCATCCGCCATGATCTGCCCGATGGACACACCGTCCAGCTGGAACGGCTCCAGCGGATCCTGTGCGTCCAGAACGAAACGACTTAGAACGATCTCGCCGTTGCGCCGCGTTCCGGCAGCATCCAGCGACAGGCGCGGCGCATCCACGTCCAGCTGCGCAGGCGCGTCCTGGTCCAGCGGCAACACGGCGTCGATGCGCGCCTCGCCGCCCAACAGAGGCGCCACGCCTTCGAGGGCAGGCAGCCGTCCCGCATCGATCGTTCCGGCAATGGCGATCCGCGACTGGCCGCGTTCGATGGTCAGGTCGGCCACGTCCGCCCCGCCGACCGAAGCGGCCACGCGCGTTTGTGAGTCCGCAGTCGTCACATCGGCCGTGAAAGTTTGCGTTTCGTCCAACCGCAGCAGTCCTGCGATGAGTCCGCCGGGTTCGCCGCGCACGTCGGCCTCCCCACTGAGTACCAGCAAGGGCGACCAGACAAGGTCGGCGTCGATACTGTCCCCTTGGTCGGTGCGGGCGACGAGCTTTCCCGCCCCGCCGTCCGGTCCGTGCACGAAGTCTCCCGTTGCGGACAACGCCACGGCGCGACCGGCCACGGTCTCCGACAGGAATACGTCCGGCAACTCTATATCGCCGACGCGGAAGGTCGTAATGCGCGGGTCTTCCGTGCTGCCGCTCGAAACGAAGACGGGCCGGTTCAGCACGTCCACATCGCCGATGCGCAGCCGGTCCACGTCGAGCCGCTTGGAAAGGATCTCCCAAGGGTTCCAGTCGGCGGAAACGTCGCGCGCGACCAACCATTCTCCGTTCCGGTCGCTCAGGACGAGGCGGTCGATCTCGAACGCGCCCAGGACGGAACCGTCCAACTCGTCCAGCTCCACGCTCTGCCCGGCGATCTCCATGGCCTCGATCCGTGCTTCCACTAAGGACCGGCCCGCGCTGCTGCCCAACCAGAGATAGACGCCGATCACGGCGAAGACAGCCAGCGCGGCAAGCCCAAGCAGGGCCAGCCCGATGCGTTTCGGCCAAGGGTTGTCGGCGGGTGGCGTATGAAGGGTCGCGTCCGCCATCAGAAGGCCTGCCCGATCGAGATGTAGACCTGTATCCACTCGTCGCGGTCCGAGGGATTGAGCGGCGTGGCGACGTCGAGACGGATCGGGCCGGCCGGCGTCATGTAGCGCACGCCCACGCCCGCACCCACACGAAGATTGTCGAAGGTCGGATACTCCGAATCCGAAACATTGCCCGCATCGAGGAAGGCGACCGCGCCGAATCGGTCATTGATCCGGTAGCGGCCTTCCAGGCTGGCTTCGGATAGGCTGCGACCGCCGAGCGGAACGTCATTGGCATCGAACGGGCCGATGGCCTGAAAGGCGTAGCCGCGCACGGAGCCGCCTCCGCCCGAGAAGAACCGGTCGTCGCCTGGGACGTCACGCACGGTCGCTCCGACCAACGTGCCGAGCCGCAAGCGTCCCGCCGCGACGAAGCGCGCTTCCGCACCGAACGGCAAATAGTAGCTGCCCTGCGCCACGGCGCGAATGTAGGGAACGCTGCCTTCGTCGGAGAAGGCGTAGGTCGGTTTCAGCCGCCCCTCCGCACGCCATCCTTTTCGCGGATCGAGCAACGAGTCGGAGCGGTCCATGCGCACGGAGCCATTCAGCGCCAAAGTCTGGAAGTCGCGCCGCTCGCTTTCGCCGGATTGCCGGATGTAGCGCGCTTCCGCACCGTAGGAATACTGGAACTCCGGTCCCTCGATGACTTCCACGCCGGCTCCTACGCCGCCCGTCTGCTGATTGAAGGCGTCCGTATCCTCGTCGGATACGGACGCAAAGAACGAAACGCCGCGCCCATAGCCGAGCTCGTTGGGTCGCCGCCACGTGACACCGAGCCCGAATTCGCGCTGCGCCGCGCGGCCCGTGGCAATGAGTAAATCGCCCCGCCCGGTCAGATTGCGCCGGAGCAGCTCCGCATCGACGCCGAAGCCTTCGGACGTATCGAAGCCAGCGCCCAGCGTGACCGTATTGCGTTTGCGCTCGTCGAGCAGCAGCTCGACATTTCGGATTTCGGTCCCGTCTTCGTCCAGGCCGACTGGTTCGTCGGCCAGCTTGGCGAGCGAGCTGTCGAACAGGCGCGTCTCCGCCAAGCGCGAATTGTAAAGCGCCAGCTGCGACGGATCGTAGAGCTCGCCCTCCTCCAGCGGATTGATCCGGTCCAGATAGCGGTCCCGGGTCCGGATGCCGTCCGGGTAGAGCGTGTCGCCGATCCGTACCCGCGGACCGGCGGAGACCGTGTAGCGCACGCTGATCGTCTTGCCCTCCCGGTCGCCGATCACCTCGCGCTCCGTGGTTTCGGCGTAGGGGTAGCCAAGTTCGCGCAGGGCCGCGCCGATCTGGCGTTCCTGGTCGATCACCTCGGCGGCCACAGCCGCCATGCCGGGCTGCAGGCTGATTGCGGCCCGCGCCTCTTCCTGATCCGCCTCACGCGGCGGTTCGCCGTCATACCGGACGACAAGTCGGCGCACCGCGAACTGGGCGCCGGGGGTCACGCGCAATTCGGGCCGAGCCGCATCGCCCTCACCGACGACGGCCGTCTCCACAACCGGGTCGTAATAGCCGAAGGCGTTCAGAACGCCTTCGACGATGGATTTGGCCCGGCGGGCCTGCCGACGGGCATGCAGCGCGCTCTCCGCGTCGGGTTCGTCCGGCAGGCGCGAAGATACGTGATCGCGTATTTCCTCGGACACGTCGTCTTCATAGATGACCCGGACGGGATAGGCCTCCGCCGCGGCCGCCCACAGGAGCGCGGCGCACAGCACCGAAATGGCAATGAAAAACCGCATCCACTCCGACCGTATCGCGCTCCGGACCCGATTGAAATGCTTTAATCATCAGCCTGTTCCCACATAGACCAGCCGATTGGACTTATGGATGGAGCGCGTCCAAGACCCTGTCATGGGGGAGAGCCGGACGAGCCTGGTCAATCGCATGTCCTACGGGGCTGGGCACGGCCTCGTCAGTGCGAAGAACATGCTCTTCCACTTCTTCTTCCTTTTCTATTTCGTCAATGTGCTGGGCCTGCCGGAATGGCAGGTCATGGCGGCCACCGTGCTGGCCATCCTGGTCGACGCGGTGTCGGATCCCGTCATGGGCCAGATCAGCGACAATACGCGCTCTCGGCGATGGGGACGCAGGCATGGCTGGATCATCGCCTCCTCCTTGCCGACGGCGGCCGCGCTGGCCCTTCTCTTCAGCCCGCCTGACGGGATGAGCGAGACCGGACTGTTCTTCTGGATGGCGGGCTTCATGATCGGCACCCGCCTCTTCATCACGGGCTACACCGTCCCCTACTTCGCGCTCGCCGCCGACATGACGGAACTCTACGACGAACGCACCGCGATCGTGGGTATGCGGACTATTTTCGACAACGGGTTCAACCTGCTCGTCTTCGTGCTGGCCTTCACCGTGTTCCTGCCCGACCGGGAGGGTCTGGAGGACGGGATGCTCTTCGAGCCGGGCTACGCGCCGCTCGCCCTGGCCCTCGGCGGGATCGGCCTCGCCGGAGCCCTGCTGATGGTGCTGGGCACGTGGAACCGCATCGGCACGACCCAGCCGCATGATTGGACGGCCGGGAAGCCGTGGCATAATGCTTTTACAGAACTGTTCCAGGCCGCGCGCTACGCCGAGTTCCGAACGCTCACATTGGCCTTTTCCCTGCTGGTCATGCTCTACTCCACCATCAGCCAGTTGACCCTGTTCGTCGGCACATATGTGTGGCGGTTCGACCAGACAGAGAAGCTCGTCGTGTCCCTCGTGCCGTTTGCAGTCATCATCCCAGCGGCGCTGGCGGCCGGCTGGTGGTCCCGCCGGTCAGACAAGCGCGAGGCCGCCTTGTGGCTGACCTGGTTGTTCGGGCTGTCCTTTTCTCTGCCCTTCGCGCTCTATCTTATCAGCCTCGTTCCGCCGATCGGCTCGACGGCATTGCTCGGGCTTGTTGCGGTGACAAGCGGGCTGGGGTTTGCCGGCATGGTCGGCGCGCTGATCCTGTCCTACTCCATGATGGCGGACGTCTCGGACCTGCTGACATTGGAAACGGGTCGCAAGCGCGAAGGGCTACTCTTCGCCGCTTTCACCTTCGCCAACAAGCTCGCCTTTGCGGGCGGGCTCATCCTGGCGACGATGGGACTGGCATTGATCGACCTGCCGGACGCCGCGCTTCCCAGCGAAGTCGGGGCCGGCACGACGCGCGCGCTGGCTGCCTACTCCATCGCCGTCAATCTCGCTCTCGCGGCCGGGGCGTGGCTCGCCTACAAACGCTATTCCATGACGCGCGCGCGCCATGCCCGGCTACAGGAGCAACTCCGCCAGTCGCGACCGGTGGAAGGCGGCGTCGCCGAACTGTGAGGCCGCGAACATGGCTCGGCGGCGGTAGAGCTGCGCGTCGCAGTCATAGGTAAAGCCGAAGCCGCCATGGAACTGGATCGACCGGTCGGCGGCGTAGGACAGCGCGGTTTGCGCCTTGGCATTGGCCATGCGAACCGCGATTTCGCCGTCGCCCTGCTTCTCCGCATGGGTCGCTGCCGCGTAGAGGAGCGAGCGGGCCTTTTCCGACTCCACGAATGCGTCCACCGTCGGGTGCTTCAGCGCCTGGAAGGCGCCGATCGTCTTGCCGAACTGCTTGCGGGTTTTCAGGTAATCGACCGTGTAGTCCACACAGGCCATCGCCGCGCCGGACAGCTCCGCCGCCTCCAACAGGTTCGCGACCAGCTCGATCCGCTCCAAGGCCGCTGTGGTCAGCGCGGCGGGCATGAGCCTATCGTCCGTCAGCTCCGGCACGTCGAAACGGTAGCTACGCTTGGTCTCGTCGATGATGGTTTCGCGCCGCGCCGCGATCGCCGCGCGCGGGATGAGCGCCAGGCGCGTCTCCCCGTCATGCCAGACGGTCGTCACGACGATATCCGCTGCGTCCAGATCCATCACGAAGGTCTTGGTCGCGCCTTGCACCGCGTCCAGGTCCCACGCGCCGTGGGGTTCGAACAGGGCGACGGTCGCGATCGTGCCGGTCGCCAGCTTGGGCAGCCATTCTGCCTTCTGCGCCTCGGACCCGCCAAACAGGATGGCCTGCGCCGCCAGCGTGGTGGAGACGAAAGGGGAGTTCATCAGATGACGTCCCATCGCCTCGGCAACTGGAACCAGATCGGCCAGCTCCAGCCCGAGGCCGCCATGTTCTTCCGGCACGGCGATGCCGAGCCAGCCGAGATCGGCCATCTCCGCCCACACGTTAGGGTCGTAGCCGCGTTCGTCCTCCAGCATCGCGCGGACTTTGGATATCGGGCTCTTGTCGGCGCAGAAGCGCATGGCCTGGTCGCGCAGTTCAGCCTGCATCTCCGTCAAGGCGATCCGGGCGAGGTGTCGGGTCATGAGGTCGTCGCTCTGCTTTTTTCCGTCATTGCACAGCTTGACTGTGCAGTGACGTCTGTAAGAGGCGTGGGGCGAGGCTCGATCATCGCGTCTTCGGCAGTCCCAGCACGTGCTCGCCGATGATGTTGCGCTGTATTTGCGACGTGCCACCGCCGATGGTCGCGGAAAAGGCGTTCAGGTAGGAGCGCTGCCAGTAGCCATTCTCTCGGCTGGCGTCTTCGCCCACATAATAGCCGGCCTGCGCGCCTTCCAGCTCCAGCGCCAGCTCTCCGCGCTCGCGCGCGAACTCGCTGAACTGCAGCTTGCTCATCAAGGGCAGCGCGAAGGGCCGTTCGGAGACGAGCGGAGCGATCTTGGCGCGTTCCCGCCCGGCCATCATGCTCTGGGCGTCGATGATATGGTCGATCAGCTTGTCGCGCATGACGGGGTCTTCCAGCGCAGGCTTGCCGTTGCGCACGGCGCGCCGGGCCAGGTCCACGACCTCTAGCGGGTCGGTCTGGCTGATCGTGTAGCCGCCCGCCTGCCCGCCCCGCGCGCCGCGTTCATATTCCAGCGTGCGCATGGCGACTTTCCAGCCTTCGCCTCTCTCGCCCATTAGCGTGCTGGCCGGGATGCGGGCATCGGTAAAGAAGGTCTGGGTGAAGCCGTATTCGCCCGTCAGCTTGCGGATCTTGGTCGTCTCCACACCCGGAATGTCCATCGGCGCGAGAAAGAAGGAGAGGCCCGCATATTTGTTCGGCGCGTCCGGGTTGGTGCGCGCCAGTAGGATCATGTATTTCGCGTAATTGCCTTGGGTCGTCCAAATCTTGGAGCCATTCAGGATGTATTCGTCCGTCGCCAGGTCGTATTCCGCCTTCAGCTGCGCGTTGCCGAGGTCCGAGCCATTATCCGGCTCCGAGAAGCCTTGGCACCAGATATCGTCGGCCGACAGGATGCCCGGCAGGTAACGGCGCTTCTCTTCCTCCGTCCCCGTATCGAGGATAAGGGGCCCGGCCCAGCCGATTCCGATAGCGTTAAGCATGATCGGCGCATGGTTCATCCGCATGGCGCGCGTCGCCGCATCCTGATGCTTCTGGGTCAGGCCACCGCCGCCATATTCGACCGGCCAATGCGCGCCGAGAAACCCGGCTGCGTGGACCTTGTTCTGCCAATCGCGCAGGAACTCGAACTGCTCGTCCGTGCCGACCTCCATAAAGGTCAGCGGTAGCATGAATGGCACGTCGCGCGGCGTGTGTTCGGCGAACCAGGCTTCGGCCTCAGCAGCGTAGTCTTCGACTGAAATCATGCGGCGGCTCCAGGATGATGAGGCCGTCCCCGGACTTGAT
>JBCCCX010000023.1:0-20068 GCA_039033275.1 Pseudomonadota bacterium | reverse complement strand
GTTCGCTGAAGAATGCACTATCTTGATCATCAAGTTACTTGAAAGACGAAACTGTGTCGAGTCCTG
Source organism: Pseudomonadota bacterium (assembly GCA_039033275.1). GTDB lineage: Bacteria > Pseudomonadota > Alphaproteobacteria > Caulobacterales > Maricaulaceae > Litorimonas. The sequence continues at coordinate 20,002 of JBCCCX010000023.1, read as the reverse complement.
ATGAGCTCATTCTGGCCTGCCGTGCGCTCTACGATGCGATCGACAGTGTGGACCAGAAAGCGGCCGACGAAGCCGGTGTCTCGCGCAATGATCTGCGAGCACTCAACCTTTTATCGCAAGGGCCCCGAAATCCTGGAATTATCGCGACAGAACTCGGCCTGACGACCGGATCGGTTACGGCCTTGCTCGACCGTTTGGAAGCGAAGGGACTTGTCAAACGGTCCCGGAGCGAAACGGATCGCCGCTCCGTCATCGTCAGCCCGACGCCCGATTTGTTCGAGGCAGTTGGACCGATCTATCTCGGTGTCGTCCATACCCTCAGACAACTCGCGACCGCAGCGCAGGAACGCGGAGAGTTGGAAGGCTTGGTGGAAACAGTGGCTTCGATTACCCGCGCATATGCGGGCAGCCTATCGAATGAAGGCAACAGGACGGAGGAATGACGGATTGACGGAAACGTCTTTGCGTCTGCCCCTACAAATTGAACCACTCTTAAGCGGACCACGTCAAAGTTTCATGTCGTGAACGCCCGCGCATCGTTCCGGGCAGGTTTCTTCCGCCGATGCGTCATTGCGCTTCAAGTCACGGCGAAGAGGGCTTCCACTTCGACCGGTGCGTTACGGGGCAGGGAGGCACAACCCACGGCAGCGCGTGCGTGTCGGCCTGCTTCGCCCAGAACGTCGCAAATAAGATCCGATGCCCCGTTCACGACCTGGGCATGGCCGTCGAACGGATGCGCGGCCTGTACGTAGCCGCACACGCGCAACGTAGCCGCGATCCGGTCGAGATCTCCGCCCAGCGCGGCGCTGCACTGAGCCAGGATGTTGATCGCGCAGAGCCGCGCGGCGTCCCGGGCCGCGTCCAGCGCCACCTGGTCGGGCACGCGTCCGGTCACGACAGGGGAATTGTCGATCAGAGGAAGCTGCCCGGCAATGCTAAGCAGGCCCCGATGCAGCACGAATGGCCGGTAGTTTGCAGCCGGGCGAGAGGGAACGGGCAAGATGATGCCAAGGGCGTCCAGACGGTCAGTGACACTCGAACTCATGCGCCGAGACCCTTGGAATGGCGCACGAACTCGCAAAAGCGCGCGGCAGTGATGTTGCCGCCGCTCAGGATAATGGCGACGGGACCTTCGGGGCGGCGTCCGGCGCGCGCATCTGCCAGCGCCGCGGCCACGCCGAGACAGGCGGTCGGTTCGACCATGACCTTGAGTTCTTCCATCAAGGTCAGCATCAGAGCGGGGATGGCTGCGTCCGCAACGGTTTCCATCCTTACGGAATTGTCGATCAGGATGGGTAGGCAGGCATGGCCGGGCGCGGTGGTCAGCGCCCCGTCGCAGATGGAGTCGACCGGCGGGATGGTCACGATTTCGCCTCGGTCCACGGATCGCCCGACATCGTCGCCCGCCTCCGGTTCTGCTCCGACGACCTCGCAGTCCAGTCTGGCGGCGCGTGCCGCGACGCACAGCCCGCTGGCGAGCCCGCCACCGCCGACGGGCGCATAGAGGATTTGTGTGGCGGGCAGGTCCTCGAACACTTCCAGCGCCGCCGTCGCCTGTCCGGCGATGATGGCCGAATCGTCGAAAGGATGGATGAAGGCGTGGCCCTCGTCGCGCGCGATCGCGAAGGCCATGGCCTGCCTATCTTCTGTCAGCCGATCATAGTGCGCCACGCGCCCGCCCGCCCGCTCGATGCCTGCGAGCTTGGCGGCGGAAACGTCGCGTGGCACGAGGATGCGCGCTTCCGTTCCGGCAATGCGCGCCGCGATGGACAAAGCCTTGCCGTGATTGCCGGATGAAAAGGTTACGAGGCCGCGTTCGCGCGCGTCCTGGGGCAGCGACAAGACCGCGTTGAGCGCGCCGCGCATCTTGAACGCCCCGCCGCGCTGGAGATTTTCGCATTTGAACCAGGTCGGCCCGCCGAACAGCGCATCCAGACTGTTTGAACGCAAGAGAGGCGTGCGCACGATATGGGGCGAGATGCGTTCGCGGGCAGCTTGCACATCCGCGTCGGTGACACGCGCGCGTCCGACGGCTTTTAACATGGGGGCCGCCATGCCGCTACTGCGTGTCGGCCGCGGCGAGATGCGTTCCGAGACGGCCCGTAAGGGCGAGCCAAAACATGCGGTAGTCGGCGGCGAGCGACCAGAGCGGCCGCGTGAACGCAAGCGGCGTGTTGCCTTCGACGAAAAAGTGCCCGATCCACGCGCATCCATAGGACAGAACCACGCCGCCAATAAGGAAGAGCGGGTTTAATGTGACCAGGAACGCCGCCATCGCAGCCAGTCCGAAGACCGAGGCGCCGTAGTGCCAGGCCCGGCAAGTCGGGTTGCGGTGCGCGCGCAGGTAGCGGTGCCAGAACTGGCCGAACGTTTCGTTCTCGGACATGTCCGTTCTCCTGTCGATCACAGGCGGCCGGGTGCGACCCGGTCGCCTGTATGGTCAGCCTAGTAGCGGAAGATCACCTCCGCGCCCCAGGTTCGGGGCCGGGCGGGCGTCGCCAGAATGGCGCCGATGGCCCCGTTGCGCAGGTCGAGGCGCTGGGTGAAGTAGAGTTCGTCGCCGAGGTTCCGGCCGTAGACGGCGAACTGCACGGCCTCGCCCGGCGTCGTGTAGGACAGTCGCGCGTTGAACAGATTGTATCCCGGCTGCCTCAGTTCGTCTTCGTTGAACTCGGTGAAGAAGTATTCCGATTTGTACTGATGCTCGCCCCGGGCCGAGACGACTCCGCCGGATGCCAGGTCGAAATCGTACTGCGCCACGAGTGATGTCGACCATTCCGGCGTATTGATCAGCCGGTTGCCTTCCAGGTTTACCACGGTCGGGTTGGTCGGATCGACCGTGCCGATGGGGCGGCGAAGCGGATCGCGGGCCAGAAACTCGCCATATTCGGCGTTCACATAGCCCACCCCGCCCGACAGGGTGAAGTTCTCGAACGGCGCGGCGATGAATTCCACCTCGAAGCCGTAATCCGTGGAATCCCCGCCATTGGCTGTGATCTCGGCGGCTTGGAGCGCCTGCCCGGACGGCCGGACCGTTCGCACCTGAAGGTCCGTGTGATCGTAGTAGAAGGCTTCCGCGTTGAGCTGCAGCCGGTTCTCGAACAGGCGGGTCTTGAAGCCCGCCTGGTAGGCCCAGACGAATTCCGGATCGAACGTGCCCCGCTCGGAGCGGGCGTCGAACCCGCCGCTCTTGAAGCCGCGGGAGACCTTGCCATAGATCAGGCTGTCGGGCGTCGGCTCGAAATTCAGGCCGATTTCGGGCGTGAGCGCGTCGAAATCGTCTTCCAGGCTGCGGGTCTCGAATATGCCCGTGGCGGCGAAATTCGCCACGGCCGCGGGATTGGGAAAGCCCGTGGCGGGGTCGAGCAGCGGCCCGCCATTGCACAGTAGAGACCCGCCACCCAGAACGGAGATCGGCAGCACGGAGGACAGGACGAAATCCCCACAGAACTGGGCGTAATCGAGCGACTTCTCCTCGTAAGTGTAGCGCAGGCCCCCCTCGATGGAGAGCCGGTCCGTCAACGCATAGGAACCGCGCGCAAATCCGGCATAGCTCGTCGTTTCGCGCGATGTGCGGTCGTCCGTGAAATAGCGTCCCCCCAGCGCGCCAATGGCAGGCAGGCCGAGAGAGGCTTGGGCGAGCAGATCGACATTATCCGAAATGATGCCGCCCTCGCTCTCGCCTTCCTCGTGATAGAAGAAGGCGCCGAGGAGCCATTCGAACCGGTCCGCGCCCGCATTGGACAGGCGGAATTCCTGGCTGACCTGCCAACCGCTACCCTCGGAATCGTTGACGGCCCAGGCGAACGGCGTACCGTCCGTATCCTCGACGAGGCGTGTGTCGCGTTCGCGGTAAGCCGTAACCGAAACGAGGTCGGCCCCGCCGAGCTGTGTGCTCAGCGTCCCGGAAAGGCCCCAGGATTCGCGCTTCTGGAACTGGTCCTGGTCGTGCAGCACGACATAGGGGTCGTCCGGGGTCGTGTAGGCCAATCCGGTCAGACCGAGGCTGTCGGCGAGGTCGAACGGACCGAGATCGCCGTTCAAAAGCGGCAGCAAGTTGTTGACGGCAGGGTCGAGCAGGCTGGCCGGGTTGCCGTTGGCCGGGATCCGCGTGAAGGGCGGGCTGCCATTAAGAAAGGCGTTCAGGGCGCCGTTGGCCGCCGCCGGATTGTTGTCGAACGATTGCCGCGCCTGGTAGGCGATCGGGGACACGTCCGTATCGGAATAGTCCGCGCGGAGCACGAAATCGGTCGTGTCGGACAGATCGTAGGCCAAGGCGAAGCGTCCTGAGAAGACGCCTTTGTCCATCAAGTCGTCTTGCGGGCCAGGGCCGAGATTTTCGATATATCCGCCCCCGTCCTTATATCCGAGCGACAGGCTGGCGCGTGCGCGGTCGCTGATCGGGGCGCCGATACGGGCATTGAGGTTGACCTCGTCGAAGCTCGCATAGCCCATGCGTGCCAGCGCCTCGAACTCCTCCGGCGGCAGCTTGGTGATGACGTTCACGGCACCGCCGATCGTGTTGCGTCCGTAAAGCGTGCCTTGGGGTCCGCGCAGGATCTCGACCCGCTCAACGTCGAAGAACTCGAAGATGGCGTCCGTCCGGCCGATGAAGACGTCGTCGATATAGAAACCTACCGAGATGTCCGACGAGCCGCCGGCCGAACCCACACCCCTGATGAACACTTCCGGCGAGGAAATGTTGGAGTTGTTGGTGATCACGACGTTGGGCGAATATTGCGCGAGGTCTTCGACCGTCGACACGGAGCTCTCGATCAGCGCGTCCGCGTCGAATACGGCGATGGATACGGGGGTATCCTGCAGCGTGCTGACCGTCCTCTGCGCCGTGACGACAATCTCGTCGACCTGCGCCTGGGCGGCACCCGCAACCAGGCAGGCCGATAGGGCGCTCGCCCCAAGAAGGTGGCGGATCAATGTTTCGTTTCGCATGGCGTCCTCCCATTGTTTGTCCGGCCCCTGCGAGCGAACCGGACGTGGAACCGCTATGATTGCGGCCTTCCATCAATGCGTGCGGCCCGTTGCGGCCGCACGACGTTCTTTTCTTCCCGACCGCGCCCCTCAGGCCCCGCTAAGTGTCGATCCGACCGCGTCCAATGCGTCCGCAAAGCGTTCCAGCATCAGGGCGATGTCGGCTTCGGAGATGATGAGCGGTGGGCAGAAAGCGAGCGTATCCCCGAGCGCCCGGACCAGCAGGCCGCGCTCGCGCGCCGCGTCCTGGACGAGACGTCCGGCACCCAGGCCCGCATCAAAGGGCGTGGCCGGGTCCTTGCCGCGCGTCAGTTCCACGCCGGCGATCATACCGGTCCCGCGCACCTCTCCGATCAGTGTATGCGAAGCGAGCGCGCGCAGGCCGTTTTGAAGATAGGGTGCCATCTCGGCCGCGCGGGCCACGATGTCGCGTTCTTCATAGATGTCGAGCGTGGCCAGCGCCGCGGCCGCGCAGGCTGGGTGACCGGCATAGGTGAAGCCGTGGCCGAACTGGCCGAGCTTGCGACTCTGCGCGCGCAGCGTCTCAGAGACGCGCGTGCTGACCAGCAGTGCGGAAATGGGGAGGTAAGACGAGGACAATGCCTTGGCCGTCGTCATCATGTCGGGCCTCAGTGCGTAAAGTTCGCTGCCCCACATTTTTCCGGTTCGGCCGAAGCCGCAGATCACTTCGTCCGCGACGAACAGGATATCGTGCTTGCGGCAGATCGCCTGGACATGGTCGAAATAGTCGACCGGAGGCAGGATCACGCCGCCCGCCCCCTGGATTGGCTCGGCGAAGAAGGCTCCAACCGTGTCCGGACCCTCCTGCAAGATCAGCGCTTCAAGTTCGTCGGCCATGCGCCGCGCAAACGCGGTCTCGCTTTCCCCGTCGCGTCCGTGCCGCCAAAAATGCGGGCAGGGCGCGCGCACCACGCCTTGCACCGGAAGGTCAAAATCCTCCTGCATGCGCGGCAGCCCCGTCAGGCTGGCGGCCACGATTGTGGAGCCGTGATAGGCTTTCTCGCGCGCGATGATCTTCTTCTTGCCGGGGCGTCCGTGGGCATTCCAATAGTACCAGACGAGCTTGACCGCCGTGTCGATGGCTTCCGAGCCGGAATTCATGAACATGGCGTGGGACAGGGGCTCTGGTGCAATGGCGGTCAGCCGTTCTGCTAGTTCCGTGGCGGCTGGATGGGAGCGTTGCGCGAAGGTGGAGGAGTAGGGCAAACGCTGCATCTGCGCGGTAACCGCGTCGATGATGCGCGTTTCCGAATAGCCCAGCGAAGCCGACCAGAGGCCGGCCAGCCCGTCGATGTAGGCATGCCCGTCCTCGTCATAGAGCCTCACACCCTCGGCCCGGACAATGTTGAAATGGCCGTCGCGAACATGCGCATCAAGATCGGTCTGGGGGTGAATGTGATGGGCGATGTCGCGTTCGGCGGATGTGGCGGCGTCGAGTGTCATGAGGCAGCTCCCGCATTGCGCAGGGCAACGGGCGGTTTCTGCGCGAGGATCGTGTCGAAGAGGCGCTCGAATTGGGCATGCATGTGAGCTTCGCTCGTATCGAACGCGGTGCTCATATGCTCGGACTCCAGCCGGAGCACGAGGCCGACGAGAAGTTCGGCGTCGACATTGGGCGTGGTGGACCCGCACAGCATACAGAACCGCCGCGCGGCCCCGAGGATGAAGTGGCGGTAGTCGCTCACGAGCTTCGCCAGCCTGGGTTCCAGCCGGGTATGATAGAAGAATTCCAGCTCGAAAGCGATGCCGTCCCGCGACCGCTGGTCGGTTTCCACAACGAAAGCCACGGCGCGGCGGGCCATCAGGTCAATCGTCTCGATCCTGTCAGCGCCGGTGCGCCATGCCTTCGCATATCCTGTCAGGGCCGTGTCCAGATCCGCCAGGCTTGGACGCCCGCGCTCCACCGAATGGCTGAAAGCCTGAGCCACCATGTCCTGCTTGTTTGCGAAATAATATGTCGTGAGTGCCAGGCTGACATCCGCCCGCGCGGCCACGGCCCTATGGCTCAGGCCCGCCAGCCCGTTTCGCGCAATCGAAATGATTGTCGCCTCCAGCAGGAGTTCACGGGTTTCCCGTCCCTTGCGATTGAGCGAGGCTGTCTGGCCGCGTGACATTGTGCGCGTTCCCCCTAGTAACCCAGCCGCTTGTGGGTGGTGAACAGGACCCCGGCCACGAGGGCGCAAACGGCCGGGACGATGAGCAGGCGCTCGACAGACCCCGCCGCGTCCGGATCGCCGATGATGGACGACACCACGATCGGGCCAAGGCCGCCTCCGATGAGGGTCGACAGACCGTTATAGAGACCTGTGTCCCCGCCCACGGTGGCGCGGGGCAGGGCTTTCTGGAGCAGCGCGAATTCCGCCGCGACATAGCTGGACGACAGGAAGATGGCGCCGGAGAAGAAGGCCAGCACGAGCGCGATTGAGTCGCTCGTCAGCGAGAGATACACACCAGCCCCGGCCAGCAAATATCCTATGGAAGCGATCAATGCCCTGCGCGACAGGCGGTCGCCGATGTTCGACCAGAGCGCGATGCCGATCAGCGACGCGGCATATGGCAATGCGGCCGCCCAAGCGAGGCTCTCATAGGGCAGGCCCTTGACCCGCACGAAGAAGCTGGGGAGCCAGCTGACGAGGCCCAGCGCCACGATATTGTTGAGGATGCCCGCGCAGAGCAGCAGCGCAAAGGTCGGGTCCGAGAACAGGCGGCGCGCCCGCGCGGCGAACCCTTCCGCGGCAGCCGCGTCTTCGTCCGGGTCGCCGTCCAAGGTCTCCGCGATGTAGCGTCGTTCCGCGTCCGACAGGTCCGGGCTGCGTGCAGGTTCGTCCCGGACGTAGCGGATCACAAGCGGCAGGGTCACGACGAGCCCGAACGCGGCCAAACCCCAGAAGCCCGTCCGCCAGCCGAATGCCGTCATGGCAGGAACCAGCATGGCCGGAGACAGAAGAACCGCCAGGAATAGGCCCGAGATCCAGATCGAATTGGCCCGCCCGCGCTCATGCTGGGGAAACCAGTTTCGTGTAAGCATGTTCATCATCGGGAAGTGAACGCCCTCGGACAGGCCGAGCAGGATGCGCGCAGCGACGAAGGCCAGCATCACCTGACTTGCCACGGCTCCCACAGCCGTGAACAGCGCCCAGAGGATGACGATGGCGATCAGCGATCGGCGCGGGCCGAACCGCGCAGCCAGCGGGCTGAGGAAGATGTTGGCGAGGCCATAGCCGACATAGAAGGCCGAGAAGAGCAGCTCCCCGTAACTCTTCATCTCCGCGTCGCTCCACCCCTTTTCCACCGCGATCAACGGCAGGGCGAGCGATATGTTGACCCGGTCAAGATAGCCTACGAACAGGGTCGCCATGAGCACCCAGGCCAGCCGCCACCGCACGAAACCCGTGGGAGCTGCCGCACGGGTTTCCACGATCGGGGCGCTGGGGCCCTGCATGGCGGATGAGGAGGTCACGCCGCGCTACTCCTTGGCGTAGAGCCTGTTGAAATATTCGATCATGACGCCGTCCCGGACATTGGCGGGCATGGCGTTCATGATGTTGTTGATTTCGCGCATCTCGTCCGGAAGATCTCCGTGCTCGCCAGCGAACACGCTCGTGGTTGCGTCGAGAAGCTGGGCGGCGGGCAGGTCGAACAGGGCCTTGATTTCGGCGGGCGGCTCTGCCCGCCCATTGGCTGCGCTGCTACGCAAGCGGGCGGTCTCGACTTCAAGATCCGCGATGAATTCGTCCGTATGGGGTGCGTTGGACGCCCCGACCGACAGATGGAGATTGGCGGGCGATGGACCGTAGCCGAATTGCGGCTGAATGAACCATCCCTTGGCCTTCATGGCATCGGCGAGGGCGAAAATGTCGAAGTCGGTCGCGGTAAAGCAGAACAGGTTGCCGACCGGCGCGCCAACGAGTTCCAACCCTTCTGTTCTCTCTATCGCGGCCCTAATTTTGTCGGACGCCTCCTGTGTCTTGGAAACGAGGTCCATATAGCCCGCCTCGCCGAGATGGTTCAGGATCGCCCAGGTCGCCGCCACGGGTCCGCCGGACTTGGTGGACAGGACGGTCGGGTTGATGACGGTGTAGCCCGTCCAGCCAGACCAGGCGAAAATCTGGTGCTTGCGCATCTCACCGTCGGCGTAGAGGACGCAAGAGGCCCCCTTGGCGGCGTAGCCCCATTTGTGGAAATCCATCGACATCTGCGTCACGCCGGGCGTGGACAGGTCCCAGTCGGGAAACGGCGCGCCATAGCGCCGGGCGAAGGGCAGGTACATGCCGCCCACGCATGCATCGACGTGGAACAGGATATCATGTTCCAGAGCGACTTGGCCGAGCGCCTCTATCGGGTCCACCACGCCGTGTGCGTAGGAGGGCGCGGAGCCGACCATCATGATTGTATTTTCGGTGATCGCGTCCCGGAAGGCGCCGGGGACGGCTTTGAACGTCTTGGGGTCGACCTTGGTCACGACAGGCGTGACGTCGAGATAGGCGCAGGCTTTGAAGAAGGCTGGATGGGTCGTTTCGCAAACGAGGAGTTCAGGCGTCTTGACCTCGGGACGCAAGGCTCGCGCCCGGTCGCGAGCCGTCTTGACCGACAGGATGATGCTCTCCGTCCCGCCCGATGTGAAGGATCCCTTCGCCCCTTCGGGCGCATTGTGCAGGTCGAGCGCCATCGCGATGACGTCGCGCTCCAACTCCATGCAAGATGGGAAGGAGCTGGGATCGAGGCCATTTTCCGTAAGATAGCTGGAATAGGCATCGTGAACCAAGGCCATCGCCTCGGGGCCTGCATCGTAGACGTAAGCGAAAACGCGTCCTTCCGCCCAGCGGACATCGTCCTCTTTGAGCTTTTCGAGATCCTGCAGGATCGCGCCGGGCTCCCGCCCTGTCTTCGGAAACATTCCTGACTCCCCTTTCACCCGGGCATATCCGCCCTTGGCTTGTTGGTGCGATAGCACGCGATAGTCTTGTACACCAGTACAATATTGCACACGCGTCTAAACAATGGCAATCAATAGGTGGTTTCGAGGGGAGAAATGATGAAGCGTGTCGTCTTGAGCGTTGGTCTCGTCGTCATTCTCGCGCTTGTCTTCGGAGCGCTTTGGAGTTGGCGTACGGCGCGCATGCCGCTTCCCGACTATGACCGAAGCTCGGTCGTGGAGGGGCTGGCCAACCCTGTCGAAATTCTTCGCGACGCACGTGGCGTGGCGCATATCTTCGCTGCGGACCGTGACGACCTGATGTTCGGCCAGGGCTATGTTCATGCGCAGGATCGCTGGTTTACCATGGAGCTTTACAGGCATGTGGCGCGTGGCGAGCTGTCCCGCCTGATCGGCCGGAACGAGGACGCAATCGCCAGTGACCGGCTGATGCATAGCCTTGGCACGGTCGCGCTTGCCGAGCGGGACCTTGCGTCATTGGATGCGCGAACGCGTCGTTCGCTCGATGCTTTCGCGGCCGGGGTCAATGCCTACATTGCGGGTCGGAGCCCGCGAGCGCTCGCCGTCGAATATTCGCTGCTGAACATTGCGGGCCACGACATCGACGTCCGGCCCTGGAGCGCCGTGGACTCTCTGGCGGTCGCGAAGCTGATGGGTTTCGCCATGTCCGGCAAGGACGCGACACGGGAGATCGAGCGGGCTGCGCTCAAACGTCATCTACCGCTGATGATGTATGCGCAATGGCAACCGCCCTATGACCATGCCCGTCATCCGACGGTCCTGACGTTGGACGAACTTCCGGTCGAACACCCCGGCGCGGCCAAGCCCGACAACGAGGCGGGGCAGAACAATGCGGGTGCTTCGCCGGGGGAGGGAGAGGCCCGACCTGCATCGGGTATCCGGCGCCCGCCGCATGCGCTCATGGAGGGAATGGACGCGCTCAATCGTCTCGGCTTCGCTGCCGACGGGGCGGGCTCCAATAGCTGGGTTCTATCGGGCGAGCGGACCGTGTCCGGCGCCCCTCTGCTCGCCGTCGATCCGCACAATGGCATCGAAATGCCCAACCTGTGGCACGAGATCGGATTGCACATCCGCCCCCTGACCGGACAGGGGAACGAAGCGGGCGAAGGCGTATCCATTTACGGCTTCGCGGCTGCGCCGTTCTTCATGGTGCTCGACGGGCGCAACGACCACGCTGCCTGGGGTACGACCAACGTCACGGGCGGAGATGCGCTGGACTTGTTCGAGTTGACGTTGAACCCGGACAATCCTGACCAATATCTATGGGACGGGCAATGGCGCGATCTCGTCAAGAGTTCGGTCCGGATCGAGGTCGCGGCGTCGGAGCCCGTTTCCTTCGAGACGCGCCGCACCCATTTCGGACCCGTTCTACCATATGCGGACGGGGAAACGGCCTACGCCGTGCGCTGGGGCGGTTTTGAGCCGAGCGATCTCGTCCGGGCAGCGCTGGACATGCCTTTCAGCCGGACGTTCGCGCAGTTCCAGGAGGCATTGCGCGGGTGGGACTTCCCGCCGACACATTTCACATTCGCGGCGCGTACGGGCGAAATCGGTATCCAGCAGGCCGGCCGTTTCCCGGTTCGCGCGCCGGATGCCGACGGCAGTGTGCCACAGGACGGCTCGCGCAGCGACGCCCATTGGGCGGTCTACATCCCGTACGATGCCATGCCCTACGCTTCAGATCCTGATGACGGGATAATCGCGACGAGCAATAACCCTGTCGTGCCCGCTGCCTTCTTCGATAGGCTGGATGCGCGCACGGGAGGGTTGACAGACTATCTGCGCGACGCCGCGCGGGGTTACCGGGCGGTCCGGGTGGAGGCGCTTCTGAAGACACGGCCACGACATGACGTGGAGAGTACACAGTCCATCCAGACCGATGTCACCGTGCCGGGCCTGCGCGCCGCGCTGCAACCCGTGCTCGACGCCACGGCGGCCAGGTCGTCTGCGTGCCGTTCGGCTCTGGAGGCTTGGGACGGGGCGTTCACGCAGGACAGCACAGGGGCGCTGATCTTTGCGCGCTTCTGGACTGAGACGCTGGACCGAGTCTACGCGCCGCACCTGCCGGACGGCACCCGGCCGCGCGTCGGCATGACGGAACTCCTGTCGCTGGAAACCATCTTGGCGGACCCGAACAGTGGTTGGTGGGACGATCCAACAACGCAAGGGCGTGAAGGGCGCGACGACCGCCTGCCGGGTCTGCTGGATGCCGCCTGCGCGGCACTGGCCGTTGAGCACGGCGACGCGCCCACCGCATGGCGTTGGGGCGACGTACACGGCGCGCAATTCCGCAATGAAGTGGTGGACGGAAGCGGGATTCATTTGCTGCAGCGTTTCGGCAATCGGGGGCCCATTCCCGTTCCGGGCGGCGCGGCGACCGTCAACGTGGCGCGCTGGCGTCATGGCCAGGGCTTCGCGCCCGTTCACATCGCCGGCTACCGCATGATCGTCGATCTCACCCAGCCCGACCTCGTCTTCGTGGCCAACTCCACCGGCCAGTCCAGCCACCCGGCAAGCCCGCATTACGCGGACGGCATGGAAGGCTGGGCACAAGGCCGTTATGAAGCCGTCCGGGTCGACGAGGCGTCGGTCCGCGCACGTGCGGTCCATGCGCTCACGCTAAGACCCCAGATCCAACCGTAAAGTGTCTCGGCGATCGGCAAGCCTGCAATTTTAGAGGAACGGAAACCGGAATTGGCCCTTGCGGACTATGCACGCGAGACGGGTGTCTAGTCTTTGTTCGCGTCATACAAGTGTCGCTTGACAAAAGTCATGTGCCTGTTTCTGGTCAATTCGATATCGGCGCGGTATTCGATGTCGGATAGTGACTTCGATAGGTTAAGTCCGCAAGACACCGCAAGCTCGATGGGAAGGGCCCTTATGCCATTTAGAATCCAGTCGAAAAGTCTCTTATTGTCGGCGAGCGTCGCCGCCTCCGTCGCGCTCGCACCGTTGACCGCGAATGCGGAAACCGCGCGCACAGACCTTTGGCATGACGTGGCTGCGACATCCTTGAATGCCGCTTCGCCGAGTTCGCAACCCGCAAACCGGACTAGCCGCATGACGCGCGCCCGCCAAGTCTCGCTCGACATGTCCGGGCTACGCTTCGCGCTGGGGAGCGCCATGCCTGAAGGCCAGAGCTTCGGCGGGCCGACTATTGCACTGCCTCTTCCGGGTGGAAGTTTTCGGGAGTTCACGGTGGAGCGCAACGCCACGATGAGCGAGGGTCTGCGACAGGCTTTCCCATCCATTGAGACCTATACCATCACGGCGACGGACAATCCGGCTCATACGGGCCGCCTGGATGTCAGCATGAACGGCTTCCACGCCGTTTTCGACGATACGCTCGGCACCGTCTACATCGATCCTATGGGCGTCGGTGACGCCTACCAATCCTACTACAAGCACGATTTCGCATCCGCCAACCGCCATTCCCGACCGGAATTCAACTGCGGAGTCGATCACGGAGCTGCTGGAGAAGGCCAGAATGCTTTCGGATCCACCCATGCCATCGCGCAACGTTTCCTGAGCCCGCGCGTGGTCACGAGCGGATCTCAACTGCGGACCTACAGGTTCGCTGTGGCGGCGACGGGCGAGTACACGGCCTTCCACGGTGGCAAGGACCAGACGGTCGCGGCCATCGTGACCGCTGTGAACCGGCTCAACCAGATCCTCGAACGCGAAGTGAGCGTACGGCTGCAAGTCATTGCCAATAATGCCGACGTGGTCTTCACCGACGCCGCTACCGATCCGTTCACAAACGACGATTCAGAAAAGATGATCGACGAGGTCCGGGAAGTCCTCAGGAACACGATCGGCGATGCCAACTACGATATCGGCCATGTCTTCTCGACGTTTGGCGGTGGTTTAGCCTTCTTGGGGGCGGCATGCCGAGATTCTGTCAAGGGTGGAGGAGTGTCCGGACGGTCTAGACCCGTCAATGATCCTTTCGTTGTCGATATCCTCGCCCATGAGATCGGCCACCAGCTCGCCGCGGCCCACACGTTCAACGGTACGACCAATTCCTGTGGGAATGCGCGTCGCGCGAGCGCGGCCTACGAGCCGGGAAGCGGAACCTCCATAATGGCCTATGCCGGCATATGCGGGAACGAAAACCTCTCCTTCGATACTCATGACAACTACCATATTCATTCCATCGGCCAGATGCTGGACTATCTGGCGGATACGTCGCGGGGCGGGAGCTGCGGGGTCGTCACGAACCTAACGAATTCCGTGCCGGTTGCGACGGCGGGTCCGGACGGCTTTATCCCAGCCAGCACGCCGTTTTTCCTGACTGGCGGCGCGACCGACGCCGATGCGGGCGACACGCTCACTTACTCATGGGAGCAGTACGATCTCGGTACCGAGACGAGTGGCCCTGCAGATTTCGTCGATGACGGGACGCGGCCGCTTTTTCGGGTCTACGCGCCTACGACCGACCGGACGCGCGTCTTTCCCCGCATGTCGGATGTCCTTTCAGGGAACACGACGATCGGAGAAGTCTTGCCCACAACCGACCGGGAGCTCAACATGCGCTTTGTGGTCCGTGATGGCAGGGGCGGTTTGGCATCGGATTCGCGCAAGATCACGGTTTCAAAGGATGCCGGTCCGTTCACCGTCACGGCTCCGGCTGGTGCCGTGACGTGGAGAGCGGGAACGTCCGAGACCGTGACCTGGGATGTGGCCAACACGACGGCGGCACCCATCAGTTGCGCCAATGTCGATATCAGGCTTTCATCAAATGGGGGTCAATTTTTCGGTGCGCCGATACTGACGACAGCGAATGACGGTAGTGAAGACATAGTCGTTCCAAACCTGCCGACAACGACGGCTCGCCTTATGGTGAAGTGCTCGACGCAGCCTTTCTTCGACACGAATGCGCAGGATTTCACGATTGCGGCATCCGACGCTCCCAATAACCCACCTGTGGCCCAGCCCGATGCCTATACGGTCGACCAAGACAGCGCGGCGACGGATCTGACTGTCCTGGCGAACGATACGGATGCGGACGGCGACACGCTGACGATCGCGGCGGTCCGCGACATCAGCAATGGCGGCACAGTGACGATCAACGGCACGGCCATCCGGTACCAGCCTGCCGCCGGCTTCTTCGGTGCGGAAACCTTCACCTACGTCGTCAATGACGGAAAAGGTGGCGAAGCCACGGCGCAAGTCACGGTGACAGTCAACCCGCCGCCCAACACGGCGCCTGTCGCTCAGCCGGATGCGTTCACGGTCATTCAGGACAGCGCTGCGGCCGATCTCGCCGTCCTCGCTAACGACACGGATGCCGACGGCGACACGCTGACGATCGCGGCGGTCCGCGATATCAGCAATGGCGGTTCGGTGACGATCAATGGCACGGCTATCCGGTATCAGCCCGCCGCCGGTTTCTCCGGCACGGAGACCTTCACCTACCTTGTCAACGACGGGAGGGGTGGCGAAGCTTCGGCTCAAGTCATGGTAACAGTTAACCCACCGCCCAACACGGCGCCCGTCGCTGCCAATGATACGCTGACTGTTGAAGAAGGCAGCGCCGCAGTGGACGTGGCCGTCCTGGCGAACGACACGGATGCCGACGGCGACACGCTGACCATCGCCAATGTCGGCACGCCTTCGCAAGGCGGCACGGCCACGGTGAACGGTTCGGCCATTTCCTACCAGCCTGCATCGACCTTCTCGGGCACGGAGACCTTCACCTACACCGTATCTGATGGTCGCGGCGCCGAAGCCACGGCTACTGTGACGGTGACGGTCAACGCCGCGCCGCCGCCCCCTCCATCCCCGCCACCGGCAGCCCCTGCCGAAGATAGCGGTGGCGGCGGCGTCAGCTTCGGTCCCTTCCTGCTGTTGCTGATGGCGTTGGGGCGGACACTGCGCAACACGGCGCGACGCCGCCGTAGGCGTCCGGGGTCGGCAGTTTGACGCGCTGCTTTCGTTTCTCGGGTCCGGCGGCGTTCTGCGCAGCCGGACTGCTGACCCTTTCAGCATGCCAAAACACAACGGTGCCGAATGCTGCGGAAGGTGGCAATGCGGAAGCTTCCGCCGAAACCTCCTCGTTGACGCCAAGGGCGGAAGCCATGTCGGACAGAGAAGCGAAAATCGTGTCGGCGATGGCATGGGTGCGCGACGCCGATCCCATTCGGGACGCAGAGACTAGCCTATCCTCCGACGAACCTCCGGTTTTGATCGCCTTCTCATTGCGCAAAATGGTCGTTCCCGGCCTGACGGAAGAAGAGTATGAGGCGATTGCCGACCAGGTCAGCGAGCGTTTTCCGGAAGGCATGAGCGATGTCGTTCTCGGCGAAGCCCACATGGAAATGCGCCGCGAACTCCGTGACTATGCGGAGCTTTACAATCGAGCCATCTACGAGGCGCTGACCGAGGAGCGCTAAGCGTTCGCTTGCGAAAAAGCGACCGACTCGGCCGGGACAGCGAAATGCGGCGCGCCCGTCTGCGAAGAGGATTCCCCGCTTTGCAACGCAATATCTGGATTCTCTTCGTTTTCGTGGCCGGCGTGGCGGCTATCATCGTCGCTCTAGGAGAGCCCGCCAAAGCATTGCTGGCCTACAGACCCGACTTCATCGTCCGCGCAGAATATTGGCGAGCCGTTTCGGGTCATTTCACCCACATGGGGTGGCCTCACCTGGCCTTGAACATGTCCGGATTGGCGAGCATCTTCTGGCTCTATCACAAGGTTTTGGGCGCTGTCGGCTGGACAGTTCTTCTCCTGGGACTCTCGTTGCTCACCACGGCTGCCTATCTCATTTTGTCCCCCAATGTGCCGACCTATCTCGGCCTATCGGCCGTGCTTCACGGCATGCTGGCCGCCGCGCTCCTGCTCGCGGTCTATGACGAGCTGCGCGCGGGTACGCGCGAGGGCTTGATCGAACATGTTGTGATCGGGGCGGGGCTTATCGCGAAACTCGTTTGGGAGGCGACTGTCGGTCCCGTACCGCTCACCGAAGCTCTGGCCAGCGGCCCCGTCGCCGCCGAAGCCCATCTCTACGGCGCGGTGGGCGGTGTGGCGTTCGCAGCGATGCATGTCGCAATGCAGCGCTTGTTCAGGCGTAGACCATAATTGTGCCCGTTTTCCTGCAATAGCGACGAAAAGCTCTCGAGATGACCTTTCGCTTCAGTCGTCCTTGGCCGGGGCGTCCACCATGGACATGACGTCCCCGGACAGGCCGGATGGCGAGCCTTCTTCGACGACACGCTCCTCGACATCGTCATATTCAAGCCGCAGCGCCCGGCTCATCACCGCGTGCATCATGTAAGTGGCCGTGATGTAGGTCAGCTCCAGGATGGCTTCGTCGGACAGATGGGATTTCAGCGTGTTAAAAACGCCGTCCGGCACCCGGCCGTGTTGCAACACCAGAGCGTCCGTATAGGCCATAACGGCGCGTTCCACCTCTTCGAAGCAAGTCGCGACCTGCCAGTGCGGAATCGCCTGGATCTTGTCTTCGCTCAGCCCGACGTCCCGAGACGCCTTGCAATGTTGGGAATAGACGAATTTCGACCCCACAGCATATCCTGCCCGCGTTTGGCCAAGCTCGCGCAGTTGGGGGTCGATCACACGGTCAGGCGAACGGTAGAAACGAAAGCCTTCCGTCGTGTGGTGGAAAGCGTCTGGCACTATGTTGAAGACGGTCCACCAATCGCCCGGCGTTCCGGTGGGCGTTCCGGGTGACTGAACTGGATCGCGGTCCCCGAACAGCAAGTCGAAGATCTGGTTGGCGTAGGGGTTGCCGGCTTCGCGGCCGGCTTGTTTCAAGCGGGGCATTCGGTGTCTTTCTTCAAGGTGGCCTGCAAGGCATAGGGCGGCGTTAGCTCAGACTGAACCAAAACTAGAAAAGGCAATTGTAGAAAAGCCGCCGAACAGTCTGCCAGAAGCCCTTTACCCACACTCTCACTATTGGTTTCAACCGCCCATGCCGGAATTGCGGTCTGTCGCCGCTTGCATCCAGCGACATTTGGGCAACGCCACATGTCGCTTGCGCTTCGTGGGGGCGCACGTCCGACTGGCCTATTTCGTTCCGCCCTTCGTCGATCCAGAGCGGAGTGGGCCTCTTGGTCCATGAAAAAGGAACCAACGGTATTTCCCGAAAACTGGGTTCGGGAACTGGGCGAAAAAGAAGTGGGGAGACGTATGAACGACATCACGCAGAAAATGGGCCGATGCGCCCTGTGGAAGGCTCTGGCACTTTCGACGGCTCTTGCAGGTATGACATCCCAGCCGGCGATCGCCCAAGTGCCCGACGAAGACACCGTTTTCGACGAGGACGAGATCGTCGTCACCGCCCGACGCAGGGCGGAGTCCCTTCTGGAAGTGCCGATCGCCGTCACGGTTTTTCAAAGCGACGATATCGTCGACCTGGGCCTCGTCGATATTGTCGACGTCTCGCTGCTTTCGCCCGGCTTCGCCATGCAGAACAACTCACGCCAGAACGAACAGCCCTTTATCCGGGGTGCGAGCGTCAACAGCTTCTTCCGCGACGCGCAGACTTCCTCCTTTTTCCATGATGGTGTGTTCGTGGGCGGGGTCGCGCGCACCATGGGCATCGACGACATCGAGCAGGTCGAAGTGATCAAGGGACCCCAAGCGGTCTATTTCGGCCGCCAGACATTTGCTGGGGCCGTAAACTATATACCCAAACGGCCCAGCTTCGATGGATTCGAGGCGCACGGGATGGCCGAGTATGGCGAGGATGATACGTGGCGCCTGTCAGGCGGGGTGTCCGGCCCGCTTTTCGGCGACAAGCTGGCCGCACGGCTCTACCTTCAGGCGGACGGAACCGACGGCCGTTTCGACGTGGAGAACTCGCCCTTCCGGGTGCAGGAGGAGGAAACGTTCGGTTTCTCGGGAAGTGTGTCTTGGCGTCCGACCGCCAATTCGGAGATACGCGCCCGCGCGCAGATCGTCGAGTTCGACGACAGCCAGAATGCCGGCGTGCTGATCCCGGCGAGCGAGAATACGTGCCTGCCCAACGCTGCGGGCGTCAATCAGGCGATTTGCGGGCTCATCCCCGAACCGAGCACGATTGCCTTGAACCTGGACGGTCTCGAATTCCCCGGCGGGCGCCGGTCCGTCGAACAGGAACGCTACTCGGTCCACGCCGACTTTGAGTTCGAGATGTTCAACCTGTCTCTCATTAGCGCCTACAGCCAGGAGGACAACATCAACTCCGCCGACGGCGACGGGCTGCCGGTGAACATCTTCCGGTTCACCTTCACGTCCGAATATGAGGACACGACGCAGCAGATCGTTCTGACGTCAAAGGACGACCAGCGGCTGCGCTGGACCGTGGGCGGCCTCTATTTCTGGTCCAATCGGGTGGAAAGCTCCCTGACATTCCCGTTCAATGTTCCGAGTACACCGCGCCGGATCGAGAACATCGCCGTCTTCGGCCAGGTCGACTACGACATCACGCCTGAACTGACGCTGGGTCTGGGCGGACGCTACAGCTCCGACGACATCGAGCGGGTGGGTATCGGCTTCCAGAATACGTTCGAAAGCTTCCTGCCGCGTGTCTCCCTCGATTGGCAGGTCAATGAGAACACGCTACTTTTCGGCATCGTGTCCAAGGGCAACCAGCCTGGCGATTTCAACACCAATGCCGGCGTACCGGTCGGTCTTCAGGTCGTCGAGGAGCAGGAGCTTTGGAACTACGAACTCGGTTACCGGCAGAACTTCCACGACGGGCGCGGGCTCTTCGCGGCGGGTGCCTATTATATTGACTGGACCAACCAGGCGATCCAGTTCCCGGTGGCGACGGGCAACCCGCTCCTGCCGACCGTGGTGGCCACGACCAATGCGGGCGAGACCCGGATCTATGGCGTCGAGGCGGAAGCCAACTACCAGTGGACGCCGCGCCTATCGACCCGGGCGACGTTCAGCTACACGGATGCTGAGTTCGAAGACTTCCTGTCGCGGCGCCCCGGCGGCGGCGCGCGCTTAAAAATCTGTGGTTTGCCGTGGGCGGCGATTGCGCGCCGCCCACAGCTGTTTTTCGAGAAGCTGAGCTTACTCTTCTG
>JBCCCX010000022.1:0-20364 GCA_039033275.1 Pseudomonadota bacterium | reverse complement strand
TCCTCCTCGACGCCTTCGCCTCCATCGAGTTTGGCGGACCGAGCGACGACCAGTTCAAGCTGATCGCGTTCGGGCGGAACCTGACCGACGAAGTCTTCCGCGCCAGCCATACCAACTCGGTGGTGGACTTCGCCACCAATTCGCGCCCGCGCGAATATGGCGTGGAGCTGCTGTTCGACTTCTAGTCCCATAAGACAGGGGCCGCCCGCCACTCCCCGCGCGGGCGGCCCCGACCCAATGCAGACGGACCCCTGCCCTTCACCTTTTGCCGAGGCCACAATGGACGAACTGGACCCATCCGTATCGGACCCGGCAGACCTCCGTCCCACGCCGACCGTGCAGGACCTTCTGGAAACGGACTCGCGCGACGTGCCGGACGTGCTGCGAGATGCCGCGCCGACGGACGTGGCCCAAGACCCGGTTCCGAAGGAACGCTATCTCGACCCGGACTGGCTCGCCCTGGAATACGACCATGTGTGGAGCCGCGTCTGGCAGATGGCCTGCCGGGAAGAGGACATTCCGGACCCGGGCGACTACCATCTCTACGAGATCGGCGACACGTCGGTGATCGTTGTGCGGCAGCGCGACGAAACCATCCGGGCGCACATCAATGTCTGCCTGCACCGGGGGCGCAGACTGTGCGACGAAAACGGCCGCGCCGTGCATTTTCGCTGCCCGTTCCACGCCTTCACCTGGAACCTGAACGGGAGCTGCAAGAAGATCACCAATGGGTGGGATTTCGACCATGTCGACAAGGAGACGTTCAGCCTGCCTTCTGTGCATGTGGAGCGGTGGAACGGCTTTGTCTTCGTCAACCTGTCCGACACCCCGCCCCCGTTCCGCGACTATCTGGAAGGTCTGGACCGGGACATGGCCACGCGCGGCTGGGACCTCGGCGAGCGCCGCAAGGTCGTCTATGTGCGCAAGCACTACCCCGCCAACTGGAAGGTGGTGCTGGAAGCCTTCATCGAGAGCTTCCACGTCGTCGCCACCCATCCGACGGCGATGAACTTCATCGGCGATGCCAACACGCAATACGATGTCTGGCCGGACCGCCGCCACGTCACCCGCATGATCAGCCCGCGCGGCATCCACAGCCCGCATGTGCCCAAGATGAGCGAGACAGCCGTCTACCGCGCCGGCATCCGCCCGACCGACCCCGAAGGCTACAAGACGGCGGAATTGCCCGAGGGCCAGAACGCCCGACAGGCGACGGCCGAAAACCGCCGCCAGTTCCTCAAGGAGATGATGGGCATCGACGTCGATCATCTCTCGGACTCGGAGCTAATCGACACGATTCAGTATCACCTGTTCCCGAACCTGGTATTCTGGGCCGGAATCGGCAGCTTTCTGGTCTACCGCTTCCTGCCGGACGGGGACGATCCGGACCGCTGCTTCATGGACATCATGTTCCTGGTGCCTGAGTCGGAGGACGCGCCGCGCCAAGTCGCGGTCGAGCCGACCGTGGTGGAGATCGGCGAGAGCCACCATAAGGCCCCGCAACTGGGTGGCTATTGCGACGTTTTCGACGAGGACAAGGCCAATGTCGGACAGGTGCAGAAGGGCCTGAAATCCATGCGCGGCCCCGGACCGGTCTTCGGCTCGTACCAGGAAGCGCGGATCCGGCGCTTCCACCAGACGCTGGGCGAATATGTCGCCGCCGGACAGGGACGAGCCGGGGCAGGAGCCGGGGCTGGGGCCGCCGGGGCATGACGGAACCCGTGTTCGAGCCGACGCGCGACGGGTTCATGAACGATCCGTTCCCCGACTATGCCCGTCTTCGCGCCCACGGCCCCGTCCACCACCACGGCGAAAGCGGCATTTTCTTCGTGCTGGACTACGATCTGGCGCAGCACGTGATGAAGGACCCGGAGACGTTTTCGTCGGTCGTGGACCGCGCCCGGATGCGCGAGGGCGGCCTGCCCAAACGGGTCGAGGAGATCAAGGCGCAAGGCTACCAATTGGCCCCCACCCTGTCGCACAATGACACGCCCAGCCATGCCGATTTCCGAAGCGTGGTGCAGCCGCTTTTCATGCCGGCCGCCCTGCGCGCCCAGCAGGAGGGCATCCAGAAACGCATCGAGACGCTCTGGTCGGCGATCCCGATGGACGAGGAGATCGACTTCGTGTCCGCCTTCTCCGTGCCGCTGCCGATCGGCGTGATCGGCGACTATCTGGGTCTTTCCCATTACGGCGACGACCAGTTGAAGGAATGGTCGGACGCGTTCGCCGATGAGATCGGTTTCCAGACATCGGACGACCGCGCGATCCGCGTCGCCGAGCTCATGCTTGAATGCCACCAAGCCATGGACGCGACCATCCAGGCGCGCCGCGACGACCCGCGCGAGGACATCATCTCGCATCTCGCGCTGGCGAGCCTGCCGGATGGCCGGCGGATGGAGATTGGCGAGCTGCTGTCCATTCTCACACAGCTGCTGGTGGCGGGCAACGAGACCACGACCAATTCGCTGTCGGCCGGGATATTGCGCCTGTCGGAGCATCCGGAGCTCGCCGCCCGGCTGCGCGAGACCCCCAAACTGATGAGCCGTTTCGTCGAAGAGCTCCTGCGGCTCGAAGCGCCGGTCCAAGGGCAGTTCCGGATCGCCACACGCGACGTCGATCTCGGCGGCACGACCGTGCCCAAGGGATCGCGCGTGCATATACGCTTCGCCGCCGCCAATCGCGATCCCGACATATATGGCGGCACGGCCGACACGGTCATTCTCGACACGGTTCGCAAGAAGCAGCACATGTCCTTCGGCGCGGGCATGCATTTCTGTGTCGGCGCGCTTTTGTCGCGAATGGAGCTGCGCCTCGCCTTCAACCATATCCTTGCCAATACGTCGGCGATCGAGGCGCATGCCGCGCTGCATGAATTGCCGTTCGCACCCAGCTTCCACTTGCGCGGCATGCTGTCCCTGCCTGTGACGTTCCGTGCCTAGCGTTCGCGGCGCAAGCGCGTTAGGCAAGGCAGGCGCGGCGGTGGAAGGAGCGCGCTTGCATGGTCGACATGAAGCTGCCCGATCCGACGGAACGCGCCGAGGGGCAGTTCCCCAAGAGCACGGTCACCCGCACGGCCATATTGGAGTCCGCGACCGACTTCCTGGCCCGGCACGGCTATTCCCGCTTTTCGCTGGCCCTGGTCGCGGCGCAGGCGGGCCTGAGCCGCGCAGCGCTCGTCTATCATTTCCCGACGCGCGCCGAGCTGATCCAGGCGACGATCTACTATGTCACGCGACGGCGCATCGAGGACTATGCCGAGGCGATGGGCGCGATCGCGGATTCGCCGCATATGACCCGCATCGCCATCGACGTGGCACGGGCCGAGCTGTCCAAAACACCCTTCCTCGCATTTGCCGAATTGTCGGCGGCCGCGCGCAGCGACGCCGACCTGGAGAGCATGTTCGCGCCCGCCCTGATGGAATACGACCGGGCGCGACGGCGTTTCGCCGAAAAGCTTTTCCCGCCGGACACGGTGAACAGTCCGGTATTCGATCTGAAACGCGATATATTGCGCTATCTGCAGGAAGGCTTTGCGCAGCAGGGAGGCCTGTCCTTCGACGCGGCCAAGCGCGAACGCGACATGGAGGCGCTGTTGCAGCTCCTGATGACCACGCCGGAGGGCGATGCGCTGTTGCGCCGCGCCGTGAAAAACGAACAGAACTGACGGTTATCTTTACTTCTCCGGCGCACGCCCTAGGCTGGACGGCGTGAGCGGATCTTCGGCAATACCCTATAAGCGCCGCGACGTGCACCTTGTCGTCGGCGGAAAGTCGCATGATTTCGACTATGTGCGCATGGAGCTGCTGCGCCGTCTGGGCGCGCACGACCATTTGCGGGTCAGTGTAGATTCGACTTATGCGGATCTCGACCGGTTGGCCGAGTGCGATGTGCTCATAACCTATACGTGCGACCTGGCCCCCGCGCCGGAGCAGGAATCCAAAGTGCGAGACTTCGTGACGCGCGGCGGCCGGTGGCTCTGCCTGCACGCGACCAACAGTCTCCTGGCCTGGACGGAAAAGGGCGTCGCGTCGCGCCACACCCGCTCGCCCTGGTTCGAGACCATCGGCAGCGCCTTCGTCGCCCATCCTCTCATCGAGCCTTTCACGGTCGAGGTGACGAAAGACCACCCGCTGACGCGGGGCATTCAACCCTTCGAAGTGACGGACGAACTTTACCTCTACGAGATGTTTTCCGACCCCGAAGTGCTGCTGCACACCGTCTATCACGGCGACGCGCCCGGTTTCGTAGAGAGTGACTGGAGCGACGGCGACGGCATCCGGCCCGTCATGTACATCAACCGCGTGGGCGAGGGCGCGGTCCTATTCCTCGCGCTGGGCCATGCGCGCGGCCATTACGATGCCCCGCACCGCACGCCCTTCTACCCCCGGGTGGAGCGCGGAGCATGGACGACGCCGGAGTTCGACACGCTGCTGGAACGCAGTCTCGAATGGGTGCTGGGCGAGCATACCGCGCTCACCCCTGAAGAGATGAGGCCGCCCCAATATGCCTGATCATCCTCACTCAGGAGCGCCGCGCATCCCTGCCATCCCCATCGCCGATGCGCCGGACGAGGTCGCGGACATTTTGGAGGCCTGGCCGTTCAACCTGCACCGCACGTTGGCCCACAGCCCGGCCATGATGCGTGCGTGGATGGTGTTCGCCGAAAAGGTCCTGTCGGAGAACAGCCTGTCGGACCGCGACCGCGAGATCGTCATCCTACGCGTCGCCTGGAACGCGCGCTCCGACTATGAATGGGGCATGCATGCTTTCGTCTCGCGCCGCATCGGCATGAGCGAGGCCGACATCGCCGCCGCCACGCGCGACCCCGACGCCGGACACTGGACCGCGAAAGAAGCGGCTCTGGCCAAGACTGTGGACGAGATCATGTCGGGCTGGCGCGTGTCGGATCCGACCTGGGCCGTGCTAGCGGACCATTACGACCACAAGACATTGGTCGACCTGCTCATGCTGATCGGCGAATTCCTCCTCGTCGCGTTGGTGACCAACGCCACGCGCATGGACCTCGAACCCAAGCTCGACACCCTCCCTCCCCTCACCGAAAAAGGATAAGCCATGGACCTCGACCTCAAGGGAAAGAACGCCATCATCGCCGGAGCCAGCAAGGGCATCGGCCTGCGCATCGCGCGCGGCCTCGCAGCGGAAGGCGTCAACCTCGCCATCGGCGCGCGCGGCCAGGACGATCTGGACAAGGCCGTCGCCGAGCTGTCCGAACACGGCGTGGACGTGCACGGCGCGACCGTGGATGTGGGTGACGGCCCGGCCTACGTGAAATGGCTCGAAGGGATGGCCGGCAAGCTCGGCGGCGTGGACATGTTCGTGCCCGTCGTGTCCGCCGGCGGTGGCCAGGGCGACGAGGCGTGGGAGAAGGCGCTGCAGGTGGACATGCTGGGCGTGTCACGTGGCATCGAGACGCTTATGCCGCACCTGGAGAAGACGGGCGGGTCGGCCGTCGCCATCTCATCGACCAATGCGGTCGAGCAGTTCCCGGTCATCCAGCCCTACAATTCCATGAAGGCGGCGATCATCAATTATATCTCGACCAAGAGCCAGGAGACCTTCGCCAAGGGCGTGCGCTTGAACACGGTCACGCCCGGCTCGATCTTCTTCGAAGGCGGCTCTTGGGACATGGCCAAGCAACACCACCCGGACTTCTACAAGATGATCGAGGGCGGCATCCCGGCGGGGCGGCTCGGCAAGCCCGAGGAAGTCGCCGACGTTGTCATCTTCCTGCTGTCCCCGCGCGCAAGCTGGGTCAACGGTACGAATGTGGTCGTGGATGGCGGGCAGACCAAGCGCGTGCAGTTCTAAAGCCGGACCTTCCTCCAGTCTTACCCTAAACCGTCCCTGGCATTTATTGCCGGGGAAGAAGCCTATTCATATTGTAAGCGCTGAGACACACCGTTCAGCCTAGCCTAAATCCCTAGATCGACGCGCCACCGTCCACCGGCAGGTCGATGCCGGTGATATAGGCGGCGTCGTCGGATCCTAGGAACGCCACGGCCGCCGCCATGTCTTCGGGCAAGGGCAGGCGGCCATTGGCGTTGGCGAGCGGATGCATGGCCATGCGGCGCGCCATGTTGGCGTCGCGCTCCGCGCCCGTGCCGCCGAGATTGCGTTCCATCATCTCCGTCACCGTGCTGCCGGGATGGACGATGTTGCAGCGTATGTTCTCGCCCCGGGCGGCGAACTGCTTGGCGAACGACCGGGTCAGATTGATCAGCCCGCCCTTGCTCGCCTCGTAGGCCGGGGCGATGCCGACAGGCCGCAGCCCGATCAGCGACCCCAGATTGACGACCGAAGACGGCTGGCCCGCGACCAGCGCCGGGTGCAGCGCCTGCACGGCGAACAGCACGCTCTCCAGGTTCACGCTCTGGAAGCGCCGCCATGTGTCGTAGTCCAGCACGTCGAACGGGATCAGCCCGCTGATCCCCGCATTGTTGACAAGCAGGTGCAGCGGGTCTTCGCCGCGCTCACGGCCCAAGGCCTCCCATCCGGTACGGTCCGCCACATCCATGATGCGCCATTCCACCCGCTCGGACACCGAGTCGGTCGGCGCGTCGATGTCGAGCGCGAGCACGCGCGCCGCCCCTTCCTCGATCAGTCGGCGCACGATGGCGAGGCCGATCCCGGCGGCCGCGCCTGTGACGAGCGCGGTCTTCCCATCATAACGCTGCATCTTCGATTTCCTCCGCGCGAGCTCGGCGGTAGGCGCTGCGACCCCACCACAATGCGATGACCGCGAAGGGCAGAGCCGCGCCGTTGATCCAGGCGAGCGAATATT
This sequence comes from Pseudomonadota bacterium, assembly GCA_039033275.1. Taxonomy (GTDB): domain Bacteria; phylum Pseudomonadota; class Alphaproteobacteria; order Caulobacterales; family Maricaulaceae; genus Litorimonas. The sequence goes on along the minus strand of JBCCCX010000022.1, from coordinate 13,559 downwards.
TGATGTCGGTCGGCCCGCTGAAGACGAAATCGGTCAGCGCACCCGTGATCATCGGCCCCAGGCCAAGACCGATCAGGTTGACGATGGTCAGATAGACCGCGCTGACCTGCCCGCGCATGCGACCCGGCGTGATGAGCTGGATCGCTGTGGCCGCCAGCGGATAGGGCAGCATCCCGAAGAAGGCTGCCAAGGCGAGGCAGACCAGCGCGATTTCGGTCGTGGGCGCAAGCGGCGCGGCGATGCCGAAGAGGCAGGCTGGAATATATCCGATGGCGGCGATGGTCAGCGGTGCGGAGACATGGCCCCGGCTGGTGTAGCGGTCGCACAGATGCCCGCCCAGCAACGCGCCCATCGGGCCGATGGTCAGATAGATGATCCCCAGAGCGAGCGCGACCTCCACCGGGGAAAGCCCGAAGACGCGGATCAGAAGCGCCGGGTTCCAGACCGTGCTGGCATAGGATGAAAAGGCAATGACCGAAAAGCCGAAGAAGATGAAGGCGAAGGCCCGGCCGCGCTTGCGCAGATGGCCGACCACCTGCCCCATCGAGGCGGGCGGGCGCGTGTCGCGGCGCGGCGCGCCCTTCACCGCCAGCATGAGCGGGGCGAACAGGATGGCGGGTATGCCGACGATGATGAAGGTCATGCGCCACGGCTCCAACTCGCCCAGCAAGGGCAGCGTGACGTTGCCGACGGACTCCAGCGTGCCGATCACCAGCCCCCCGGCCAGATAGGCCAAGCCGATCCCCATGAAAGCCGTCATGGTGAAGACGCTGATCGCACGGCCCAGTTTTTCGGGCGGAAAGCTGTCCGCGATGAGCGAGTAGGCGGCTGGGGACACGGCCGCTTCGCCCGACCCGACCCCGACGCGAGCGAGGAAAAGTTGCGCATAGGTCCGCGCCAGGCCGGACAGGACGGTGAAGAGCCCGAATACGAAGACGCCGATCCCGATGACGCGGCGGCGGTTGCTGCGGTCCGCGATGCGCGCGATCGGGATGCCCAGCGCGACGTAGAAGATGCCGAAAGCCAAGCTCTGCAACGCGCCGAACTGCGTGTCGTTGATGGAGAATGCGTCCTGAATCGGCTCGACCAGCAGATTGATGACGATGCGGTCGATGTAGGACAGCACATAGGCGAGACTGACAACGGTGAGGATCGTCCAGGCCGCGCGCGGCGTGGGCCACGGCAGAGCCAAGCCGGAGCCGACTGGGGAAGGCTCCGCTGACGCGCCGAAAGAGGTGCCCGGATGCGACGATTCGGTCTCGCTCATGCGCACATTCCCCATTTCATCCGTGATGGAAACTGTTAAACAGTCAAGTCATCCGGTTTTCTCTCTTGTCGGAGCGGTTTCCACATTTATACAAGTCTGTAAAGTTTTCGAGCCCAACTGCCACACTTCCCAAGGCCGAGTCACACGCGAATGAATCCGATCCATCCCGTCAAAATGCCCAAATGGGGTCTCGCCATGGAAACGGGGAAGATCGTGGAATGGCATGTGGATGTAGGCGACGCGGTCAATGAGGGGGATGACCTCCTGGACATAGAGACCTCCAAGATCACCAATGTCTGCGAGGCGGCCCAATCCGGCACCTTGGTGCGCATCCTCGCCCAGCCGGACGACGAGCTGCCCGTTGGGTCGCTGCTGGGCGTCATTTCGGACGGCGAGGTCAGCGACACAGACATAGACACTTTCATCGAAGGCTTCGTCGTGGAAGCGCCTGACGAAGACGACGCCGCCAATGCCGGGCCGGAGCTGCGCACGGTCGCAGTGCGCGACGGGAGCCTGCGCGTGGCGGTCACGGAATCGGATACGGACGGCACGCCGGCCATCCTGCTGCACGGCTTCGGCGGGGACGTGGACAACTGGGCCGGGGTGCAGGCCGCGCTGGCGGAGCATCGTAGCGTGTTCGCAGTGGAACTGCCCGGACACGGCCAGAGTAGCAAATCGGTCGGCGGCGGGACGCTGTCGGACCTGACGGACCGGGTGATGGATGCGGTGGACGCGCTGGATATTGGGAAAGTCTCTCTTGTCGGGCACTCGCTCGGCGGCGCCATCGCCGCGCGGGTGGCCGAACGCCTCGGAGACAGGGCGGAAGTGCTGGTCCTGATCTGCCCGGCCGGACTGCCGGACGGCACCGTCGATGCGGAGTATCTGGACGCTTTCGTGGCGGCCGGGCGGGCGCGCGACCTGAAGGAACCGATCCGCAAGCTGTTCAGCAATCCGGATCTCGCCACGCGCGACCTGCTGAACGATCTCATCAAGGCCAAGCGGCTGGACGGCGCGCAGGCCGCGCTGGAATCGATCCGCGACGGGCTGAAAGGCGGCGACGCGTCCTATGGCGAGTTGGCGTCGGTGCTGGCGGATGTCTCCGCCCGCACCGCGATGCTAGGCAGTTCGGACGACCGCATCGTCGGACCGCCCGACGCGAGCGCCTTGCCGGACCGCGTCGCCCTGACCGTCATGGAGAAGGCCGGGCACATGCCGCATGTGGAACGGCCCGTTGAGACCGCGACATTCATAAACGACGCGCTCGGCTAGGGCGCGACGACAACCGAAACGACGCGCCCATGAAGGGCGCGCATTGGGGAGACGAAGACCATGCAGTTGCAGATGAGCCGCGACGAGCTGTTGCGCGCCTACCGCCGGATGAGCGCCATCCGGCAGTTCGAGGAGCGCGTGGAAAAGGAATTCATGCAGGGCAACATCCCCGGCTTCGCCCATGTCTATCTGGGCCAGGAAGCGTCCGGCGTCGGCATCTGCCATGACCTGACGGACGATGACTGGATCGGCTCCACCCATCGCGGCCATGGCCACTGCCTGGCCAAGGGCTGCGAGATCGAGGGCATGATGCACGAGATCATGGGCAAGGAAACGGGACTGTGCAAAGGCAAGGGCGGGTCCATGCACATCGCCGACTTCGACCGCGGCATGCTGGGCGCGAACGCCATCGTCGGCGGCTCGCCGCCCATCGCGGTTGGCGCGGCCATGACCCAGAAGCTGCGCGGGACCGGCCATGTCGCGGTTGCCTTCTCCGGCGACGGTGCGTCCAACCAGGGCACGACCTTCGAGGCCATGAACATGGCGGTCGTGTTGAAGGCCCCGACCGTTTTCGTGTTCGAAGACAATGAATATGGCGAACACACCGCGTCTTCTTATGCGGTCGGCGCCAACAGCATCGAGGAACGCGCCGCCGCCTTCGGCATGCCGGCGGAGACGGTGGACGGCACGGACTTCTTCGCCGTGCGCGACGCCATGTTGCGCGCGCTGGAACGCACACGCGCCGCCGAAGGCCCCTACACCATCGTCACGGAATGCCCGCGATACCTCGGCCACTTCGTCGGCGACCCGCAGCCCTACCGCACGCCCGGAGAGCTGGAGGCGGCCAGGAAAAGGGACGGGCTAGTCAATTTCCGCAAGCGCGTGACCGAAGCCGGCCTGCTGGACCAGGCGGCGCTGGACGAGGTCGAGGCGAGCGTCGCGGCCGAAGTGGATGCGGCGGTCAAGAGCGGGCTGGCATCGGCCATGCCGGACCCGTCCGCCATTCACGACGACGTCTACGCGTCGGCCTATTAGGGGGACAAGGCATGCCGAAAAAATCATACCGTACTGCGATCAACGAGGCGATTTCGCAGGAAATGGAACGGGACGACAGCATCGTCGTCCTGGGCGAGGACGTGGCCGGCGGCCAGGGCGCATCGGGCGAAGCCGGGAGCGTCGGCGGCGTGTTCGGCGTCACCGCGGGGCTTTACGGGAAATTCGGACCCGACCGCGTGATCGACACGCCCATATCCGAGTCCGCCATCATCGGCGCGGCCAACGGCATGGCGCTGACCGGAATGCGGCCCATCGCGGAGATCATGTTCGTGGACTTCATCGGGGTCTGCATGGACCAGGTCTACAATCAGGCCGCCAAGTTCCGCTACATGTTCGGCGGCAAGGCCAAGACGCCCTGGGTACTGCGCTCCATGATCGGGGCGGGCATGCGCGCGGGCGCGCAGCACAGCCAGACGCTGCACCCGCTCTTCACCATGATCCCGGGGCTGAAGGTGGTCATGCCGACCAACGCCTACGACGCGAAGGGCCTGCTGATCCAGGCGATCCGCGACGACGATCCGGTCGTGTTCCTGGAATCCAAGGTGCTCTACGAGTCCGAAGCGGACGTGCCGGACGAGGCCTACACCATCCCCTTCGGCGAGGCAGAATATGTGAGAGAGGGAGACGACCTGACCATCGTCGCCATGGGGTCCGCCATCATGCAGGCCAAGGCGGCCGCCGAGATGCTCGCCAAGGACGGGGTCGAAGTGGAGATCGTCGACCCGCGCACCACTTCGCCCTTCGATCTGGAAACCGTGTTGGAAAGCGTGGAGAACACCGGGCGTCTGGTCGTGGTGGACGAGAGCCCGCCGCGCTGCTCGCTCGCCGCCGACATCTCCGCCCAGGTCGCGGACCAGGGTTTTCGTCACCTCAAAGCCCCGATCAAGATGGTCACCGCGCCGCACACACCCGTGCCTTTCGCCCCCTCCCTGGAGGACGAATACCTGCCCAATGCCGGGCGCATCGTGGCCGCCGCCAAGGCCGCCATGGATTACAGCTAGGAGCGCCCCATGCAGAATGAACAATGGCTTATCGCCGACCGCCCTCTCGGCCGCCCGCTAAAGGAGAGCGATTTCAAACGCGTCACCAACGAAGTGCCCGACCTGAAGGACGGCCAGGTCTTGGTGAAGACGCTCTATTTCGGCTTCGATCCGGCGCAGAAGGGCTGGATGGAGAATATTGGCGGCTATGTCGATCCGACCGAGATCGGCGATGTGATGCGCGGCTCCGGCATCGGGGAAGTCGTGGAGTCCAAGCACAAGCGCTTCTCCAAGGGCGACAAGGTCGCCGGCATGCTCTGTTGGCAGCGCTACGCTGTCATGGCGGGAGCGGAACTCAACCCCTTGGAGGACGATGAGCTGCTGACTGCCAATCTGGGCGCGCTCGGCACGACCGGCATGACGGCCTATTTCGGTTTGATCAAACACGGCAAGCCGATGCCCGGCGACATGGTACTCGTCTCCGGCGCGGCCGGGGCGACCGGTTCCATGGTCGGCCAGATCGCCAAGGTGGCGGGCTGCAAGACGGTCGGCATTGCGGGCGGGCCGGAAAAATGCGGCTGGCTGACGAGCGATCTCGGCTACAGCGCCTCCATCGACTATAAGAGCGAAAAGGTCCGCAAGGCGATCCAGGAGCACTGCCCGGACGGGGTGAACGTGTTCTTCGACAATGTCGGCGGCGAAATCCTCAACGACGCTTTGTCCCAGATCGCCATGCATGCGCGCGTCGTGATCTGCGGCGGCATCTCGCGTTACGAGCGCGGCCAGATGCCCGCCGGGCCGGAGCATTATTTCAACCTGATCTTCAAGCGCGCCGTGATGAGCGGCTTCATCGTGATCGACTACATTCCGGAATTCGCCGAAGCCAAGCGACGCATGCGCGAATGGATCCGGTCGGGCGACATCGTCTTCAAAGAGGATGTTCAGGAAGGTTTCGAAAATGTGCCGACCACATTGATGCGCCTCTTCTCGGGCAAGAATTTCGGCAAGCAGATCCTGAAGGTCTGACGAAAGGAGACAGGCCATGAGCGTCGACACGCTGGACCGTACCGCATCCGGGCACACCCTGCCCGACGGTATCCACATAAAGCACCCCGACCGCATCTTCATCGGCGGGAAATGGGTGACGCCGTCTACGTCCGACATGATCGAGGTCGTGTCGCCCAACACGGCCGAGGTCGTGGCTCGCGTGGCCGATGCCAAGGCCGCCGACATGGACCGCGCCGTGGTAGCCGCCCAGGCCGCGTTCGAGTCGCACGAGTGGAGCGCGCTCACCCTGGACGAGCGCCGCGCCTATCTGGAGAAGATGCTGGGCTATCTGGCCGGGCGGCGCGCCGAGTTGGAGATCGCCTGGAAGGAACAAGTTGGCGGGCTGAAGACGCTTTGCCCGCGCATGATCGATGGCGGGCTCGCCGCGATCCAGTTCGTGATCGCCGCCAGCCGCGAGGTCGTGCTGGAAGAGGAGGCGACCTCCATCATCATGGAGCGCGGCGTGATCCGGCGCGAACCGGTCGGCGTGGTGGCCGCCATCGCCCCGTGGAACGGGCCTTTCCAGATCATGGCCAACAAGGTCGCGCCCGCCCTGATCGCGGGCTGCACGGTAGTGATGAAGCCCGCGCCGGAAACGCCGCTGGAAGCCTATATCATCGCGGAAGCCGCCGAAGCGGTCGGCCTTCCGCCTGGTGTGATCAATCTGGTCTGCGGCGACCGGGACGCGTCCGATCACCTCGTCCACAATCCGGACGTGGACAAAGTCAGCTTCACCGGCTCCACCGCGGCCGGGAAGCGCATCGCATCCGTCTGCGGCGGGCGGCTGGCCCGCTACATGCTGGAGCTAGGCGGCAAGTCGGCCGCCATCGTGCTGGACGACATGCCCCTGCCCGAAGCGGCCGCCATTTTGGGGCGCACCATCACCATGTTCTCCGGCCAGGTCTGCGCGATCCTGTCGCGCGTGATCGTGTCCCGCGACCGCCACGACGAACTGGCTCGGCTGATCGGCGAGGAAATGGACCGGGTCAAGGTCAGCCATAGCAATGACCCAACTGCGGAGATGGGTCCCATCGCCATGCGGCGCCAGCTCGACCGCGTGCAAGGCTATGTGGAAAGCGGCCTGGCGTCCGGCGCGACGCTGGTGCGCGGCGGCAAGCGCATCGAGGCGTTGGGCCGCGGCTATTTCTTCGAGCCGACCCTGTTCGCCAACGTCTCCAACGACGCGCCCATCGCCCAGGAGGAAATCTTCGGTCCCGTCCTTTGCCTCATCCCAGCGGCCGACGAGGCCGACATGATCCGCATCGCCAATGACAGCGATTTCGGCCTGTCCGGCGCTGTGATGACCCATGACGACGCTGCCGCCTACAGGGTGGCATCCCAGATGCGCACGGGCACGGTGGGGCAGAACGGGCTGCGGCTCGACTTCTCCCTGCCCTTCGGTGGGTTCAAACAATCCGGCGTGGGCCGCGAAAACGGCGTAGACGGCATCCTGTCCTACACGGAGACCAAGGTCATGCTGCTGGGCGATCCCAAGCCGATGCCGGGCTAGGCCGATGCTTCGAGGGTTTCTTCTTGCGTGCGCCTGCGCGCTCGCGGCCTGCGCGCCGCAGGCGGACGACACAGTAGCCGAGCCCGCCGGACAGAACGCCCTGCCCGACGTGGAATGGCCGCTCTACGGTCTGAACGCGCAGGAAACGCGCTTCTCCCCGCTCGACCAGATCGACACGGAAACCGTCGGCGATTTGGGTCTGCACGCCGTGGTCGATCTCGGCACGCGCTTTTCGCTACAATCCACGCCGACCATGGTGGACGGGATGCTCTATTTCACGGGCGACTTTTCCGAAGTCATGGCGGCGGACGCGCGCACGGGCGAGATTCTGTGGACGCACACGCCCGAATTCGATCGCTCCTATTTGCGCAAGAGCACTTACGGCACGGCCAACCGAGGCGTAGCGGTATCCGACGACCGGCGCGTCTTCGTCGGCACACTCAACGCCCAGCTCCAGGCGCTCGACGCGCTCACCGGCGCGCTGCTGTGGAGCGTTGACACGAAATGGCGCGACGACTTCGCCTACACGATCACCAGCGCGCCGCGCCTGATCGGGGACCTGGTGATCGTCGGCAATGCGGGCGCGGAGTTCGGCGTGCGCGGCTACGTCACCGCCTACCACCAGGAGACGGGCGAGATGGCGTGGCGCTTCTTCACCGTGCCGGGCGATCCAGCCCTCCCGCAGGAACATCCCGAACTCGACATGGCGCTTGAGACCTGGTCCGGCGACGCCTTCGTGGAATATGGCGGTGGTGGAACGGTCTGGAACTCCATCGTCTACGACGCGGGCAACGACCAGGTCTTCATCGGCGTCGGTAACGGCTCGCCGCTGGCGCGCGAGATGCGATCGCCGGGCGGCGGCGACAATCTGTTCCTGTCCTCCATCGTCGCGCTAGACCGCGCAACGGGCCGGATGAATTGGTACTACCAGACGACGCCCGGCGACACGTGGGACTATACGGCCACGCAGGACATGGCGCTCGCCACGATGGAGATCGACGGCGAACCGCGCGAGGTCGTGATGCAGGCGCCCAAGAACGGTTTCTTCTACGTGTTGGACCGCAAGACGGGCGAGCTGCTGCGCGCGCACGACTTCGTCAAAGTGACTTGGGCGACCCATATCGACATGGCAACCGGACGTCCGGTAGAAAATCCGGAAGCCGATTTCTCCGAACGCGCCGCCATGATCTTCCCGGGTCCGCTGGGCGGGCATAACTGGCAGGGCATGTCGGTCGATGCGGACAATCGCCGCGTCTTCATCCCGGCCATCGAGCGCGCAGGCATCTTCGCACTGGACCCGCGCATCAAGGCGGGCATTCCGATCGCGCGCAATCCCAACGGCCTCAATCTGGGCTTCGGGCTAGGTAATACATCGCACTTGCCAGAGATGCCGCAAAGCTATGGCAAGTTGCAGGCTTTCGACCCCGTGTCCGGCGAGACGCTCTGGGAAGTGCGCCACGACCATTATTACAATGGCGGCGTGCTGGCGACCGAAGGCGGTCTCGTCTTCCAGGGCGATGCGTTCGGAGAGCTGGCGGCATACCACGCCGACACGGGCGAGAAACTCTGGTCCGACCGGACATTCCGCTCCATTCTCGCGCCGCCTATCACCTACCGGCTGGACGGGGCGCAATATATCGCCCTGCTAACCGCGACGGGCGGGGGCGAGCATTATAGCGGCTATGTCGGAGAGACGGCCGTCGCGAAGTACGGCAATGCGGGCCAGCTCCTGATCTACAGGCTTGGCGGAACGGCGGAGCTGGCCGAGCCCGCCCTGTTGGACCGGACCATCCCGGAAAAACCCGCCATCGTCGCCACACCGGAGGATATCGGCATGGGCGCGATGCTCTACGCCATCAATTGCTCGACCTGCCACGGGGCAGAGGTGCGCTCGGCCGGCGTCTATCCCGACCTGCGGCTGAGCCCTGCGGACATTCATGCCTTGTACGAAGACATCCTGCTGGACGGCCTGTTGCAGGGCAACGGCATGGCCAACTTCGCCGACATTCTCGGCCCCGACCAGGTCCGCCAGATCGAAGCCTATGTCGTTGCCCGCGCGGAAGAGGACAAGGCGTCGGGCTGGAAACTGGGCGATTGAGCGAGGTCAGAACTTGCGCGACACGGTGAAGGCGCCCCATTTCTGAGCCCCGTTCTGTTGTTCGAATTCCTTGGTTCGGCGCACGCCGGTAAAGCTCACCTGCACCGCGTCATACTGCACCACGAAACCGAACTGCAGGTCGGCGACGAAGCGTTCGGGGTCGATGCTACGGGCATCGCCGCCGAACAGGCTCCCTTCGCGGATCATGTCGTGCGCGACCGCTCGGCCTTCCACCCCGCCATAGACATACCAGGACAGGCCGGGCGAACGGCGAAAGTAGCCCGCCCCGCCGAGCGAGGGCGACACGCGGGGCGGGCCGTAATCCGCGCGCAAACCCTGCCCCAGGCGCAAGGTGAGACCGCCATGGGCATGCGTCCTCAACGTGCCGACCGTGAAGCCGAAATTCGGCGTCAAGTCCGCCTGCAAATCCTCGAACACGTCGCGCGAGCGCACGCGCTGCTTGCGGTCGAAGGACAGGTTCAGCCCGACCTCGTCGCCGATCTGATTGTCCCAGCCCTTGGCCTCGGCGACTCCGATCAGGTCGTGGAATTCGTTCTGCAAGAATTCGCCCTGCGCCGATGGCCCGACCAGTCCGAGCTGCGCCGTGAATGTGTCGATCCGCCGTGACTGCTCCAGCACGGCGTTGGCCTCCACATAGGCATAGCCTGCGTAAGGATGCTGATCCGGCAGGAACTCCGCCACGTCGATCTCCCGCGGCGTGAACAGTGTGTGGCCGATGGCAAAGCCCCGGCGGCGGACCGTGCCGGGCTCCGCTCCCATCTGCGCGGCGATCCATCCCGATATGCCTTGCGCCTCCCGCTCGCCCGACAGCCAGGAGAGGCGCACACCGTTCGTATAGTTCCGGTCCGTATTGGCGAAGGAGTCGTTCTCCCAGACAAAGCTCACGGTCGGACCATCCGGTGCGGCCAAAGCTTGCACCGGGCCGGCCGCAAGAGCGCAGGCGAGCAGAGCCGTTACGCCTGATCGCGCCATGATTTTGTCCCCTCGCCAGGACGGCGGCCCATCCGCTATCCGCTATGTCCCCTAGCCGAAAAGGGCGCGGATGGAATGACGATCCGATTAAATTCGCGAAGGGCCTAGAAAGTCGGAATGATGAAGGCCGAGTCTTCGGTTTCGCCTTCGGGCCAGCGCTGGGTGACGGTCTTGACCTTGGTGTAGAAGCGAAGGCCTTCCATGCCGTACTGATTGGCGTCCCCGAAGGCGGAGCGCTTCCAGCCGCCGAAGCTGTGGTAGCTGACGGGCACGGGGATCGGCACGTTGATACCGACCATGCCGACTTCCACGCGGTCGGCGAACTCGCGCGCGACGCGGCCATTGGCCGTGAAGATGGCGACGCCGTTGCCATATTGGTGCTCGGACGGCAGGCGCAGCGCCTCTTCGAAGTCCTTAGCCCGCACGACCTGCAGCACGGGGCCGAAGATCTCGTCGTGATAGGTCTCCATGTCGGGCGTGACCTCGTCCAGGAGGGTCGGGCCGATGAAGAAGCCGTTCTCATGGCCTTGCAGGGTGAAATTGCGGCCATTGCGCACGACTGTCGCACCTTCCGCGACGGCCTTATCGATATTGGCTTCGACGCCTTTCTTATGCGCCGCTGTCACGACGGGGCCGTAATCGGCGTCCGGGTCGGTCGAGGTGCCGACCGTCATGGCGTCGATCTTGGGCAGCAGCGCGTCGAGGAAGCGTTCCGCCGTCCCCTCGCCCACCGGCACGACGACCGGCAGCGCCATGCAGCGTTCGCCGGCCGAGCCATAGGCCGCGCCGAGAATGTCTTTGGCCGCCTGCTCCATATTGGCGTCGGGCATGATGATGCCGTGATTCTTGGCCCCGCCCATGCATTGGGCGCGTTTTCCGGCCGCCGTGGCGCGGGAATAGACGGCTTGGGCGATGTCGGAGCTACCGACGAAGGAGACCGCCTTGATGGTCGGGTGGTCGCAAATCGCTTCCACAACCTCGCGGTCGCCATTGACGCATTGCAGCAGGCCGACCGGGCCGCCCGCTTCGACGAACAGTTCGCACAGGCGCATGGGCACGCTCGGGTCCTTCTCGGACGGCTTGAGGATGACGGCGTTGCCAGTCGCGATGGCCATGCCGAACATCCACATCGGGATCATGGCGGGGAAGTTGAACGGGGTGATGCCCGCCACCACGCCCAGCGGCTTGCGCATGGAATAGACGTCGATCTCCGGCCCGGCGCCGTAAGTGTGCTCGCCTTTCTGGGCGTGCGGGACGCCGCAGGCGAATTCTATCACGTCGAGGCCCCTGATCACGTCCCCGCGGCTGTCGGCCAGCACCTTGCCATGTTCGGAGGAGAGCAGTTCCGCCAGCTCGTCCATGTGAGCTTCCACCAGCGCCTTGTAGGCGAACAACACGCGGGAGCGACGTTGCGGATTGGTTTTGGCCCAGGCCACTTGCGCTTCGGCGGCCGAGGCGACCGCTGTGTCCAACTCTTCGGTCGTGGCGAGCGCCACGCGCGCTTGCACCGCGCCCGTATTGGGGTCGAAGATGTCGGCATAACGGCCGGACCGGCCGTCCACGCGCTTACCGTCTATGAAATGGCCGATGGTTTTCATGGGCGTCTATATCCTTGCGAGTTGAACGCGCCCCATAGCCCGCACTTTCGCACAAACAAAGCGCGATGCGTCACAACAGATGGAAGATAGGCCAAACAAATGGAGAAGGGGCCAGTCTTGCCCACAGGAGTCGGTGCATTGGCGGTGTGCCCTAGGTGTTTAACCTAGACGAGTTCGCCGCTAAGCCCCTCGAACCGCTCCATCATGGTCAGCACGAGCACGCCCACGGGGAAGAGGCGGCGGCGTTCTCGGGCCATCGGGCCGGTCCAGATACATTCGGCGAAGCGCGCGCCGCCGCGCGTTCGGATGCTGCGCACCGTCATGACGGGTCCGCGCGAGCGGAGTCTCACTTCCATGCCTTTGACGATATCGCGTTCCGGAGCGGGGCGGGGAAAGACGTCGATGGCATTGGCCGGATAGCGACGGTAGCGCAGGCAATCGTCACCGTCGAACCAGATGCAGTCCAGCACGGGGCCGAAGGTCTCGACATGGACGGCCTCGACCGTCATCAGGTCCATACGATCCTGCAGCGTGACGACGTCGCCCGTGGCGACCTCCGCTTTCAATGCTCTCTTCGTTACGTTCACGCCGGGCACTTTCATATGACCGAAGCCACTTCAGGCAGTGCGGTCTTTAGGCTTTCCGGATCGTCCACTGCTTTGGAAAGGTTTACATCTCATAATATAAAGTTGCATTTTTGTCCATGGCGCGTGCGCATGACTGACAAAATAGCGCAATTGTTGTCTTAACGCGCGATTAAGCCCTGTTATGGGCGTGTCTGATGGGGATCCGCTTCATACATACGGCCGACTGGCAGCTGGGCAAACGGTTCGGCCGGTTCGAGGATGCGCTGTCCGGTCGCTTGACGGCCGAACGCCAGGAGGTCATCGCCCGCATCGCCCGGGCTGCGCGAGACAATGCGGCCGCGCATGTCGTCGTCGCGGGCGACGTCTGGGACAATGCGGTCCCCGCCAACGCGGTCCTACGCCAGCCGCTGGACATTATGGGTGAACAGGCCGACGTCACTTGGTGGCTCATGCCGGGCAACCACGATCCGGACGGGGCGGAGGGTCTTTGGGACCGGATCGAGAGGATCGCGCAAGACAATGGCCTGGCCAACATCAGGACGTTGCGAAAGGCCATGCCGGTCGAGATAGAGCCCGGAAGCTGGCTTCTGCCCGCGCCGTGGCAGCGCCTGCATCACGGGCGCGACCTGACGGACTGGATGGACGCAGCCGAAACGCCGCGCGGCGACATCCGCATCGGGGTCGCTCACGGCTCCATCAAGACTTTTGGCACCAAACACGAAGGCCAGGAAGACGGCGAGGCCGAGGCAGTCATCCCGCCCGACCGCGCCGTGCGCGCGCGGCTCGACTATCTCGCGCTGGGCGACTGGCACGCACGCACCGAGGTCAATGCCCGCACCCACTATTCCGGCACGCCCGAACCGGACCGGTTCAAGCCCGGCGCGCGCGGCCAGGTCCTTTTGGTCGAGGTCGACGCGGCCGGGGCTGAGCCGATCGTCACGCCGATAGAGACGTCCGCCTATGACTGGCCCGTGATCCAGGCGTCGCTCCGCGTGGATGCGAGCGCGCAGGCCATACGGGACATCGACGCAGGCGTGGGCCGGGGCCGCGCCGCACGCCATACGCTGGCGGAGATCCGCGTCTCCGGAGAAACCACCCTTCAGGAATGGACCGCGTTCGAACGCTTCATCGAAGAGCTGACCGGACGTTGCGCC
>JBCCCX010000021.1:0-20408 GCA_039033275.1 Pseudomonadota bacterium | reverse complement strand
GGCATTGCAGCGTAGCTATGAATGGAACGGATAACCGCTGAAAGCATCTAAGCGGGAAACCAACCTCAATACGAGAGCTCCCTTGAGAGTCGTTCAAGACTAGGACGTTGATAGGCCGGGTGTGGAAGCATGGTGACATGTGGAGCTTACCGGTACTAATAACTCGATTGGCTTGATTTGCTCGATCTCGTTGGCGCTCATGCGCGTGGCTTGCCCCTAAGCAATTAGGAGTGACGCGCCTGAAGCACGTTCAGACGATATCTTTACTATTCAACACGCTTGACGTGGCCTGCATTAACCGGGTGGTTATTGCGAGAGGTCCCCACCCGATCCCATTCCGAACTCGGTCGTTAAGCCTCTCAGCGCCGATGGTACTTTGTCTTAAGGCACGGGAGAGTAGGTCACCGCCCGGTTTATCCAGGCCACGACAGACGGAAAAGCATCCTCCGATTACACACAAAACACCAAACGGCCTCGGCTTTGCCGGGGGCGTTTTGCGTTTTCGGCTTCTCTCTTTTCTATACGTTGTTTGACGTATGTGGTCTGCCAAGAGACCGTCTATCGGCCCGTATCGATGCGGATGCACTGACCCTGTCAACTCGCTTCCCCTGTCAACTTGCTTCCTAAAAGTGCTGACCATCGCACTTCAAATCTACAAAGAGACAAGTCTTATGAAATTTCATCCCGCCGCGGCTCTGGCCGCTACCGTTTTGATCATTGGCTGCAGTGGAGGCGATGCGACTGCCGAACAGCAAACAGCCGTAGCTCCGGCCCAAAAATCGGTCGACGCCGAACCCGTTCGGGCGAAGGAGGTCAAGGCGAAGCGCGGCCTGGAACGCCGCATGATCGAAGCGATGGAGACGGGCTCCGACACCCAGGCGCTTCTGTTCACCCGGATGAGCCCTGGAAGCGAAAGCTTGGTCAAACCTGTCAAACTGAAGAAAGAAGACCGTGAGGTCATTTCCTGCGTCGTCGATGCGGCGAGAAAGGCCGATCTGGAAGACCATTTGGAATATGGGCTACAGATGAGCGACAGGCTCACCGCGGCGGTCGAGGCCGACGAAACCCTGACCATGGCGACCTTGGAAAACCATCCGGAGATCGAGGCCTTGATGACGGGGTCTCTGGAATATGGCTCCGACGAGGAGCAGGAACGCATGCAGGCGATTAACAAGGAGTGTGGTATGATCGGCATGGCGATGCGGGTCGGTCGCGAAAGCGGGATCATGGACGTCATGATGAACTCAGGAAGCGCACTTGATGGCGAATAATTCTCGGCGAACTGCCATTGTCGCCGTCATTCCTCTTGCAAGGCTGAATCTGGTTCAATATATGCCGGTCTTCTTGGCGCGGGGTGGAGCAGCCCGGTAGCTCGTCAGGCTCATAACCTGAAGGTCGTAGGTTCAAATCCTACCCCCGCAACCAAAAAGAACGGCCGCCCTTTGGGCGGCTTTTTTTTGTGGCCGGATAGCCGTGTCTTCCGCCTGCGGTGCCGGCCTCGTGATATGTCGTGACACAGAAGACAGTCTTGCTGTGCTATGCGTCAGTCCAACGGAGACGCGACATGCACAAGATTGCCATCGTCATTTATTCCGACCTGGACGGAGCTGGGCTGTCGGCGAACTTCCGGGCGCTCAGTTTTGCCGAGGAACTGCTCGCGGCGGGCGATGAGGTGAAGTTGATCTATGACGGCGGCGGCGCGAAATCCCTGTCCAAGATCCTTGATCCGGGGCATCGTCTCCACCGGGCATGGACGAAATCCAGATCGGCCCTGCATGGGGCCTGCCGCGAATGCGCCAAGGCCTACAAGGTCGCCGACACATTGCAAGGCGAGGGCATACCCCTGCTCGCAGGGTTCAAGGGGCATCTCGCTTTCCGTCCGCTGCTGGACAAAGGCTATCAAATCGTGACCTTTTAGGATCGACAAAGGTTTAGGAACAAAAACCTATCCACAGGAAGTCGGGTTCTTGTTCTTGATTTGTTCCAGCCCTGGCTGTTCTGTTGAACCATGCAGTTCATCCTCGATATGGACGATGGCTCGGAACGCCTGCGACGGATCGATACGCGGTTGAGAGTGCACTTCGCGGACTTTCGGCCGCGCTACTTGCTGCTCCCGCCCGTCAGTCAGCTCGTCATGAGTCTGTTGGGAGGCCAAACGTACAGCCACATATCCCGCGCCGCGCATTTTCGCCTGATGGAGAGATATGGAGGGTGGGCAGACGTTAGAGACGCTCGCGTCTCGGACGTCGCCTCGGTCATTCGCGGCGTCAATCACTACGAGAGGAAAGCCGCCCATATACAAGGGGCCTTGACAGCGTTCACAGGACATCAGGCCCAGCCTTCTTTAGGCTGGCTTGAGCCCTTGTCGGTCGAGGAGGGGCATATGAGACTCGAGGCCGTGACCGGCATCGGCCCCAAGATCGCGGCCGCCGTGCTGAATACCAGCACATTGCGCAAGCGCAGCCTGGTCATCGACTCGCACCATAAACGCATCCTCGTGCGTCTCGGTTTGTTGGACCACGGTTCGGACTTCGTGAAAGCCTACCGCCATATTATGCCGCTCGTTCCGCAGGACTGGTCGGCCGAAGCCATCGACATCCACCACATATTGTTCAAGCGTCTGGGCCAGACCCACTGCCGCCCCGCCATCGTCCATTGCGACGCATGCCCTCTGCGCCCGCTCTGCCCGACCGGTCGCGGCGATCGTCCGTTCCACCCCATTTACAGCTGACGGTCAAACGCTAAGGAGCGGCATACCACGATAGAGGGCTGGGGACCGTCATGATCACGACCGGACGCAAGCTGACGGCGGAATTCCTCGGCTCTCTCCTGCTTGCGGGCGTTGTGGTGGGGTCCGGGATCCTCGCCGTGGGTGTGGCAAGCGGCAATGACGGGATCGCGCTGATCGGCAATACGGCCGCAACCGGGGCCATCCTGTGGGTGCTGGTCGCCACGCTGGCGCCAGTGTCGGGCGCGCATTTCAACCCTGCCGTCACCTTGGCGTTCCTGTTGCGGCAAGACATCGGACCCGGCTTGGCGGCCCTCTATATTGTCGCGCAGGTCTTGGGCTGCATCGGCGGGGCTTGGCTCGCCCATCTCATGTTCGAACTGCCCGTGCTGCAAATTGCCCAGACGGACCGGTCGGGTCTGGCCAAGATCGTGGCGGAAGGCGTGGCGACCTTCGCGCTGGTCTTCGCCATATTCGGCGCGGTCCGCTATGCGCCCAGAGCCGTACCTGCCGCGGTCGCGCTCGTCATCGTGGCGGGTTACTGGTGGACGGCTTCGACCAGCTTCGCCAACCCGGCCATCAGCATCGCGCGCTCCCTGTCCGACACGTTCGCGGGGGTTCGTCCTGCCGACCTGCCCGGTTTCCTGGTCGGTCAGATTGTGGGTGCCGTCATCGCAACGGCTATGGCCGCCTATCTTTTCCCGATGCAGGAAAATGGAGAACATTGAACCCGAACCGCCCTTGCGCCATGTGGGGGCGATGAAGCACTTCCTCTGCCTCTCCGACCTGTCAGCATCCGAGCTGCGGGCCCTGCTCGATGACGCCCATGCCCGCAAGCGGGCGCGAAATGGACGACCCAAAGGGGCCCCAGACGACGATGCGCCGCTGACCGGCCACACGCTGGCCATGGTGTTCGAGAAGTCGTCCACGCGGACGCGGTTTTCGTTCGAGCAGGCGATGCGTCAGTTGGGCGGGTCTGCCATCGTGGCGACTGCCGACCAAATGCAACTGGGACGGGGCGAGCCGGTTCGCGACACGGCACGAGTCCTGTCGCGCTATGTCGATGCGGTCATGATGCGGGTCAACCGCCACGACACGCTTACCAAGTTCGCTGCCCATGCGACGGTCCCGGTCGTTAACGGCCTGTCGGACTACAACCACCCTTGCCAGATCCTGGCGGACCTGATGACGTTGGAAGAGCGTGGCGTGGAGCTGCGGGGCGCGCGGATCGCCTGGGTCGGCGACGGCAACAATGTCGCCATGAGCTTCGTGAACGCCGCTGCTCAGCTCGGCTTCGAACTCGTCGTCGCCAGCCCCGAAGGATATTCGCTACGCGGGCAGGACGTCGAGCGTGCAAGAGCCTCCGGCGCATCCATCACTCTCACGAACGATGCCGATGAGGCGGCGCGGCATGCCGACGCGCTGGTGACGGATTGCTTCGTGTCCATGGGAGACGAAGACTACGACCAGCGCGTGGAGGCGCTGTCTGGATACAATCTGGATGCGGCGCGGGTCGCGCGGGCGAAGCCGGGCGCGACTGTCCTCCATTGCCTGCCGGCCTATCGCGGGCAGGAAATAACGGAAGAGGTCATGGAGGGCCCGCAATCGGCAATCTGGGACGAAGCCGAGAACCGGCTTCACGCGCAAAAGGCCGTGCTGAACTGGTGCTTGTCCGAATAGCCGGACCGTCTGCCTTCAGCCGAACGGCTCGCCGTTCCATACCTGCCCGCCGCTCCAGCCATCGTCTTCGACGCGGCAGGAACGGAAGCCTTTGATCACTCGATTATAGTAGGCGCCGGGACTGTCCGCTTCGACGAACCGCTGGAAGACATGGGGCGGGACGCTGTCATATGTGTAGGCGTTGCCCGCCCTCAACTGTACGTAAAGACGTCTCGCTGCGCCGTCATAGGACACGGCGTCGATCAGCGTGCTGCGCATGGGAATCAACATGGCGACCTCCAGAAGACAGAGCGGACGCGGGGACGGTGCAGGCCCGCAAGGGAACAAGTAATGCGAGCCTGCGAGTAGGATTTGGGTCCGTTCGGAATCGAAACAATAGGCGACCTGTCACATAGCTGCGATTGATCTGCACGGCTTGCACCATCGGCACGCACACGCCAAAGCGAACGCCATGACGCAGACACAGAAGAAGACTCTACTCCGCCGCTCCGTCGGCACAAGCTTACGCCGTCCGGCCCTGTTCTGCGCTGTTCTGGCCTTGTTTGCCTGCCAGCCCGCTGCAGACAGTGGCACGGGCGCAGACGACGTACCAGGCACGCCGCAGGCAGCCGACACGCGCGCTGAAGACTCTGCGACCGTCTATCCGCACGGCATGGTCGCCGCTGCCAATCCGCATGCGACGGAAGCCGGCGCACGCATGTTGCGCGCTGGCGGCTCTGCCTTGGACGCCGCCGTAGCCGTGCAGGCCGTGCTCGGGCTCGTGGAACCGCAGAGTTCGGGCCTCGGCGGTGGTGCCTTCCTGGTCCTGCACGATCCAGACACGAACGAGACCTGGACCTATGACGGGCGCGAGACGGCCCCGTCCGGCGCGACGTCGGAGCTGTTCCTGGGCGATGATGGCCAACCCTTGCGCTATTTCGACGGTATCGCGTCTGGGCGCTCGACCGGCGTTCCCGGCGCGGTCGCCATGCTCGGCATGGCCCACGCCGACTATGGCCGATTGAACTGGGCGGAGACCTTGGAGCCCGCGATCGAACTGGCCGAAGATGGGTTCGAGGTCAGCCCGCGAATGGCGGACCTCGTTGCGCGTATGGGTAAGTTCGTCCTCCCGCGCGACGACAATGCGCGCGCCTATTTCTTCGTGGACGGCGATCCGGAGCAGCCCATCCCGGCGGGCTTCCTGCGCGACAATCCAGCCTATGCCAGCACGTTGCGCGCCCTGCAGGCCGATCCGCGCGCGCTATTGTCCGGACCTATCGCCCAGTCGATCATCGACAAGACGCGCGAAGAGCCCTTGCCGGGCACGCTGACGCTGGCGGACATGGCCGCCTACCAGCCGATCAAGAAGTCGGCGCTCTGCTCGACCTATCGCGCCTACCGCCTCTGCTCTGCCCCGCCGCCCTCGTCAGGCGGTGTGGGCGTGCAGGCGATCCTGCGCACGCTGGAGTCCTTCGACATGTCCGCCGCTGGTCCGAGCCTGGCCGGATGGCATCTCTTCATCGAAGCGAGCCAGCTCGCCTATGCCGACCGAGACCGCTATGTCGGCGATCCGGCCTTCGTCGACGTACCCGTCCAGGCCATGCTCGACGCAGACTACCTATCAGAACGGGCTGGACTGATAGATGCCGGCACAGCCTTGTCGACCTATGATGCGGGCGATCTGGGACCCGCCGGCATCGACGCGACGGGCGAAGTTCCCGGCACATCGCACTTCACGATCGTGGACGCGGACGGGTTGATCGTGTCGATGACGACCACGGTGGAAGCGCCGTTTGGGTCGCAGCGCATGGTCGGCGGTTTCATGCTCAATAACGAGCTGACGGATTTCTCCTTCGCGCCGGTCGACGCCCAAGGCCGCCCGGTTGCCAATCGCGTGCAGCCCGGCAAGCGGCCACGCTCCTCCATGGCCCCGCATATCGTGTTTGGCCCAGGCGGGGACTTCGCCTTCACGACCGGCTCGCCCGGCGGCAACGCAATCCTGGCCTACACGGCCAAATCCGTGGTGGGGCTGATCGATTGGAACCTATCGGTGCAGGAGGCGATCGAACTGCCCAACGTCATCGCGCGAAACGGCTCGGTCCGGCTCGAAGCCAAGGACCTGCCCGAGGAGGACACGGAGGAAGTGCAGCGGGCAGGACCGGCGCAGGAGTTCGGCCTGCCGTCCGACATTATCGAGGGGCTGGAAGCCCTGGGGCATGAGGTGGTCCGCTCGCGCGGCGAGATCAGTGGCTTGCACATCATCCGCCGGACAGAGGATGGCACGTTGGAAGGCGGGGCCGACCCGCGGCGCGAAGGCACGGTCGCCCGCGTCGAAGCGCCCTAGGGCACCCGGACGCAACAGCCTCAAGCCGCATCGCGGCCTCGGTGCATGGTGAAGCCGTCATTTTCCTCGGCGCGAGGGATTTCGGAGCGGGGCAGGTAGCCGTCCGATTCGATGACCGTGACGGAGCCGTCCGGCTCGAACGTCATGGCGCCGACCTTACGAATGTCGCTCAGTCCCGCCCGGCGCACTTCGCCCATGACCTCGTCCTCATTGATGCGAGCCCGCGACATGGCGGTTTTGTCCATCTTGCCGTTGCTGACGACCAGGGCGGGCTCTTCCTTGATCCACTTGGAGAAGGCCGGATAACGGTAGGTCAGACGGGTCAACAGCCATTGCAAGGCGACCATGGCCGTCATGCCGAGCAAAGAGGCGGGCAGGTCCGCGGGCGTCAGGATCGCACTGGCCGCCAAGCTGCCCATGGCGACGTTCAGGATCCAGTCGAAGCTGTTCATGCGCGCCACGGTGCGCTTGCCGGAAATGCGCATCAGGGCGATCACGAAGAAATATGTCGCGCTCGCGGCGATCAGCACGCGCGGCACGAGGGGTAGGTCGGTCAGCCATTCCATATGAGACGAATCCGCGCAGACCGGAACAGTTCCGAATATCCCTGCTATCTCAATCAGCCGCAAGCGGCAGACCGAGAATGAACGTTGTGCCGTCCGGACCAGTCTCCAGCAGTTCGAGCGTGCCGCCCATCCCTTCGGCCAGTTCGCGTGAGATGGACAGACCCAGCCCCGTGCTGCCCGCCTTGGTGCCGCGCGTGAACGGTAGGAACAGCCTGTCCTCGACATTCTCCGGCAGGCCGGGACCGTTATCCTCGATCCGGACGATGGCCGTGTCGGCGACGATATCGGCGGATATCTCCACGCGAGGATTGGCCCTGTCCGACATGGCCTGCGCGGCGTTGCGCACGAGATTGGACAGGATGCGGTAGAGCTGCTCCGGGTCGGCCATCACCCACACATCCCGGCCGACCCGGTTCGACACCCAGACGCGCGGAAAAGCGGTGCGCATATCCATCTGCAGGTCGGCGGCGATCCGACCCAGTTGAACACGTTCCGGAACCGGTTCCGGCTCGTGCGCGGAGCTGTATTCCAGCACTTCCTCCGTTAGGCCCACGCCGCGCTCCACCGTCCGGGTCAGTCGTTCGCCCATATCCACAAGGCGCGGATCGTCGTTCATCATCGACAGGCGGTCGGCCATCAGAAGGGCGGTCGACAGTACGTTGCGCAGGTCGTGGTTGATCTTGGTGACCGACAGGCCAAGGCTGGCCAGCCGCTCGCGCTGCCGGATCGCGGAGCGCAAGCTCTGCTTGACCTCGTGGAATTCGCGCTGGAGCTGGCCGATCTCGTCGCGGCGGTCGGGCGGTGCGCCCATGTGACGGCGGCGCTCCGGCGCTTCCCGGAACGCGGTCATATCGCCTGCCAGCCGCTGCACGGGCCGCACGATCAATCGCAGCATGGACAGGTAGATCAACACGCCCACAATGCCCGCGATCAACAGCGACAGCACGAGGATGCGTCCGGCATAGGCCCTCAGTTCCGCACCGATGGACGCGCACGGCACCAGCAATTCCAGCCGGTCTTGCCCGGCGATGGGAGACGGCGCGATCAGGCGCAGATAGCCGTCGCCACGGGCAAAAAAATCCGTTGCCGTCGCCACGAAGTTCGGCAGGCGGGCAGGCGAACGCAGGTCCTCCACCGCGATGATGTCCGCGCCGTCCGCAGGCGGTTCGCCGAGGATCAGTAGCGTCTGTCCATCCTGGAACGCGGCGAGGAGGCGGGCATCGGTCTGACGCATGAACTGTTCGGCCAGCATCTGTGAGGCTTCGCGCGACGGGCCGTCGAACTGGCGGCTCATCAACGCTTCGGCGACAAGGCTGGCGGACCGCGCCCGCATCTCCAGCCCCTCTTGGCGGAAAAAGGCGATGGAGGGAATGAAAAGCAGTAGCTCCGCCAGCAGAACGAAGCCGATGGTCAGCAATAACCGCCGCGCGGAAAGCGACCGGGCCACGGGTTTGGGAAGGAAGCGCCGCACCGCGTTACGCGTAAAGCAAAAGGCGCGTCCGGCAAGACGCGCCTTTCAAATGTGATGAGGAAAGGCGGCGCCCCTTTGATTTCCTCTCGTCCGGAGAGGGAGGCGGATTTATAGGGAAACGAATTATCCCCGGCAGTAAATGCCGGGGACGGTGCGTTACGATATTCTTTGCAGAACCGGGCGACTGAAAAACGGTCCCTCCAGCGCTAGCGCAAGCGCTTCCGGGATGTGGGAGCCGGGCCAATACTGATCATCTTGCCGGAGCTGTTGCGGCGGCGCGACGGCTGGTAGGCGACCATGGAGTGAGCCTTGCAATAGGGCTCTTCCGGATCGGTCTTGCGGCCACAGAAGCGGAACTCGTCGTTCGTCGGATCGCCGATCGGCCATTTGCACATGTGGTCGGTCAAGGTCAGGATGGTGGCGTAGGACCCATCCTTGAGAGGCTTGGCCTTGAGCGGCGCTTCAACCGAGACGGGCAGCGTGGCCGGCGCGGCCTCTTTCTTGGCCGCCTTGGCCGCGGCAGGCTTTTCCGCGCGCGCGGGCTTGGCTTTGGCAGAGGCGCTCATGGCAGCGGCGGGGGTGGCTTTCGGCGCGGCGGGCTTGGCGGGTTTGGGACGGCTTGGTTTGGCGCGGCCCGACAGGCCGAGCCGGTGCACCTTGCCGATCACGGCGTTGCGCGTCACCCCGCCCAGCTGCTTGGCGATCTGGGAGGCGGACAGGCCGTCGGCCCATAGCTTGCTCAATGTGGCGACGCGGTCTTCGGTCCAGCTGCTCATGGACGATCTCCTTGCGGTGGGCGCGCCCCGGACGTTACCGCCCCGGGCGCACACCATATGTTGTTTCCCTCTGACGAACATCTTGTAGCAAGGCCCTCGCCGCCCACAAAATATGGGGCTGTGCCTATCCACAACAATCAAGATATTGTGGCTGCTTCGTCCACAGGCAACCCTATGGGAATCCGCGAAGCCTGCATTCGGTTCCACAGCCGCACCGCGGACGCACCCTCCAATCCCGCTTGGACAAAAACGGGGCGACCGTCTAGGCGCACCCCATGTCAGACGCATCACTGCACGCTAAGCCAGCCCCCTTGGCGAAAAGCCGGGACCTGGGTCCCGTCAACTGGATGGGGCTCTGGACCCTCTACAAGAAGGAGGTGAAGCGCTTCATGCGCGTGGCGCCGCAGACGCTGCTCGCGCCGATCATCTCCAACCTGCTCTACATGACCGTGTTCGTGCTGGCTTTCGCCGCGCTGCGGCCCGACCCGTCCGCCTTCATGGCGTTCCTGGCGCCTGGCCTCGTCATGCTGGGCATTCTCAACAATGCCGCCGCCAACAGCTCGTCCTCCATTATGACCGGCAAGATGATGGGCTCGATCACGGACGTGCTGATGCCGCCCCTGTCGCCGACGGAGCTGGCGGTCGGCTGGATCGCCGGGGCGGCGACGCGCGGCGTGCTCGTGGCCGTCGCGACCGCGCTCGCCTTGTCTGTCTTCACGCCGCTCGTGCCGCTCCATCTCTGGGCGGTGCTCTATTTCGGGCTGAGCGCGTCCGTCATGATGGCGATGATCGGCGTGCTGTCCGGCATCTGGGCGGAGAAATTCGACCAGCTCGCCGTGGTCAATCAGTTCATCATCCTGCCCCTGTCCTTCCTGTCCGGCACCTTCTACCGCATCGACGTGCTGCCCGAGACGTTCCAGACGCTGATCCAGGGCAATCCGCTCTTCTACCTGATCGACGGGTTCCGCGACGGCTTCACGGGAGAAACGGATGCCAATCTCCTGTTCGGGGTTGTCTTTATCGGCGCATTGAATATCGCCCTCTTCCTGGCCGTCTGGTTGGTGCTGCGCGCAGGCTGGCGGATCAAAAGCTAGAGGGAAGAAAGGACACCCTCATGGCCCACGGCAACCACCTCTTCGACTGCTACAATCCACCTGACATCGTGTTCGAGCGCGGCGAAGGTGCCTATCTCTGGACCGACACGGGCGAGCGCTATCTCGACTTCATCGCCGGCATCGCCGTCAACGCGCTCGGTCACGCTCCCGCAGACGTGACCGAGGCTGTCCACGACCAGATGCAAAAGGTCTGGCACCTGTCCAACATGTTCAAGGTGCCGGGGCAGGTCGAGCTGTCCAAACGCTATTGCGAGGCGCTGCCCTGGGCGGACAAGGTCTTCTTCCAGAATTCCGGGACGGAGAGCCTGGAGCTCGCCATGAAGACGGCGCGCCGCTACCAATACGGCGAAGGCCGTCCGGAGAAGTCCGACATTATCGGCTTCGGCGGGGCGTTCCACGGCCGCTCCTTCGCGGCCATCAACGCGGCTGGAAATCCGAAATATCTCGAAGGTTTCGGCCCGCGCCTGCCCGGCTTCGTCAACCTGCCCTTCGGCGATCATGACGCGCTGAAAGAGGCTATCGGCGACACGACGGCGGCGGTCCTGGTCGAACCCGTCCAGGGCGAAGGCGGCGTACGCGCCCTGCCGCCCGAATGCCTGCGGGGCTTGCGCGAACTGTGCGACGAACACGATGCGCTGCTCATCTATGACGAGGTGCAGTGCGGCGCGGCCCGGACGGGCCAGCTTTGGGCGCATCAATGGGTGGAAGGGGCGGACCCCGACATCATGGCCGTCGCCAAGGGCGTGGGCGGGGGCTTCCCGCTGGGTGCCGTCATCGCCTCCGAAGAAGCGGCCAAGCACATGGTGCCCGGCACGCACGGGACCACCTATGGCGGCAACCCGCTCGCCATGGCGGCCGGGATCGCCGTGTTCGACCGCATCAGCGATCCGGGTTTTCTGGAAAACGTTCGCGACGTGTCCAACGCCTTCCGCCAGAGCCTCGAAGGGCTGAAGGACGAGTTTCCAGACCGGATCGAAGAGGTGCGTGGCAAGGGCTTGCTCATCGGGCTGAAGATGAAGGTGCCGGGCGACCATTTGGAAGCCAAGAAAAAGCTCCTCGACCACAAGCTCATGGTCGGCACGGCCGGCGACAACGTCCTGCGCATGGCCCCGCCGCTGATCATCGGCGAAACGGAGATGCGCGAGGCATTGGAGAAACTGCGCGCCGTGATGGGATCTCTTTAGCCGGAAAGGGACATGTCCTGGCTGACCTCCAGCTCATCCATCTGTCGGCGTGATGAGCAGATAGTTTAACTGTACGTCGTCCCCGGCATTTATTGCCGGGGTCTGCTGTCGGTAAGCTTCACAAGACGAGCCGTCCCGCCCGCCCGCTTCTTGTGGTGAATCACGAGGCCAGACCCCGGCAATAAATGCCGGGGACGGGGAAAAGAGAGATGGGTGGGTCTCCAGCCTCGCCACAAGTGGAAAGCGGCCAGAGCCACTCGTCTAGTGAACGTTTCCAAGAGCAGATTCTACCTGATCAAGCTGGGTTCAGGCTTGATAAATGCCGGGAACGAAAATTGAGGGAGTAGGGGCCGGGAGGGGTGCTGAGGGTTTAAGAAAAGAGAGTGAACGAAACCCGCGTCAGTCCGAGAAAAAGTGCAGGCTCTCCCGCCCCTTCGCCACCCGGTCGAGATCGCGCAATTCCCGCAAGTAAGTCTCCAGCCGCTCCAACGGGATCATGTTCGGGCCGTCGCTGGGCGCGCTGGATGGATCGTTATGCGTTTCGGCGAAGATGCCCGCGACGCCGACTGCGACCGCCGCGCGGGACAGGGTCGGGACCATCTCGCGCTGTCCGCCGCTGGTCGTGCCCTGGCCGCCCGGTTGCTGCACGCTATGGGTTGCGTCGAAGATGACGGGCAGGCCCGTGTCGCGCGCCATAGTCGGCAGGCCGCGGAAATCGGACACGAGCGTGTTGTAGCCGAAGCTCGCCCCGCGCTCTGTCAACAGCACGTTGGGATTGCCCGCATCGATCACCTTCTGCGCCACGTTCTTCATGTCCCATGGGGCGAGGAACTGACCCTTCTTGATCTTGATGACCCGGCCGGTCTTTGCGGCCGCGACAAGCAGGTCGGTCTGGCGCGACAGGAAAGCGGGAATTTGCAACACGTCCACCACTTCGGCGACCGTCGCGCATTGGTCCGGCAGGTGGATGTCTGTCAGCACGGGCACGCCGATCTCGTCCTTGACGGCCTGGAAGACCGGCAGCGCCTCGTGCAGGCCGATGCCGCGCGCGGAACCCGCGCTGGTGCGGTTCGCCTTGTCGAAGCTCGTCTTGTAGACGAAGCCGATGCTGAGACGGTCGGTCACAGAGCGGATCGCGTCCGCCATGAACAGGGCGTGGTCGCGGCTTTCCATCGCGCACGGACCGGCGAACAGGGCGAAAGGCCGGTCGTTGCCGAAAACGACATCTGTGCCGCCTTTCGGCGCGGCGACGGTGACATGGTGGAAGGCGGGGGCGGTCATAGCGGGTCCGGTGCTTTACGCGTTTGGGGACGCGGGGTAGGGCGAAGCCCTCATGCCAGCAAGACACGGATGATGACAGACCGGACGCACAGCCAGATCCTGGACGACGCCCGCCGCGCGGTGGAGGTGGAACGCGATGCGCTGGCCGCGTTGGCCGACGCGCTCCGCTCCGGATCGCTGGCCGATGCGCTGGTCGCGACCGTGGACGCGGTGCGCGCCGCGCCGGGGCGGGTCGTAGTGTCGGGCATGGGCAAGTCGGGCCATGTGGCGCGCAAGATCGCCGCCACCCTGGCCAGCACGGGCACGCCCGCCAGCTTCGTCCATCCGGCCGAGGCCAGCCTTGGCGATCTGGTCATGATCGGGCGCGACGACCTCGTGCTGGCCCTGTCCAATTCCGGCGAGACGCGGGAACTGTCGGACATGGTCAGCTACTGCGCGCGGTTCGACATCCCGCTGGTGGCCATGACATCGGTGGCGGACAGTTCACTGGCGCGGGCGGCCGATCCTGTGCTGATCCTACCGGACGCGCCGGAAGCCTGCTCGGTCACGCGCGCGCCGACCACCTCGACCACCTTGATGATAGCGCTGGGCGACGCGCTGGCGGTCGCGTTGGTGCGCGGCCGGGGCTTCGGGCGCGACGACTTCCTGGCCTTTCATCCGGGCGGGAAGCTGGGCGCGGCGTTCCGGCGCGTGGCCGATGTGATGCGCGACGGACCCATGCCGCTGGCAGGGCCGGACACGCCGATAGACGAACTGGTCGCCATCATAACGCAGGGCAGTGCGGGCACGGCCGGGATCGTCGAGGACGGTCGCTTGATGGGCGTGGTGACGGATGGGGACTTGCGCCGGAACATTGGGCGCGACCTGGCAAGCCTGCGTGCGACCGACATCATGACGCCAGGGCCGATCACGGTCGGGCCGGATACGCTGGCCGCCGATGCGCTCGGCCTGCTCAATCGCAAGCAGATCCAGGTCCTGTTCGTGGTGGAAAGCGGCGCGCCGGTCGGGCTGCTGCACATGCACGACTTCCTCAGCGAAGGGGTGGTCTGACGTTCCAGGCACGCACGCGCCAACCGTCCGGCGTTTGCTCGACCGTGCCGTAGGCCCCGGTCTTGAGCTTGCGCGCCGCGCCGTCATGGTCGGCCACGTCCAGCAGGAAGCGCGCGATCCCGTTGCTGGTCACGATCAGCGTTTCGCCGACACTCTCGTTAAGCAGCGCTGTCCAGTCGGATCGGATCGTACCCGGATCGACAAGCCAGTCGCGCGGCGGGACGGCGTCATCGTCCCAGCGCCGGATCGCATCCGCGCCGAGCCGTGCGACCACCGCTTCTTCCGGCTGACCCTCGTCCGGGCCGTAGTCGATCTCCAACAACCGGTCGTCGAAGATGACTGGTGCTGAAATGGCCTCTGCCGTCTGGCGGGTGCGTAGCAGGGGCGAGCTGACGACACGGTCGAACCGTGTCTTCGCGAATTGCGCGGCCAGGGCCTCGGCCTGCGCGCGTCCTGACGTCGACAGCGGCAGGTCCGTGCCGCGCCCGACGCGGCGCACCGTCTCGCCCGGATCGAATGTGTTGCCGTGCCGGACGACTGTGACGCGCCTCCCAAGACTGGCGGTCACAAGCCCAATTCCTGCAACTTGGCTTCGGCGCGGGCCAGGTCTTCGGGCGTGTCGATCCCGGCCTGGCTCATGGCGTGCGGCTCGACGCGGGCGCAGGCGATGACGAGCCCGTTCTCCAGCGCCCGCAGCTGCTCGAGCCCCTCCAGCCGTTCGTAAGGCGATGGCGGTAGCGACACGTAATGTTCGAGCGCGTCCCGGCGATAGGCGTAGAGCCCGACATGTTGCAGCACGGGCGACGGGCCGCCCTTGGCGCGCAGGGACGCCTCGTCGCGCAGAGCCGGGACGATCTGCTTGGAAAACCAGCGTGCCCGTCCGTTCGCCCCGACGATCGCTGTCGTGCCGGAAAAAGGCGTTTCCTGCTTGGCGTCCCGCAATGCGTCCAGCGCGTCCCAGGACAGGGGCACGACCGGCGTGGCGATGTCCGCCGCCCCATCCGCCCCCAGCGTATCGAGGCAGGCGCGAATATAGTCCGGCGGCGTGAAGGGTGCGTCGCCTTGCAGGTTGACGATCACATTGGCGGACGGCGCGAACAGGTCGGCCGCCGCCTTGGCCCGGTCCGACCCGCTGGGCAGGTCCGGGTCCGTCATGACCACTGGAAAGCCGTGATCGCGGCAGAAACGCTCGATGCGCGCATCGTCGGTCGCCACCACGTAAGGGCCGACCTGTCGCGCCACTGCGGCCGTGCGCGCCAGCATCGGCACGCCGCCGATCTCGGCCAGCGGCTTGCCGGGAAAGCGGGACGATGCATAGCGCGCCGGAATGACGATGAGGGGGTTCATGCGATCCCATATAGCGCGGCGTTCGCCGCGCGGAAGCGGGCTTCGAAACCGGGCACGTGGACCAGTTCGACCCCGTGGTCGCGCAGATATGTCAGGCCGGACTGGCGCGTAAAGGTTTCGTCTTCGGCGACGGCGTAGACGACGCGGCGCACACCGGCCGACACCAGGCGCTCCGCGCACCCGGTCGGCTTGGAGGCACGGGTCAGGCACGGCTCCAGCGTGCAGATCACCGTATGCGGCGGGGCGTCCAGCTTGGACAGCATCGCCTCTTCGGCATGGTCCGTGGGGCCGGTCTCGCGGCTA
The DNA here is from genome assembly GCA_039033275.1 of Pseudomonadota bacterium. Classification (GTDB taxonomy): domain Bacteria; phylum Pseudomonadota; class Alphaproteobacteria; order Caulobacterales; family Maricaulaceae; genus Litorimonas. The sequence goes on along the minus strand of JBCCCX010000021.1, from coordinate 4,584 downwards.
TAGCCGGTGGCGAGAACGGAAAGGTCTTCCGTGCAGGCGATGGCCCCGACCGCGAAGGCCGTCTCGCTGGGCGGGCAGGTTTCCGATAGGGCGAAGGCCCGCTCCATCAGGGGTCGGAGGCGGGACATGAGCAGGTCGATATGGTGGATCGTCGTGCCGCCCAGGATTTCGGTGCGGGTGATGTGCTGCGCGTCCACGAAGCCGTCCACATCCTCGAACAGGCGGGCATGGCCCTTTGCGCCCAGAGTGCGGGAGCTGATCGCCAGACGCAAGGAACGCGCGCGGGGCAGGCAGAGGCGGAGCATCTGCGCGCCGCCCTCGATCAATATGTCGGGAAGCTCTCGCGCTTCGGCAAGACGCAGCACCGCATCGATCGGGTCGCCGCTGAATAGCTCGACGGTTCCAAGTGCATCGGTCGGCGTGCGAGACAGCACGATCCGCTCGGCCTCGCCGGTGCGGAAGAAGGCGCGGTCGCGCGGGATGTCGCCGGAGCGCGTCACCACGACCTTGACTGGGTCGGGCGCGCGACCCGCCTCGGCCCGCGCCGTCACATGCGCTTCGCCGCGCGTGGCAAGGGACGGGTCGTCCCGGCGCAGCGTTTCGGCCCCGACGACGATCATGTCCATCCGGGCGCGCAGAGCCAGCACGGCGTCGAGGTCCTCGGGAGAGGACAGGATCGCGCGTGGATCGGAAGTGTCGTCGAGATAGCCGTCGGCGGAGACGGCGCAGGAGAGGTGGAGAGTGGGCGTCACAGTCCACCGATAGCAGACGACAAACGCTTGTCCCCGGCATTTATTGCCGGGGTCTGCCATCGATCGGGTCCACAAGACGAGGACGGTCTTACCGCAATCATCTTGTGAGCCATCCATTGACCAGGCCCCGGCAATAAATGCCGAGGACAATTAGAATCTTTATAACATGTTCTCCGCCGGGACCCACTCCAGCCCCTGCGCTTCGGCGACGGCCTCGATGGTCAGCTTGCCTTCGCAGACATTCAGCCCGTTCAGCAGGTGCGGGTCCTCGCGCATAGCGTCCTTCCAGCCGAGACGGGCGATGCGCTTGGCATGGTGGACGGTCGCGGCGTTGAGCGCATAGGTCGAGGTGCGCGGCACGGCACCCGGCATGTTGGCGACGCAGTAATGGACGATGCCGTCCACGATATAGATCGGATCGGCGTGGGTGGTCGGCTTCGAGGTCTCGAAACAGCCGCCTTGGTCGATGGCCACGTCCACGAGGACCGCGCCCTCCTTCATCCCGCCCAGCATCTCGCGCGTGACCAGCTTGGGCGCGGCCGCGCCGGGGATCAGCACCGCGCCGATCACGAGGTCGGCTTCGGCCAGACGCGTTTGCAACACGGCGGGGGTGGAGCGTTCCACATTGGCCCGCACGCCGAATTCGTAGGAGAGCTTTTCCATGACGGTGTTGGAGCGTTCCAGGATCGTCACGTCCGCCTGCATGCCCACAGCCATCAGTGCGGCATTGTAGCCCACATCGCCGCCGCCGATGACGAGCACCTTGCCGGAATTCACGCCCGGCACGCCGCCCAGAAGCACGCCACGCCCGCCATTCTCCTTCTGCAGCGCGTTGGCGCCGGCCTGGATGGAGAGGCGCCCGGCGACCTGGCTCATGGGTTTGAGCAGTGGCAGGCCGCCCCGGTCGGACGTCACGGTCTCGTAGGCGATGCAGACCGCGCCGGACTCCAGCAGCTCGCGCGTCTGGTCCGGGTCGGGGGCGAGGTGGAGATAGGTGTAGAGGATCTGGCCCGGCCGCAGCATGGCGCGCTCCACGGCCTGCGGTTCCTTGACCTTCACGATCATCTCGCAGCCTTCGAACACGGTGGCAGCGTCCGGTTGGATGACGGCTCCAGCGGCTTCGTACTCCGCATCGTCGGCGCCGATGCCGCTCCCGGCTCGGGTCTCGACCCAGACCTCGTTGCCGTCCGCGATCAGCTCGGCGACGGACTCCGGCGTCAGCCCGACGCGGTATTCGTGATTCTTGATTTCCTTGGGGACGCCGATGCGCATGGGAAGCCTTTCGGAAAGAAGGGTGAGAGAATTATGCCGACCTAAACGATTCCTCGGTGCAAATGGTCCCGAAACGGCCTTCACGAATGCCGGAGTCGCGCGTAAACGTCCCAACAATCGAGAAAATGGTGAGGGGTTTTCGATGATCGAGCAGACGGACCGCAAGATTCTTCGCGAATTGCAGGCGGACAGCCGCCGGTCGGCCGCGACCATCGGCGAAGCGGTGGGGCTTTCCGCATCCGCTTGCCATCGCCGCATCCGCTTGCTTGAAGAGCGCGGCCTGATCGAGGGGTATGGCGCGCGGTTGAACGCCGAGGCGCTGGGCTATGCCATGAGTTTCTTCGTCGAGGTCACGCTGGAAGGCCAGAGCGAAACCGTGCTGGGCGAGTTCGAGCGTGCCGCGCTGTCGCGCGAGGAAGTGCTGGAATGCCACCTGACGACTGGTCCGGCCGACTATGTGCTCAGGGTCGCCGCACGCGACACGGAAGACTATCAGCGCATCCACCGCCGCGTCATTTCCGGCCTGCCGCATGTCATCCGCATTCAGAGCAGCTTGGTGATGAAGACGGTAAAGCGCTGGCGCGGCTATCCCGTCTAATTGTCTCGACCGTGACGGCGAGCCTTTCTAAGGCACAGGCATGACAGGCTGGCTCGATTACTGGCGCGCCGTGGGCGGGCGCATCACCTGGGATCGCAGCATTCTGCGCGGGGCCTGGACCGTGCCCTGGCTGAGCTTTCGCGGCCGCGCGCGGCGACCCGGAAGGCGCGGCACGATCGCCTACTTCCCCCAGCCGGCCGCGCCCTGGTACACGCTCCCGCTAGCCCTGTCGGGGACGGGCATCCGGCACGTGCGCGACCCGCGCCAGGCGGACGCGGTGATGATCTTCGACGACCGGACCGTCTCCGACGTGACGATCCCCGACACGCCCGCCCGCCTTTTGAATGCCTTGGCGACGGACGTGTCGAAGTCCCATGTCGGCCGGATATTCGAAGACGTGTTCGGTTATCCCCTCACTCTGGACCCGACCGAGCATTCCGGCCCCATGGTGCAGAAGTCGGACGTGAACGGCGTGCATGACGGGACCATCGTGACGGGACCGTTGGCCCAGCCGGTGCCGGGCTGCGTCTACCAGCATCTGGCCGAAAGCCATGTCCTGGACGGGGTGACGGAGGATTTGCGCTGCGTCTGCGTGGGCGGCGCGGTCGTGCAAGTATTCCGAAAGGAAAAGGCGACCTCCGACCGCTTCCGTGCCGTTTATCTGGAAACGACGTTGCGCGACCCGCGGGACTGTTTCTCGGACGCCGAACTGTCCGACATTGGCCGCTTTTGCGACGCGATGGGCCTGGACTTCGGATCCATCGACGTGTTGCGCGACCACCGGGGCGACGGCCGCATCTATATCGTAGACGTCAACAAGACCTGCATGCCGGTCCTGTCCATGCCCGTGGCGGAGTTGGAACGGGGATTGATCCGGATCGGGCAGGCGGTCGAAGCGATGATCCTCGGTGAAGAGCGGGGCCCGGATCGGGGCGAGGATTAGCTCTCCGGCCAGACGTCCAGGCGGACGCGGTTCCCGCCCAACTCATGCGCGTGGCGTTCGTGGCAGGACAGGTAGAGCAGTTGCAGCGGATCGTCCCCGCCGGTCACGAAGCGCAGGACATTGAACATGCGGCCGCGCCGCGCATCGTCGGCATAGACGAGCGCGTCGTCCAGGATGACGGGGCTGGGTTGACCGCCGCGTGCCAACAGACGTGCAAAGGCGATCCGAGTTAGAACCGCGATCTGCTCGCGCGTGCCACCGGATAGACGCTCCAGCGGATCGTCCGCGCCGCCACGCACCAGCCCCTCCGCGCCCAGGCTCTCGTCCAGGGCGATGTCCGCATCGTCGATCACCTCGCGTAGCAAGGGGAGGAGCTCTCGGCGGACGGGTTCTGTGTACTGATCCTGTAGGGTGCGCTGGCTGTTGCGTAGTGTGTCGCGCAGAAGGGTGAGCGCGCGAGCGCGCCCGCTGTGGCGCGCCACGTCTTCGCGCAGCGCCGCCACGCGCTCGATTAGGCGCGCGGCTTCGGCGTCCGGATCGCGCTGCTCGAAACTCTCCCGGCGGCGTGCATTCAGTTCCGCCTCCTCCATGCGCAGGCCGGACAGAGCCTTGGCGCGGTTTTCGCTCATTTCCGACAGGCGGTCGATGCGCGACTGGATCAGCGCGGGATCGCTCGGACCCTTCGCCTCGGCCGCGTCGCGTTCGGCGCGGGCCGTCTCGATCCGGCTCCTCAACGTGGCGGCGGCGGCTGAAAGCCGCCCTGTCTCGGCGTCACGAGCCTCCGGGCGGGCCGTGTCGGGCGCCGCGGCCACGTCGCGCCGTCGCGCAGCCAACTGCTCCCCGATCCGGGCGAGCGCCACATCCGTTTCCGACACACCTGCCTGGGCGGCCGATAGCTCGCCGCGGAGGCGCGCCAACTCGGTATCCAGCTGTGCGCCGTTGAGCACCTCCGTCTCGTCCGGAGCGTCGTCCACGAGAGCCGCAAGCCGTTCGACTTCCGCGCGCAATCGTTCGCGGGC